>JAZDQB010000001.1:0-54135 GCA_043797205.1 Candidatus Woesearchaeota archaeon
ATAAAACTTAAATTCCTCTACAAATACACCAGCTTTCCATGTTCTTCATACTCATATTCCTGCAACACCCCGTATATTTCATAGTCTTTAATCAAATCGGGAAAGCGATGGCGGATATCTTTCAAAATCTTATCAAAATGCCCTTGGCTTTCCGCCATCACGTCGATAATAAAGTCCCATTTGCCAATCAGGCTGGCGATATAAGTGACGTTGCGGTGCCCTTTGAGAAACTTAACGAACTGTTTTTCCTGCTCGTCACTGGGGTTGTATAATGAGAAACAGACATAATTGATAATGGGAAAACCCATATTGGGAGAATTGTAAATTGGTTTGAAAGCCACGATAATCTTATTCTTGATCAATTTTTGAATGCGGTTACGGATAGCATCTCGGGATAGACCTACCTTCTTAGAGAGTTCGCTCAGAGGTTTACGGGCATTCTGATCCAATTCCTTGATAATTTTGCGGTCGTACTGGTCCAAAGAATAAGTCTTTCCGTAGACAATTCCCGGCTCGTAGGGGGGAGTTTGAATGTTTTCCGACCGCATTTCACGCATAATACGCTTATTATTTATAAATCTATCGCATTTCGCGTGTTTTTTAGCAGATAAGTATATATTTGTCTTGGAGCAATAGTTAGAAAAGAGCAAAAAGGTGGTTTCTAGAAGAGGAAAGAAAAATGGATGAACCAACTACAACAAAAATATCTTTAGAAAGAGTATTATTCAAATTAGGAGAAGAAAGAGATATTGTGGATAATCTTGTTGAACGAAAAATAAGGTCTCCTCTACAGTTCTTCCTTAAAAATAAACCCGAAGCAGCAGATCCAGAAGCAAATGCTAAAATTCCACATTTATACGTCCGGGATTTTGAATTTGTGCATCCCTACTGGACCTTAAGCCGCCAGAATTCTATCTCGCCAGTGGCTGGGATTGGTGGATTTGGGATAAGGATCGCATTCGGATTAAGCTTGAAGAAAGGAGAAGCGATGAATAGGGAAGCAGCTACGGCTTGGACCGAAGAATTTATTAGAAATCATAAAGATTTATCAAATATTATCGGAATAAATTACCTAATTGTTAATCTAAATTATCAACCAACCCCAGAAAGACAAATGGAAGATAAAAGAGAGCGTTCTGCTATCCGAACAGTGGGAACGGTTTATCTCTTGAAAGGATTGTATGTTAGAGGGGGAATAATCTCTTATCACGAAGGAGGGAAAGAAGGAATCAAAGAAGCCAGAATAATTTTTGAGAAGGTAATTCCTTAATAACCATTTCTCCTCCACAAAGTTCTTAAATCACAATTACTATGAGAAGTTATGCTCAAATTCCTCACCAATTTGTTCCAAAAGCCAGAAGAAGTAATCCTAGAATTGAGTTCTTCCCATTTTCTCGAGTGGTTGGAGAAAGAAGTAGCCCAATCGCACTTCGCCCGTTACCTTCCAGAGTATTTCCGGCAATTATCTCAATTAAAACCAGAACTGCAAGAAAAAACTAAAATCCTGCGCGAGAAAGAGATTTCCGAAGAACATAAAAGGATGGATCCTCGAATTAAAACTATTGTTTTAGGGAACAGACAGCATTATTTGCAAGCAGTAGAAAACTTTGCAGAAAAAATGGTAATTCCAGCAGATTTACTCTTTACTTCGCTGGAAGATCTAAAAAAAGCTCAAGAGTTCAACCACGATTTAAACCAAAAAATGAATCAGTTTTCCCATTTTACGGAAAAGAGCTATCATGCTGCTAAACATCTGTTCTATGAAGAAGTGGACGAGATCGCGAAGGTGTTAAGAAACATCAATAGCCTGCTGCGAGAATGCGAGCAAAAGTCCAAAGACTTAATCTTAATGCAAAAAATCAAGCAGAATTTTGTAGAACTCGTGCAGGAAAAGAATAAAAAAGAAGATCTGCTGATAAAAATAAAAGAAGTTCAAGAGATATTGCAAAAACTATCCGCGCAAGAAAAAAAAGCGCAAGAAGAAGAGAAAAAGTTATTGGGAAGCGAAGAGTATAATATTTATTTAAATCTTAAAGAGAAAGAGCAGCAGCTGCAAGCACAACTAGAAAATACAGAACGAGAAGTGCATGCTTTTATCTTCAAGCTCAGCAAGCCCCTACGAAAATTCCAATATTCTGCAGAAAACAAGCTTTTAGAATCTTACTTGACTGACAGCGTCAAAGCTTTTGAAGAAGATGAAGAACTGCAGATTATTTCTATTTTGGAAGCACTAAAAGAATCCTTAAAGTTAGGAAGAATAAAGTTTGAAGACAAATTACAGAAAAATTATTTAGACCAACTTCAATCTCCAGATAAGTTAAAGGAACTGAAAAAGAAATGGAAAGAGTTAGTACAAGAGAAAGAAAGACTAGTTAAAGAAATAACACATCATCCTACTGCTAAAAAATTGCAAAAAGAATATTTTCTAATTCAGCAATTAAAAGAGGATCTTCCTCGTCAAGATAAAATACTTCTTGAATTGCAACAGAAGTTGCAGAAGATTGATTTGGAGCAATTGCAAAAAGAAATTTCTGTTAATGTAGAAAAAACATTCAAAAAGAAAATTAAAATATCGATTTGATCAAACTTTAAATTTAATCTTATAATCCTTAACTACTTTACCATCTACCGTTACTCGACGATGAATCTCTCCTTCCCGCGTAGCTTGTTTTCTAGCTAAAGCGGCGTCTTTCATCAACATCTTTTCATCAAGGTTAATATTGTTGACGTGATAGTTGTTGTTGATAGTCAATGCAGTAAAATCTTTAGCTTCTACATCAAACAAGTAATCTGCTTTTAATGCAGATAGAAGATTTAAAGGGATGATAATTGTAACAAAATGATTGGTGGGCGAACCTAACTTAGGAGTGTTCTGCTTTTTAACTTTCAACTTTCCACCAGTAAAATTAACATTGAATAAAAGATATTCTCCAAACAATTCTTCCACTAATTTTTTGTAAGTGTCGGTAGAAACTTTCGTAGTGAACATATATTTCTTCCCCGATTTACCGAAACGACTCTTATCCTCGAAGTTAATATTATATTTTTTAAAAGTGGGAGAAATATCTCTGACTGATTCAATACTTCCATCAATTTCTACTTCTCCTTTCAAGTTTTCAGTCAAGAAGCGATGAAAGAAGTTCAGATATTCAAAACCGGTCTGGATCTTAACCTCCTTTTTGCTAACTTTAACTTCCATCGGCTCTTTTTCAAACTCACCTAAAGAATAACGGGTAAAAGCAGCATGCACTTCTTCGCTGATTTGCTGGTCAAATATTTTCTTAATAAAATTGGTAGTACTCATGGGAAATACCTCGCTGGTTTATAAAAGGAAATAAACGCCGATTCTTTATAACTCTTTCTTTTTTGGAATTATCTCTCAAAAGCTAACATCAACCCCTCTCGACCCATAACTGCTCTAGAACCGTACTTTTCCTGGAATTGGATCAAAGCTTGGTGGTATTCTACCCTTAATTCTTCATTATTTTTTTGATCTCTTCTTCTATGATATAAACGGATTCCTACTGCTGTTCCCATCCCCAACCTATTCCCCACTAATCCACCTGCCCCCATAGCAATAATAGAATCAGTCATTGCTGCAGTTGCCACTATTCCTACCACCGCCCCCACCACATAACCTGCTGCACCTACTGCTCCTAGCTGAGCATATCTTTGAAAACGAGGAGAATTAGCGATGAAATGAGTCATTCTATATGGGAGAACTTCTCGTCCAAAATTAATCACTTCCCGAACGATAGGATATTCAGTGAAAGAAGAATCCGGCTTTTCGGTAAAAGATTCCTGCGCTGTTTTTAATTTCTGCAAATTATGATAATCATCCACCAACTCCTCCACTTCCTTCGCAGCAGAAAGAACCACACAGGACAATTCTGCTCTGTCTTCCACTTCTGCTGCGGGTTGGATTTCGTTCTTGAATAAGTCTTGTGTGGAAACCACTACAATCTTCCCATCTCTATCGCAACGGACATAGAAAGTATCTTCCCTCTGATTCCTTTCAAACGGAAGATATCCTGCTTCTTGAAGTACCGGAAGAAGTAATAGTTTAAAATCAGTCGAATCAGCTTGTTGATCAAAATACTTTCGGCACAACCCTTCCACTCTCTCCGCTAGATGATTCGGCATGAAGAAAAGAGGTATAATTTTTCTTCTTAAAAACTTTTCGAATATCAAAAGATCTAAACTGAATTCCGTTTAAAAATCAAGAGAAGGCTTTTATCAATCCATCTCTACCAGTTAGGGTTCTACGAGCATACTTTGCACATAACTGTCTCTGTTTAGAATCATATTCTTCCATCGCTTTTCGATGCTCCCCAGTCATACTGGAGATTCTATGTTTAGCTAGATAACCGCCGAGAAAATATCCAACTCCACCTACCCCTACTTCAGTAGCCGTTCGAACGATATCCCCCTCTAAGAAGCCAAAAGCTGCCCCTGCTCCAATTACACCGCCAACTGCTGCTCCCAAATACTTTCTAAGTTTAACATATGTTCTAGTATCTCCCAACTCTTGCACTTCTGCTCCGCTTTGTGTCGCTACTTGATATTGTTGATACAAATCAGAATATTGTTCAATCAATTCGGTCAACTCCGTTTTGGACTTGACTTGAAGATAAGAAACACCAAATTTAGTAAACCTTTTCTCGTCAAAGTGTAACTGTAAAATATTCTCCCCAAGAATTACATCTAAACTTCCGTTAGGATTCTGGCGGACGAAAGGGCGAGGAAACAACTCTCCTTCCTTATGAACAGCATACCCCCGATATTTTGCTAGCCCGCTTAAATTGTTTCTGAAATCACTTTCATAACCCATCTTCACTATCGGTTCAAAAACTGGTTCGAGAAACTTAGTACAGAATCGTTGAAGATAAGAATCAATATTATCTACCATGAGATACTACGTGAAAGTAACACTTTAAAAAGGTTTCTACCTATTTGGTAGTTGTTTCACTTCAATCGAAATAGCTTTCTGATTCAGACGAATATAACGTGGACATTCCGTAAAAGGAAGTTGATTCTCCTTGCAATAGGTGATAATTTTATCTTTTTCCGTATCATTTTTGTACTTAATCACTACTACGAATCCCAAATCTAGTGGATGAACAATATTAAAATCTTTCAAATCAAAAAGAATTTGTTTTCTTTTCTCCAGTAAGAATTTGATTCTTTGAGGCAAGCGATTTAATTCTTGAGAAATGACTTCCAACTGTTGTTCATCTTCCAAAACATTTAATTTCAATTTATCAAACAGCTTCTTCTCTTTGCAGGAAATAAATCCTCCTCCTTTGGCTTCTACCAATTTCCATTCTCCAAAACTACCGATGAGAATATCTGCATATTTCCCTTCACAAAGTCTGGTTCCAATCGCTCCAGAAACGTCCAAAATCACTAAACAACCTTTCTTCTGACACAAATCATAAATTTCTTCTAGAGGCTGCTCAGCAAAATATCCTCCAGGGTTCTGATAAATAAAAGCACTACAAGAGTTTTTTTCTAATTTCTCTTTTAAATCCACTAAGTCGATTTTAGCATCCTTACACTTCACTTCCAATGATTTTAATCCCAATTTCTTCGGCGCTTTTTGATAATGGACCCATCCTCCTTCTTCTGGAATCAAAATCAATTTTCCTTCAGAGAAAAGAGAAAGAGCCGAATCGATGGCAGAATTACCACGCAGAACAATCTCAACAAATTTATGTCCGATGAGTTTCTGAAGCGAGGAGAGGATTAGGGGTTTCATTCTTTTTTTGTGGTGGAGAACTCTTTTTATTAAACTTGCTACTTACTTTACCTGGCACCCCGTACTTCAAGCTCCAGATTAAGCGATGCATCAGCACTCGACGAGTCAAATATCCTATTACCTTACTCTTCTGATAAACCGGAAGAATTTCCATATTTTCTTCCGCAAAGCACTTGAAAGCAGTATAAGCATTATCTTCTTTTTGCAGCCCCCTGACGGTATTCAAAGGTAGAGCCAATTGTTTTAGAACCATCTTCTCTTGCGCTTCGCGAGAGGTTTTCTGGATTCGACGCGCATCCAAGATTCCAAAAAAATTCTTATCCTTAACCAGAAAAACTTCTTCTTCGGAATTAGAATACTTCTGAGTAAATTCAGAAAACTTTTGGGTTGGTTTTAGAGAGGTAATCTGTTTAACCATTAATTCACTTACAAATATTTTATTCAACACCTCTTTGAACAGAACCTGTTCATAACTGGCTCCAGCAATCACATACAAAAATCCACCTAACATTAAAAGCCACAATCCGGAACTAGTTTGGTTCCATAATTGAACTACGCCAAAGAAAACTAACACTCCCGCAAAGAGCTTTCCTCCGAATACGGCAATCTTAGTCGCTTTCTTTAAATCGCGATAGTGCCAGTTAAGTATGGCACGTAGAGCTCTTCCCCCGTCTAAAGGAAAGCCAGGAATTAGATTGAATAAAGCTAAAACTAAATTTAGTTGATAGAGATAGAAAGAAATTGCTATCCAAGTAGCACTTTTGGTCCAAAGAGTAATTCCAAAGAATAGGGCAGCGAGTATTAAAGAAAAAATAGGGCCAGCTAAGGCCATCAGCAATTCTGAACTGGGAGAAATCTCTTCATCGCTGATTCCGGCTACTCCCCCAAAGAAGAATAAAGTGATACTTTCTACTCTTATCCTTCGGGCCTTGGCCACCAAGCAATGGCTCAATTCATGCAGAAGAACAGACAGGAACAACAGAATCGTGGCCATGATTCCCATGAAAATATACGTTTTTGCTCCATATCCGGGAAAGAATTGGGGAAAGAAAGAGCTGGACAGCGACCAGATGACCAATACGAATACGAACCACCAAGTCAGGTGCAGTTTGATATCTATCCCGAAAATTCGGGCAATTCTCCAGGAGCTGTTCATCTATGTTAAACCTCTTCTAGAAGGAATATTTGGAGGTATATAAATGTTCAGTCTTCTCAATAAGAACAAAACTATAAAGAAAACAAATATAAACACCACTAATTTACTTCTTTCTATGAATTGGACCAAATTATTATACGTTCTGATTATCATTTTAATCTATGTGCCCATGGTTTTCTTGGGAGCAAATGTTTTCTTTCCAAAATATACTGGAATGGATTCTTATTATCAGCCTTCCATTGATTGTTATGCCAAATATCCTACCTCTACTAGCGATAAAGCTACTTCTGCGGAAATTACCGCTATTAATGATAAACAACAGAAATGCACCGAAGAATATCAAGTGGCGCAGAGAGAATGGGAAAAAGCTAAGAATGCTTATGACGGCTGGAAATATGTCTTTATCGCTTTATTCAACCTAGTGATATTGTTATTGGCTTTATTCGTCCCTTTCCAAGATTCCATCATCATGGGCTTGTTCATGGGCAGCATGATTGCCACTTTTGCCGCTACTTTGGGTTATTTCCAAAGCAACAGTAAAATTGGTTTTGTGGTTTTGGTGATAACCTTCTTTGTCACTTTATTCTTCATCAACCGCAAGAAAGATAATTTTGTGAAGTGGAGTTAGTTTGTTGGTAATACAAACAGATTATTAATTTTAAGAGTTTTTTGTTTTCAGTACCAACAAATCTACTTCTCTTTCTTCAACCTAAACAGAATTACATCTACTTTCTTAACGGGCTTTTTATGAAACCAGAAACTGGCTTTGATCGGAAAATCGAAATGCCATTCTTCGGTGATGCGATAATCAAAATCCTGAGCAATCGCTTCCATAAATTTGAGGGTAGATGCTTTGTGCATACTATATATAATAGGAGCAACTGTGAAAGCTTTTTCTAGGAAACGTTTATCAGCATGTTCGTCTTTAGTGCCGAAAGGAGGATTTTGCACCACGATATCCACTTCTCCTTCGAATTCAGAAACATCTTTTACGGTGAATTCTGCCTGTCCCAATTTATATTTCTGTTTGAGATGAAGATAATTTTCTGTACAGAGATCTATTGCGGCTTGATCCTTATCTAAGAAAGAAACTTTTTTCGCCCCTAACAATAATAATCCCAAACCTAGAATTCCCGGACCACAAGCAGCATCCAGGAACCTTTTCCCGGCAACCTCTCCTTTCATGCTCATACTCCAGATCCATTCTGCCGCAATGTGGCAAGGAGTAGAATATTGCTCCAGTTTAGCGGAAGGAGTAGTAAAATCTTTTAAGTGAGAAAGTTCAATTTCCAATTCTTTCTGGGAGCGGAAGGACATTTGACTTAAAGTAATTCTTCGCTTTATATATGTTTTCCAACCATTCTTTAGTGATACAGAAAGCTATTTAAATCCCAAGAGATTGGTTTTTATACGGGGAGTGGATAGTAGAAAAGAGGCAGGAATGGTGTTTTCTGCCTTCTAAAAACAGGTACTAGAGAATGAATGAAGTTGACAAAGTTATCGGCGTTGAACTGAAAAAGGTTAAACAGGCTCTGGAAGAGCACCTTACTTCTATTAATGATAATACGCAGGAAATACAATCCTTATTCGATTACTTGCAAGAGATCGAAGTAAAAGTAGAAAAGATTTCTAAAAGATTAGATAAAGTGCAAATGGGAGCAGAAGTTTCCACCACTACCGTTAAGCAGACCGTAACTCCCTTAAACCAGATGGAGAAAAAAGTGTTCTTAACTTTATACACCGCTGAGATTGCTCTTTCTTACCGCGAAATCTCGGAAAGAGCAGGAGTTTCTCCCGCTATTGTCCATGAATGCATCTCCTCTTTGGTTTCTAAAGGAATTCCGTTGGTCAGAAGCTTCTGCAACGACCAAATGTTCTTTAAAGTGGAACCGGCTTTCAAGGAAGCCCAAGCCAAAGAGAATTTGATCAACCTTTCTCTACAGAGTTTTATTGAGTAAATCGTTGATTTTTAAGTTAATTTTGGAGTTATATCATATTAAAGAGGTTGTTACTTTAAAGTAACGAAAGGTTTATAAAGAGATAATATTACCTTCAGAAGTAACATGGCTTTATTAGATTCATTAGGACCATTTGAAAAAGGGATGAGTAGGGCTGCAGAAATTTTCATAGGAAGTAAGCCCGACATCATTCTTGCACCAATGATGGGTTCAGTTCCTTTTATTGATTGTATGCATATTGTAAATGAGGAGTTCGAGACGGACAAAGTTTATTATATGCCTGCTTCTAGTGGAATTGAAAATATTCAGCAAATTATGAGATTGTGGATGGCCAATTTTTTAGATGAAATAGCCAGATTAGATCAACCAGTAAGAATCATGGGTATCGACGAAGTTGTCAGCGGTAATTCTTCATTAAGAGTACACAAAGCTATTACTGAAGAAGTAGATAAGAAAAAAAGAGATTCAATCACGAGAATACTTAACGGTTTTAATATTTACGACTCTACTGCTTTCCAAAAAGCAGCTAGTGATTTTGACGGATGGACCGGATATCGACATCATGATTTCTTAGAAAATTTAGTCCAAGAACAAATGACGGGATTAGCAGAAAGGATGGAAAGAGTTAGAGAATTACGTCGCGATTTATTAACTAGAATTAAAGAATATACTCGCGGATTACTTTCTTATAAAAGTATTGGTATAGAAGACGCTAAAGCAGAAGGTAAAAGAAACAGACAATACTTACAGTTGGTAGAATCGGGATTAATTATTCCGGTGGGAGTTGAAGCTATTGTTAGTATGGATAAGCCGAATTTATGTCCAGCAAAATATAAAAAGATAGCTGATAAAAGCGAAGTTATACGTTATAGTCCCATTGTGGAAGGATTTGTGGTTACCCCACAATATTTAGATTTTTTACACAATATAGCCACTCTTTCGGGCAAGAATCCAGAACAAGTTTCTCCGGTAAACTTAAACAGAATTTTAGAAAGTTCAAAATACTTAACCAGTAGATGTTAATTCTTTCACCTCAAACCCTACCGCAACCTTTATAAATAATCCACCAAATTTAAATAGAAAGTCCGAGTTAACGCGCATTAGGACTGAATCAAGTTTCAGGTTCTTCGCAGGAAGAAGTTAATGTGCTCATTCTTGGATTACCAATTAAAGAATAGAGGAAAAACAAGTAAAAATGGCGGAAAATAAGATTGATCCCAATTTTAAACATATTGTCAGAATTGCCAATGTTGATTTACCCGGAAATAAATCTATTCTAGTGGCCTTGACTAACATCAAGGGCATCGGCCTAAATTTTGCGGATACTATTTGCAAGCTGGCTCACGTTGATATCAAAACCAAAACTGGTTATCTTTCTAGCGAACAAACCGAAAAAATTAATACTATCGTCAATAATCCTGGAAAAAATGGTATTCCCACCTGGATGTTCAACCGCCGCCGAGATTATGACACTAACGAAACTAAACATCTCATCACCGGAAATTTAATTTTTGTGCACGATAACGATCTAAAGAGATTAAAGAAAATCAAATCCTTAAAAGGAATAAGACATATCAGCGGACTTCCGGTAAGAGGACAACGCACTAAAGCTCACTTCAGAAAACATAAGGGTAAAGTAGTAGGAGTATCTAAGAAGAAAGCTACTCCTGGAGCTGCTGCTCCTGCCGCCAGTAAGGAGAAAGGTAAGAAATAGGTGAACATTCATGGGAGATCCAAAAAAACTCAAAAAGAAATATACGCCCCTAGCTCATCCGTGGATTAGGTCTACTATCGAAGAGGGTAAGACCTTAAAAAAGGAATATGGATTGACTAAATATAAAGAAATCTTAATCGCCAGTTCGTTCTTAAAGAAGTACAAAGATATTGCTAAAAATTTAATCGCTGACAAGACCACTCAAGGAGAGAAAGAAAAGAAACAAATGATGGACAAATTGCAGCGTTACGGTTTATTGCAAGCTGGTGCTGGTTTGGATCAAGTCCTTAGCATCCAATTAAAAGATGTATTAGAACGCCGCTTACAAAGTATAGTTTTCAGAAAAGGGTTCGCTCGTACCATGAAACAAGCTCGGCAGTTTATTACTCACCGTCATGTTTCCACTGGTGCTAAAGAAATTACTTCTCCTGGTTACATGTTAACCATTCTAGAAGAAAGTGCCCTTAATTTCAAGAATACTTCTTCTTTATCCCACGCAGATCATCCGGAAAGAGTGCTTATTGTGAGAGCTCCAGCTCCGGAAAAGAAAGAGGGAGAAGAAAATAAAGAAGGTCAGAGAGGAGATAGAAGATTTGATCGGAAAGGTGGCCGTGCCGTTAGACCAATCAAAAGGCAAGGAGGGAGAAGATGATGAGAGACAATTTCACCCGTGGTCCGCGCGAGAATCGTTATGCTCAGAATCAATCTTCTTTTCCGCAACAAAAGATTCGCTGGGCCATCGCTCATATTTTATCTACTTATAATAATACTATCATTACCGTAACTGATATTACGGAAACGGAAACTCTAGCTCGAAGCAGCGGTGGACAGATGGTCACTTCTGATCGCTTAGAAAGTTCTCCTAGTGCCGCTTTAGGTGCAGCTAAGAAAATTGCTGAAATCTTACGTGAAAAAGGAGTTAATGGTTTATACATCAAAGTAAGAGCACGAGGAGGAAATAATATTTCTAAGAGTGTGGGTCCCGGAGCTCAAGCCGCGATTAGAGCTTTCTCTCGAGAAGGATTCAGGATCGGCCGAATTGAAGAAGTTACTCCCGAACCCCATAATGGTTGCCGTATGAAAGGCGGAAGACGAGGAAGAAGAGTATAAAGGTGAAGCCAAGATGACCATCAAACTAGAAAAAATCAAGGACGAACGCAAGAAGAACAAAATTTCTTTCTTGCTGAAAAATAGCGATGAAGTCTTCGCCAACACTGTTAGAAGAATGATTGTAGAAGAAGTTCCCACTCTGGCCGTAGAAGACTTAGAGATTAAAGATAATGACTCGGCGCTTTATGATGAGATGTTAGGATTACGTATTGGTTTAACTCCAATTAAAACTGATTTAAAAAGTTATGAATTGAAAGAAAAATGTAAATGTGCTGGAGCAGGGTGTGCTAAGTGCGAACTGAAGATGACTTTGAAAGCAAGCAAGAAAGGTTATGTTTATGCTGAAGAAGTTCAAAGTGCCGATCCCGAATGCATCTTTGTTTATCCGAAAATGCCCTTGACTAAATTATTATCTAAACAAAAGATGGATTTAACCATGACTGCTATCTTAGGACAAGGTAAGAATCATGCTAAATGGACTCCAGGATTACCTTCGTATCGACGTGAACCGGTAATAAAAATCAACGGAAAAGTGGCCGATCCGCAGAAAGTAGTCAGCCATTGTCCGCAAGGGATTTTCGCCTTGAAAGGAAATTCTTTAGAAGTGATTAAGGATAAAGTTTATGATTGCAATGATTGCCAGCAGTGTGTAGATTTGGAGAAGAATATTTCTTTAGAAGAAAGCGGAGATTTCATCTTTACCCTGGAAAGCTGGGGACAATTAAATTGCAAGGAAATCTTAACTCAAAGTGCAGAACTATTGATTGAAAAAATTGAAGAGATGGAGAAATTAATTTAAAATGGTCAAGCGCACTGGTCCGACTAATTACCAATTGAAATTGTTGATTACGGAACTTCAGCCGCACACTATTAAAAGTAGATTCTGGAAGAGAGTATTAGAAGAAGTAAACAAACCTTCCCGACAGAGGAGAGAAGTCAACTTGTACAAGATTGAACAATTTGCTCAAGAAGGAGAGACGGTTTTAGTTCCAGGAAAAGTGTTAAGTGTAGGAGAACTGAAAAAGAAAGTGGACGTAGCAGCGATGAACTTTTCTGCCGAAGCTAAGCAGAAAATAACTGAAGCTAAAGGTAAAGTGTATTCCATTTCAGAATTATTACATAAAAATCCCGAAGGGAAGAAAGTGAGGATCTTAGGATGAAAATTTATAATGGTGAAGGAATGATTTTGGGACGTCTGGCGGCAGAAGTGGCTAAACAAACCTTACAAGGAGAAAAAGTAGTAGTAATTAATTGTGAAAAGATAGTCATTAGTGGAAGAAAAACTAATACTATAACTCAAGAGAAAGATAAACGTTTGCGTAAAGGTTATCCTTTAAAAGCGGCCAAGTTCAGTAGACTACCGGATCGTGCCGTAAGAAGAACCATCCGAGGAATGCTTCCTTGGAAAACTGCTCGTGGCAAAGAAGCTTTTGATTTAGTGATGTGTTACGTTGGTATTCCAGCTGAATTTCAAGGCAAGGAAACGGTAGCAGTTAAAGGAGCTTCATACAAAAAGTTACCTAATTTAAATTATATCACTTTAGGTGAAGTATGCAAAAGTTTAGGTGGTAAATTATAACATGGAAAAAAACATTCTCACGCGAGGAAAAAGAAAACAAGCCACGGCTAGAGCCACGCTTAAATCCGGAAACGGAAAGGTCAAGATAAACGGCCAGTTATTAGATAATTTCAGCAATAGATATTTGCGCTTAAGAATCATGGAACCTTTAATATTAGCTGGAGAAACAGCTAAGAAAGTTAACATCGACCTTCTCGTAGATGGAGGCGGAATTAATGGACAAGCGGACGCTTGCAGATTAGCTATTGCCAAAGCTTTAGTGCAGCACGAAGCAGGATTGAAGAAAGTATTTTATGATTATGACCGCTTATTGTTAGTAGCAGATGTGAGACAGAACGAAGTTTCTAAGCCTAACGACTCTAAGCCTAGAGCCAAGAGACAGAAGAGTTACAGATAAGATTTGTTGTTGTTATTTTTTTTATCTTTTTGTTTTTCCGTTACTTTATTACTCTTTATTCGTTGAAAGTAGACTACCTTGTTTTAACCTCAATATTTCCTGTAAATTCTTTCCATGAAACATATCTTTCCTTCTCTCTTTCTGGAAGAATACAGATTTTCATACCTTGGTTAAACAACTGGATAAAATCTCTCTTTCTCATACTTAACCCGATATTTTGAGAAGCAAACAATTCTAATTTCTTCCGACATTCTTTTCTTTGTTTCTGTTCTGAATAACATTTACGAAAACAATTAATCTTCTGATACCATTTAACCAGATAAAAGATACGTTTGGGCTGGCACCTTACTTTCACACTAGCTAAGACACAATTAATCTCATCATACATTAGGTCTTGGTTTTTAATCCTGCTTTTTATGTCCCTTAACAAATCCTTCTCAGTAAATATGCAAGGCAATATTTGCTTGATCTTATCTTCAGGAAGAACATCTCTTATAGAAAGCTGATGATGCCCTATTAAATTAGCTAAATGCTGCCAGATAGTTGATTCCTTACATCTTCTCTCTTGGGAAATTTGTGGTATGTTTAACTCTTTCTTGAACAGATAAAGCGTTTTTTGTACTGAGAAAGGCAACTTCTGGTATTCTATCTGCTGCACGTAATTTTCGTGTTTTTGCAGATTAGTAATAGCTGTGTTTGGACTAAGCGGGAATTTTTGCTCAAACCTTTGCAGCAAGTCTCGGCGGTACTTGTAAGTGTCAGCATGGAAAAGGTAAGCAAGCCAGCCTTCCAAGGATCCCACCGCTTTTTCTCTAGTGATTAAACCCTTGGAATAAAGCCTATGCAACTCTTTCATTCGCTGATTGAATTTACGAGTATTCTTTCTCCGGATAATTCTGTAATGAAAGAATGCTCTCATACCCAGAAAGATTATTCCTCTTTGTAACCTCATAATCTTTGATTTTTCTGGATGCAGTTCTAGCCCAAGATGCTCTTTAAGGAAATGTTCAATAAACGCTTTGTATTCCAAGAGTACTTCTCTATCCTTGTTTAAAATTAAGAAATCATCAACGTACCGGATATAATATTCTGATCTTAATTGGTGTTTGACAAATTGGTCTAGTTCATTCAAATAAACATTAGCAAAAAACTGGCTGGTTAGATTGCCCAAAGGCATCCCTTTACCAAGTCTATCGGTGTGGTGATTGGATAAAATGACTTCAACCAGCCATAATACTTGCGGATTAGTTATTTTTCTCCTGATTATTGAAAGTAAAATCTTATGGTCAACAGTTTCAAAATAATGTTTGATGTCGGCCTTGAGGACAAAGCAATTCCTAATATTGTTCTTGGATACCTTTCGTTTAAAATAATCGAAGCGCTCAATCGCTTTAAGTGTACCCTTACCTATTCGGTTGGCGTAAGAGTCACAAATGAAGCTTTTCTCAAATACGGGCTCGATAATGTTGCACAAAGCGTGGTGAACCACCCGATCCCTAAAGTTTGATTTGCTAATCTTTCTGGTTTTTGGATCACGAAGGATAAAAGTTTCCAATGGCCGGGGTTGGTAAACTTGCAATAATAGTTCATATCTTAACTGCCACAGATTCTGGTAAAGGTTACTCTTAAATTCCAGCATATACTGTTTTGAAGATTTGCCTAAGGAAGCCTTGGAGAAAGCCAATTCTAAGTTATCATAAGAACAAATTTTTTGGTAAAGAGCATCATCCGAAACCATACAAATTACAAAAAGTCCCGGCTTTAAGAGCTTGACTATTCCAACCAGACGACCATTATTGTTGTTCAGGTTGTTGTTGCTGTTAGCATTGGAATCGTTGTTGCGGTTGTTGAGATACCACAAACGGCCCTAAGTAGCCTTTCCATGTTCAGATATCACCATCCCTTCATCTCTGTCAAGATTGTATTTTATAGCGATTAAATCGCCTTCATGGAAAGACGTGTAGTCCAGCTTCTATTTTTCCATCTGATTGATGGCAAAGCCGGAACGACAAGAAGAAAAAGAAAAGAGTATAAAAATCTTACTTTTTTTCGCGCGCTACATGCGCCTCCGGCGCTACTCCGACGAGACGACCACTATTGCTGTAAAGGTCGTAATCGCAGTCAGCACTCGAACCGCCGTAACGACTGTAGACACACCACAGACGCCCCGTAGGTACGGTAGAAACTCCGCCAAAATACAAATTCATTAAATCGTTGGTCCTGCCAGTTTCTTTTACTACATCATCAACATACTGATCTAATCTTTCTTGGGTTCCAGCCAGATATCTCCATTCTCGAGATTTCTTAGCTTCACGAGGAGTATAACCTTTCCCATGCAATCTTTCAATGTCTTTAGCAGTTAATCCTAACCCTTCCGCTCTTTCAAAGAATCCGTTAGGTAAAACCTTAGCATTATCAACCAACTGGTCTTGCGGGGAGATTTGTTTTAATAATTCTAAAGCATCTGCGCCGTAACAAACAATCTTTCCACTTTTAGTCGCAGAATCTCTCAACCATAAATCTCCATTATAGAACCAATTCCCCCACCAAGCTTCACGAACTTCATTAAAAGCAGGTTTAGATAGGTCATATTTTCGAACATCTGAACGTTGCTGTAAAATATCAGCCATGAACATCGGCTCTCTTCCGTCTCTCTGAAAAATCTTGGGCAGTCTATCCACGTTTCTGCCTTCAGTGGAATCGTACTCTTTGTGAGTTTGTGCTGGGATATCTAACATTAAAGTCATTTTGGGTTTACCTCAATTGTTTCGTATTAAAATAGAGTTAAAGAATGGAGGTAATATTTAAAGGTTTCTATTAATTTGCTACTATGGAGTAATCAACATGCCCCGCCGACCTTCGGATCTTTCTATTGGACAAACATCCTGTCTAGTGCCGTTGGGGCTTAATCTCGGGATTCTGCCGTTTCAGCCGTTCCAAAAGAGCCACTACCCACTGGTCACAAGAAATAAGAAAACTATCTTATTTCTGTGCAGAAATGAAGAGTTCCCCTTCATTTCTTGCAAGTCCGGCTAAGGTATATAAACCACCTCTGCTTTAAGCTTAATTAGGTGGTTAAAATGGAAAATGCTTTGGTGGTATTTGAAGGGAAGAACATCAGAAGAATTTGGCAGAATGACGAATGGTATTTTTCAGTAGTGGATGTTGTTAGTGCATTAACTGAAAGCGTAGATGCCAAAGATTATTGGTACAGATTGAAGCAAAGAGAAGCAGAATCGGGGGGAATTGAACTATCGACATTTTGTCGACAGTTGAAATTACCCGCCGAAGATGAGAAATTAAGAGAAACTGATTGTGCTAACACTGAATCCTTATTTCGTATCATCCAATCAATTCCTTCTAAAAAAGCAGAACCATTCAAACTATGGTTAGCTCGGGTTGGTTATGAAAGAGTTCAAGAAATCCAAAACCCCGAATTAGCTCAGAAACGAATGAGAGAAATTTACCAAGCCAAAGGCTATTCTGAAGAATGGATTGAGAAAAGAGTCAGAGGAATTGCTATTAGAGATGAATTGACTGATGAATGGAAGATGAGAGGCATTAAAACAGATAAAGAATATGCCATTTTAACCGCAGAAATATCTAAAGCAACCTTTGATAAAACACCCAAAGAATATGCTAAATTCAAAGGATTGAAAAAGGAAAATCTTCGTGACCATATGAATGATTTAGAATTAATCTTCACGATGCTGGGAGAAGCTTCTACCACTAAAATAGCCAGAGGCAAGAATGCTCAAAGAATGCCAGAGAATAAAGTAGCAGCAAGAATCGGAGGGAAAATAGCCGGTACTGCCCGCAAGCAAGTGGAAATAGAATCCGGAGAGGCAGTAGTTAGTCCAGAGAATTATCTTCAAGAGCCAGAAAAAGAGAAAAGAAAGCGATTGAAATACGACAAACAGACAAGTTAAAAATTATGGACAGATTAACCACCTCAGAAACAGAACTATCTAAACTTATTTATGAACGTGGTGTGGATGATAGTGGATTTGCCCGAATCAGAAGTAAAGGTGATGAAGCCTTGTTTGGTGGGAAGGATACCAAACAGATGAAAACCAAGTTGAATGTCCCTCAGAACAGGCCTTTGGCTGATTTTTTACCCACAGTTACTATCGCTGCAAAGAATTTTGCCACTGAAATCACTAATTTTAATGTTATAGCAAATGTGTTTAATATTAGTACATTATCCACACATTTGCTTATTAGTAATTGTGAACAAATGTACGAAAAGAATTCACAATTACTATAAACAAAATGATTTACATGGTGAACCTCGAATTATTGATGAACACGTTAAGAACAACAAAGAAATGAGAAGAGTTTTGGCAAAGAATAACATCGCTCCAGAAAACCTTCCTCCAGAAGAAGATATCAAGAAATTAGAGCGAAGAGTTAAGGCCGATGAGAAGAAGATTGCTGATAACTCTAAGAAGAGATGAACCGGTGAGAGATAAAGCCAACAGAAAGCAGAAACGTTTATAAATAAACCAAAGTTTTTAACCTTACGATGATAATACCAATACGTTGTTTTTCCTGCGGCAAACCCGTCGGACATTTATGGGAAGAATTCCAAGAGAAAGTGAAGAAGGGCGAAGACGTCAAGAAGATTATGGACTCATTAGGATTGGAGCGATATTGCTGCCGTGGCGTATTCCTGGGCCATGTTGAATTGATTGACATCGCCGGCGAATTTAAAAGAAGTTAATTGTTTTATTTTTTGGTAATAGATGTTGGAGATAAAATGTCTATTGATGATAGTGATTTATTGTTCCGGAATCCAACCACAGGTAGGATTCTAATAGAAGAGCACACAACTAGAGTTTACACAGCTTACGAAGAATTGTATTTAAGAAGAGATGACTTCTCTCTCGCGGATTATCTCGTTGCATTGAAAGAAGCTTCGGGAATAGTCCCAGTACATGAGTTCTATCAAAGATTAGCAAAGCGAGGAGATATTACTACAGAAAGATACCAATCGCTGTTAAGAGAAAGAGAAACTTTTCTTAAAAAAGAATTGAGAAAACGGAAAGAACCCGCAAATAGAAAAAGTTGAGTTTTACGTTTCAATCCCGGCACTAGTGAATAAGTCTATGGACATTTTGCAGGAAAGATGTGGAATCTTCTTATGGTCTTTTTCTACGATATTAATTAATCCAATTCCTTCAAGATATTTTATATTTCTGAATACGACTTCGTAAGGCTTTCTTAGTTCTTTAGCCAATTGATAAATACTATTAACATTATTTTGGTAGATCCTGCGCAAAAGTTTTATTCTCTCCGGGCTGAACACCTTATTGAAAGTTTCCGGAGTCATTACTATTCCTCTTTCCGGACCATTCAAAGTTCCCTTGCTTATTCTTTCATTGATTTTTTTATTATATTGGCTAACCGAACCGACAACTTTAATTTCACAATCCATTTTTATCTCCCCTATTCAAATTTTATTTCTTCATTAAACACATCTTTTAATATTCGTACACTAATCTCTTTGATAACCTCATCCGCTTCTAGGAAGGTAAGCTTAACTTTCTTAATTTCCTCTCTTCCGTAAACATGAACATGACTTCCGGTTTTTCCTTCGTGAGGATAGTTATCAATCCGGCATATCTCTATCCATTCCTCGCAGTTAAAGTAAAGCATTTGAAGCGCCCACTTCAGCGGCTCAGGGTACTCCTTCGATGATTCTCTTTTCATCAGGGTTTTGACCAACCTCACCTTCTCATCATAAAACACGTTCAACCCGTCAATCAGTATTTGCATCTATGCCTCACACAGGTATGACTTAGTGGGTCATATATTTAAACTTTTCGATAGTTGAGTTCAAGAGAAGTTAAGTTTTTATACTTCTTTCTTTATTTTTATGAAATGTCTTATTTTGTAATAATTCGAGGACCATTAGGCTCAGGAAAAAGTACTATCGCTCAAGAATTGGCTAAGAAGATAAAGGCAGAATATTTCGCAGTAGACAGAGTATTGGATGAATATCATCTTACTTCTGACCGAGAAGAAGGATATATCTCCCAAAAGAGTTTCCTTCACGTTAACGAGATAATTGCTCCTAAGGCAATTTCTTTTTTAAAGAAAGGCAAACCAGTCATCTTTGACGGTAATTTCTATTGGAAGTCACAGATTGAAGACCTGATAAAACGGATCAACTATCCCCATTTCATTTTTACCCTCAGGGCACCTTTAAAGGTATGCCTAGAAAGAGATGCACACCGAGAGAAGTCTCACGGGAAAGATGCTACTGAAGCAGTTTATGAGAAATCCACTTCCTTTACATATGGCACTGAAATTGATGCTACTCAACCAAAAGAAAAAATCATTAAAAAGATTATTTCTCTTCTCCCTTATGATTGACCACCAGCAGCTAAAGATATCTCCCGGACAATATTGGGATCTCTTTCTGCATCAGGACCAAACCGTTCTAGGAAGAAGTTACTTCTGGTATAAAGGAGAAGTTACCGATTTGATGAATGTTCCGGAAAGAGCTGCTCTAGAATTAATAAATAATGGTAAACGTTTGAAAAGAACTTTAGAAGAATTGTTTCATCCCGATCAATTCAATTATTCTTCTTTAAACAATAGAACTAAACATTTACATTTTCATGTTATTCCCCGTTATCGCGAGCCAAGGGAATTTATGGGAACCCCCTTTATTGACGAACATTTTGGAGAGAGTTATCAAAGCAATCAAGGAGTTCATTTGCATCCTACTTTACTAGCAGAGATAAAGGATGTAATCGCCCAGAAGTATTTGGTGTTAAGATAGCAAAACAACTACTTATTCCAATCAATCATGCTGCCGTTTCTCTTGGCATCTTCAACAGTAAATCCTTGCGGATACCTCTTTCTCAGTTTCTCAATGTTTTCATCCAGCAATTCTTGCATATCCCATTCAAAGAAGTTGCAGATCATAGCGGCATACCATAAAGCATCTCCGATATTCTCTTTAATGCCTGCCCGTTGATCGTTGTCATGAGCAAAAGTCTTCTTGATGCAGCTGGCCACATCTCCTGCTTCTCCGGCAATGCCTAAACCCCAAGTCAAGATTTCTTTCTCGGGATTATCAAATTTCTTAGCGGTTAGCTTGCATAGTTCTTGATATTCTTTTAAAGTATGATTTTCCATGATTTCCCCCATTGCTTTATTTGAGTATAGCTTTATTTTAATATAATTCTGTTTTAATATAAGTTTACTAAGTGTAAGGATATAAATAGTTTTTGTCTTGTTTTTAATAAAGGGATAAGAAATGTCCTTAAAGAGGATTTTATTGGAAGAGGTTATCTTTCATCTTACTCTCTAATGCCGCAAGTATTGTTTTTACATATAATCCCATCTGCAGTTCTATCTCTGTCCAATCTTTTTTGAGGATAGGATTGCCATAATAATGTACTCCGTTTCTTTTGGTCCGTATCTTTTCAAAGAAATTCCAGTCTAACTCTAATTCTGGATGTTTAAGACACAAATAAGAAAATAAACACTGGTGATTATAAGACTTGATTTTATCAAATAAGAGTAATGCTTCGGTTAGTTGATGTATTACATCATAATATAGTTTATATACAGAACTAAATCGGGGTTCTTTATTCTTCAGCAAAGATTTTGCACTTTCTAAATCATCCTTCGCTATTTGAATCATAGAATTTATTCTGTTTATATCTACCTGGTCTTGAAAGATAATGTTTCCTTCTGCTACACATCGGTCGTAAGTTTGATCTAAGGTAAGTTCTCTAGGTATTTGTTCCTCCGATGATGTTTTGGACATTTCCTTTTATAAAATATCCGTTGGTAACATTATTTATTAAGTAAGGGTTTACTTTTTGAATCTCTTTCTTGTTTTTAAAAGTAAATAGTTGTATTTCCCGTTTAAGTAAGCTTTCGTATTTATCTTTCTCTAACTTTTCATCGCTTCCGATAATGAATAAATCAATATCACTCTTGGTGTGCCAGTCCGCTCTGGAGAAACTTCCGAATATAACTATCGTATCTGCATCTAGCAATTCCAGATGTCTTAAAAATCCGATTTTATAAAAATGTTCCAGAGCATAAAGTTTCTTCTTCATCTTGTAATTTGAATGTGCGAAATTTGCGGTATAAAAAGGCATTTCCCCTTCAATTTTATTATACAAAATTATTTGTTCTTTCTTTAATATCTTGAGCCAATAATTGGCCCTATTCTCACTTATCTTTGCTTGTCTTACAATATCTTTAAAATGCCAAGGTCGAGAAGGTTCATTAAAAAATAGTTCTGTTATCTGTGCTTCTTTGGAAGGCTTTCCCATAATACTAACGTTAAACATCAGTATTTTTATAAACCTTTCGATAGAATTTGGAATAGAGTAAGATTTTTCACCGAAGCTTTTCCAACAATAACCTTTTTAAACTCCTACTCTTCCCCTTTGACTATGAAATACAAAGATTCATCGAAATCTTTTATTTCATTTTTGAGGTAAACAACAAAAATGAAATTCCTAAATTATACTCATGCTGAAGTTGAACCCAAAGTATTAGAATATTGGCAGCATAACCAAATTGTAGAAAAGTTAAGAAAGAAGTACGAAAAAGGGCCAAAATTCTATTTTTTAGACGGACCGCCTTACACTTCCGGTCGATTTCATCTAGCGCATGCTTGGAACTATTCTTTAAAGGATTTCATTTTAAGATACAGACGCGCTCAAGGGAATCATGTCTGGGACAGAAACGGATTTGATATGCACGGACTGCCCACTGAACATAAAGTGATCGAGAAATTCAATCTGCAAACTAAAGAAGAAATCAAGAAGTTTGGAGTAGACGAGTTTGTAACAGAATGTGAGAAGTACTGTCAAGAAATGGCTAAAATCATGACCAAAGATTTACTGCGCATGGGTGTTTCTTTTGACGTTTCCGATCCCTATATGCCCATCAAACCAGAATTCATGGAAGGAGAATGGCAACTGATCAAGAAAGCTCATGAGCAAAACTTGCTTTACTTTGGAGAGAAAGTAATCACTTGGTGTGAATTCTGTGAAACCGCTTTAGCTAAACACGAATGCGAATACGAAAACCGTTTGGAAGATTCTATTTTCATTAAGTTTGCAGTTAAAGGAAAGAAAAAAGAATATCTGATTGCCTGGACCACTACTCCTTGGACCATCCCTTACAACTTAGCCATTATGGTCAATCCCGGATTGGATTATGTTAAAGCCGAAGTTAGTGATCCCACTGGCAAGGACAAAAATAAAGAGATTTGGTATCTTTCCAAAGCTCTAGCCGGAGCAGTAGTGCAAGCGGTAGCCGGGAAAAAATTGAAGATAATTGAAGAATTCAAAGGAGATAAACTAGAAGGGATGGAATATGTTCATCCCCTAGAAAAAGAAATCTCTTTATTTCAAGAATTAAAAAAGAAAAGCAAAAATGTACATACGGTAATTATGAGCGAACAATATGTTGACACTTCTGCCGGTACCGGATTAGTTCATTGTGCTCCCGGTTGTGGTCCGGAGGATCAAGAAGCTTGTAAGCCCTATAAGATTCCTGCTTTCAATAATCTCACCGAAAATGGTTACCTTCCGGAAGGAATGGGAAAATTCAATGGATGGAGAGCTAAGGTTGATGATGCTAAATTTATTGAAGCGTTTAAAGAAACAGGTTGTATCATTGCCGTTACTGATGTAGAGCACGAATATCCGCACTGCTGGCGCTGCCATAAACCAGTGGTATTCAGAATGACGCACCAATGGTTTTTGAAAACCGAAGCCATTAAAGAAAAGATAATTAAAGGAAATGAAAAAGTACATTGGGTTCCGGATTCAGCTAATAATGCTTACGAATCTTGGGTTAAGAACCTGAGAGATAATTCTGTCTCCCGACAAAGATTTTGGGGTACTCCTATTCCTATTTGGACTTGTAAGAAATGTAAAGAAATTAAAGTCATGGGCTCCAGAAAAGAGATTGAACAAAATGGTGGCAAAGTTCCTGAAAACTTACATATTCCTTGGATTGATAACGTTACTTTAAAATGTAAATGCGGAGAATCAATGCAGCGCTGTCCGGACATTATCGATGTGTGGGTAGATGCGGGCACAACTAGCTGGAACTGCTTGAATAACGATCCAAAATTGATCAAAGAGTGGTATCCGGCTGATGCTATCTTAGAAGCCAAAGAACAAACTAGATTATGGTTCAGCATGTTATCCATCTGCTCTTACATTTATTTTGGTAAGAATTCTTTTAAGAATGTTTATGTACACGGGATGTTGAACGATATCGAAGGAAAAAAGATGTCTAAGAGTCTAGGTAACATTGTTTCTCCGTACGAATTGATTGATAAGCACGGAGCGGATATCTTACGTTATTATATGTGCCAGAACAATGCTGGAGTGGATATCAATTTCAGCTGGGAAGAAGCGGCTACTAAGGCTCGATATTTACAAATTCTGTGGAATGTACACAAACTGCTAATCAATCTAGCTAAAGAAAATAAAGCTAACCCTTTTGACCCCAACAGAACTAAAAAAGAAGTTATGTCCAACTTGATGAGTGTGGAAGAGAAATATATCCTCTCTCGTCTAAATTCCACCATCAAGAAAGTAACGGAATTATTTGAAGCATATCATTTAGATGAAACTATCAAGCCCTTGGAAGAATTGTACTTGGAATTGAGCCGAACCTATATCCAAATGGTGCGTGATAAAAGCTCAGTGGGAGAAGATGAGGAGAAAGAAGTGGTCATATACACCATCGCTACGGTTTTATTGAATTTCTTGAAGATGTTCCAGATTATTTGTCCGTTTATTTCCGAAGCGATTTATTTGAACGTACGCGAAGAGTTTGATCTAAAAGAAGAGAGTATCTCTCATTTCAGTTGGCCCAAGGCCGAGGAGAAGCAGATTGATACTAAGTTAGAAGAAAGTATGGCTCTGGCTCAGAATGTAATTCAAGCGGCTTTGAATGCTCGAGAGAAAGCTAAATTAGGATTAAGATGGCCAGTTAAAGAAATATTAATCATCGCTAACAAACCAGAAGTTAATTCTGCCGTGAAAGTAATGAATGAGATTCTGAAGACTCAATTGAATTCCAAGGAAGTAAAGATAGTCGATAAACTTCTCGGATTGAAAATTAAAGTTAGACCGGACGGCAGCAAGATTGGTCCGGCCTTCGGCTCGGTTTCCGGACAAGTGATTGCTAAATTGACTATGGACAGTCCTGAAACTATTTTAGGACATATCGAAAAAGAAAATTCTTACAATTTTGTAATTGAAGGAAAACCAATTAAAGTTACCCGCGAAATGTTGCATTTAGAACGGGAAGTGCCTAAAGATTACAAAGAAGCAGACTTCGGAGCCGGATTTGTTTACGTTAGTTTAATCAGAACTCCTACCTTAGAAGCAGAAGGTTTTGCTCGCGAGATTATGCGCAATGTGCAACAGCTGCGTAAAGAGGCAGGGTTGGAAAAGTTGGATCGCATTAAATTGCATCTGAAAACCAGTACGGAGATGCAGAAACAGCTTGTTCCTTTCAAAGCTGATATTGAAGAAAAGGTGGGAGCAGAGAAGCTAGAGTTTGTTTCTAAAACTTTAGCTTTTCACAGCACATTTAAAATCAAGAACGAACAGTTCGAAGCTTGGTTAGAGAAGGTTTAGAAGTATTATTCTGCCGAAGAGATATTTTTTTAAAAGCCAATCAGCAGTAATATTTATAACCCCTTTCTGCTTACTTCTCTAATATGACCAATTATTATCCGGAAGTAAGTTATGAGGAAGCCTTGCCCGGCAAGGGAAAGAAGATTATCTTCCATTATAACGGATTGTTTGACTTTGACGGAATGTATGCGGCGATCATAGATTGGGCCAAAAACTACGGTTTTATGTGGCAAGAAGTGGATTACAAGCACAAAGTTCCTAATCCCCGGGGGGCAGAAGTAGAATTCAAATGGTTGCTTACTAAAAATAATACTGATTATATTAGCAACGAGATTACCATTACTGTCCATGTCTGGGATTTATTAGAAGTAGAAGTAGATGTAGATGGTAAGAAGAAAGCTCTTTCCAACGCTCGTCTTTACATCTGGTTGGAACCGAAGATCATCTTTGACTGGCAGAAAAAGTATCAAGGAGGAGGAAAGTTTTCTCAATGGTTAGGTAAGTGGTATATGAAACTTCTGGATAAAGATTTTAGCTCCATTTATATCGATGAACATTATTACCGCACTTATGATTTGCATGCCGTTATTAAGAAATATTTTGACATGCAGACCAAGAAGTATGCTTACAAGAATTACCTGAAGGAGAGTTAGAAACAAGAACGGATTATTTTAATAGTATGCAATAATCAAATAAGTATATTTTTATACAAATAGATTATTCCTTTTATATATCATAATTAGTTTTTATCTGGATATATAGGTCAGTTATTATATGTACTAAAACACATAAATCTTTATTAATATCCTTTCATCCTAGAAGAAGATAAAAATGGATTTACAAACGATATTGGCAGAAATGCTGCCTGAAGGAAGATTAACTTTTCTTAGACAAGCTTACCGCCCGGAACGCCAAGATGTCGCTGAAGCGATATTAAAGGAACTTGAGCCAAAATTAAGGAATGGGTCAGATTTTTATAAATCAAGTGAAAGAGCAGAATTTAATGGAATCATCGCAACTCAAATCAGGCAAGCCGAAGAATTTAAGGATACAGAAAGAGTTAAAAGATTACAATTTCAGCAGATAACTTCCTACTTTTATGCAAACGACATCGAATCAGCCGCTAAAAGCAATGGGAATATAGAATTAGTAGAAAAAGTTATTGAAAATTATAGAGCGCAGTATTTTAATAAAGCAGAAATGGTAATTAGTTTATTAGAGCACTTGGGCCGAAAAGATGAAGCGAGAGAGTATTCTTTAGAAGCAGCCCAAGCTCTTAGGAAAACCGGTAGTGGTTATACTGCTAGTAATATTTATTTGCGGTTAGGGATGAGTAAAGAAGCTATTGAAGTAAGATTAGATAATAATGATTTTGATGAAGCAATTAAACTTGCTCAAGAACATTTAAGTGAGGAAGAACTTCCGCCATTTTATAGAAGAGTTTTCAAAGCTGCTAAAGGGAAAGGATATGAGAATGGATTTCCTGTTCAAGTTAAAATTGCTAAACTCTTAAAAAATAAAAAATTAGAAAGAACTACCAAGAAAGAATATGTTGATTGGATAATGACAAAGAGGGAAGCAGGATATTTAGATTTGATTCGAGAAGTTGGAACAAAAAAACAGTTGAGAGATATGCACGAGATAATTGTTGCTTTCTATCAACTAGATAAACGAAAACCAGAAAGTTTAGCAAAGGCGGCGGAAGAAGCATACAATGATACCGCGGAAAAGAAATATGCTACTCTAGCTTCAGGAGCGTATGAAAAATATGGTAATTTTCCAAAAGCATTAGAATTTGCTCGAATAAGTAATCCACAAAGAATACCCTTCTTAGCCCAAGCGGCTGAACTGGTAGCTAGTTAGGTTTACTAGTGAAAAATCAAGTTAATCTCTAAAACATCCCCCCGCGCACATTCTCCGAAGAAAGCCAATTCCAGCAGATATTTTCCCTTCTGCTGAGAATTCCAGCAGGTAAAAGGTCGGAAGTTCCGCTTGATTTCCACAATCCTCATCTTCTCATCCAGTAACAGTACATCAATCGAATAGAAGACAAAAAAGTTGTGTAATTGCACCGTTCTTTCTTTGGGAAAAATCATAATTAAGTTCTGTCGACGATGGAACATCAGCCCGATTCCCTGCGAGAAGAGACTTTTGCAGATTATTTCTTTTTTGGAAATTGTTTTATTTTTAGTTTTGTTGAGGATCATTTTACTTCCATCCTCCACAATTCATCCCCTACATAATGGATGTTCTTGATTACTTTGCCGGAAGTGGCTGCCTGCATCTCTTCAAAATTCAGCTGTGCCACTCCCACCGCAAGTGGTTTGTGATTATTCACATCCACAATCACCACGAAATCATCCTTCTCTATTCCGACGGCAATCTCCTTTATTCCCGGACGCATCACATCCGCTCCAGAAATCATAAATTTTACTGCTCCCATATCTATTATAACCTTCTTCAGCAATTCAAGATGTGTTTGCAGCAGTTTTAAAGTAGGAACTAAACGTTCACCGTAATAAAAGAACCAAGGTTGCTTATTAACTAAGATTAATTTATAATTTTCATCATCAACCAATTCTACCAAATCTTTTTTGGATACTTCTATTGGATATCCTAATACTTCCAATTCTTTATTCAACTCTTTACTGCGCAAGGAAGTACGTTTCATTACAAGAATAAAAATCAGCTAGAATATAAAGATAACTAAAAAAATAAAAACTTAATTGTATTTTGATTCGTCTTCCGGTAATACTGCATATTGATATTGTGGAGAACGTCTCAGGCGCACGCTTTCAGCATTCTCTAGCGCTCTTTTTTCTTCTTCGCAGACTATTCCCATTCCTAGTTCACCAATGGCAGCATATTCTCTCGCCGCTCGGAAGTAGAATCGTACCGCAGTTTCCACATCACCGCGAGCTAAAGCCCGTTTTATTTGGTGAGTTGGATCAACTATTCTAAGCATTAACTCTCTTCCTCTCTCGCTTCCTCGAGCAATTCTTCCCATCAATTCCAATGCCTTTACTTCTAAACTTTCAGCCATATTTTCATCCCTCGTTTGTTTTTATCTTTTAAGCCTAAACACGACCTCTTTAACCACTATCACTCTTTTGAAGTAGAGTATAGAAGGATAGTATTAAACTTATTTGGTAATAATTCATTCAAAGTAAGAAAAATAAGAATAAAAGTTATAAAAACAAGATTACTTCCGCTTAATCTCCGTCATTCCGTTCATGTACGGCTGCAGCACCTTCGGAATCTTGATGGTGCCGTCTTTAGTCTGGAAGTTCTCAATTATTCCCACCATGGCTCGAGAAGTAGCTACTACGGTACTGTTCAGGGTATGCACAAACTTATTCCCCTCGGAAGTGCGATACTTAATGTTCAATCTTCGCGACTGGTATTCAGTACAATTGGAGCAAGAAACTACTTCACGAAAAGCATCCTGCACTGGCATCCATACTTCTAAATCGTACTTTTTAGCCGCCACTATACCAATATCCCCAGTACAAATGTTCACTTGACGGAAATGGAAACCCATTGATTCAAACAATTCTGCGGCGTTCTTGAGCATCTCTTCATGATACTTCCAAGAATCTTCTGGTTTACAAATAACAATTTGTTCAATCTTGTGGAATTGGTGCCCGCGGAAGATGCCTTTCATGTCCTTACCATGAGCACCGGCTTCTTTTCTGAAACAAGGAGAGATCCCAATCAATTTGAGGGGTAAATTCTTCTCTTCCAGAACTTCATCCATCCACATACTAGTTAGGGGATGCTCGGAAGTAGCGATAAGGTATTCGTCCTCTCCTTCAATTTTGTAAAGCATTTCCCCAAAATCACCCATAGAAGTTACCCCTTCATACGGCTTGCGTTGAATCATATAAGGAGGAATAACCAACTTATAACCTTTCTTCATCATGAAATCAATGGCATAGCGCTGTAAAGCCAGATCCAATAATGCTCCTTGATTTTTTAAGAACCAGAATCTTGCTCCGGATATTTTAGCGGCACGTTCTAAATCAGCAATATCTAAATCTACCACCAAATCCGCGTGACTCTTTAAAGGAAATTTAAATTCGGGCTTCTTGCCCCACGTTTTTAGGGTAACATTATCATCGCCAGAAGCACCATAAGGAACAGATGAATGTAAAATGTTAGGCAAAGCATAAAGATTATTTTTTATTTCTGTTTCCAGAAAGGTTATTCGCTCTTCTTTTTCAGAAATCTTTTTAGGAATTCCCGCTGCCTCTTTCAGTAGTTTAGAAGCATCTCCCCCTTTCTTCTTGGTTTCAGAAATCTTTAAGGAGATGGCGTTACGCTCTTTTCTTAAATCATCAATCTCTTTCTTAGCCTTCAGCCACTCCTTATCTAATTTAATAGTCAAATCTAAGAGCTCCAGTTTAGCTTCATCTTTACGCTTCTCGAGGTCTTTTCGGACGATTTCCGGATTGTTCCTAATAATCTTGATGTCTAGCATTTTAGGAAGGTTATTTTCTAAGGTTTATTAAATTTTGCTTAAATATTGCACCTATAAATTAAAAATTTCTTGAATTCTTGGTTAAATGTAGGGGCAAGAAATTTGTTTTTAGGATTGGTTTTCCATGTTTTTCATCTCTCTCCTACTAAAAACTTCTGTGGCTCTGGCGATAGCCCTTTCTAACCCATACTCTTTAGCTTTATCCAAAATTGGTTTGATGAAATCTTTTCCGTAATGATACCTTTTTATCTCGTCTGAAGAAAAATAAGGATAAGATTGTTCTTCAAACCCTCCTAATGAATATGTTGCCTGAAAAGAAGAAGAAAGAACTATTGCTTTCGTAGTAGCGTAATCCGAAGGTATTTGACTTATTTTACTCTCTTCTTCATCCAAAGCCATTTCTATTTCCAGAAGTAAATCTTCTTCAATCCTCTTCTTTACTCCCTCCAAAAAAGAAGTAAATTGTTCGTTTGAAGCCAGACTTTCAATATGAATAAGAACATAATTTTGGTTGCGCTTCAAGATAGACTCTTCAAAATTGGGACGAAAATCTTCTCTTCGATAAAAATGTTGAATAAATTTAACCAAGGTATAATCTCTTAAAAGATAAGTATTGGTTTTCCCAATTATTTCTTTTTCGGTATGTCCCCAGAAGTAAATTCCTTTAAAATGTCCCCCACCAACTTCTTTCAAACATTCTTCATTGGAAGATGAAAGATGAAGTGCAGAAGCAGCAATTTCCTGTTCTAATTCTAAAAAGGAGGGCCAGTTTTTAACCACTGAAATCATATGCGAACAACCTTTATGTGTAGGATGGCCAATATCCAAAGCGTAAGTAAATAATGCCGTTTGTTTCATTCTTAATCTCCAAAACACCCAGAAAACCAGTTTTATTGGATTAGAGTAATCAGGCATATATTTTAAATTATTCTATCAAAATTAATAACAAAGAGAAATATTTATATATAAAATAGTCTTTTTGTTGCATAATGAACCAAATAGTTACTAAATTAGACCTCAAGGACCGGAAGATCCTGTTTGAGTTAGAGCAGGATGCCCGGCAATCTTTGCAGCAGATTGCCAAAAAAGTCGGATTAAGCAAAGAAGCAGTATTCCACCGGATAAAGAATCTGGAAAAAGAAGGAATCATTAAGAAATACCTTACGGAAATTGATATTTACAAATTAGGCTATCAATGGTATCCCCTGCTCCTGAAATTCAAGGACATTACTCCTAAACTGCAAGAAGAGATGTTTAATTACCTGAAACAAAGCAAATGCCTTACCTGGATGACCGCTTGCGAAGGCAATTGGGATGCCAACCTGACCTTGTTTGCTAAGAACAATTATGACATTAATCTCTTTTTAGAAGGGTTTACGGAGAAATACGGCCAATATCTGGCTGAAAAACAGCTGCATATCATCGCCGAGCAGAATTATTTCAAAAGGGGATTCTGGCTAAACAAGCCGATCACTCAAATAATTAGCACCAGCAAAGGAAAAGAAACGCAGCTGGATTTCAAAGATTTAGAGATACTGCAGATTCTTTCCGACCACGCCCGGATGCCCTTGGTGGAAATCGCCCGCCGGCTGAAGCTTTCGGCAAAAGTTGTGGCATACAAGATCAAAAAGTTAGAGAAAGAGAAAGTTATTCAGGGCTCGCATTTGTTAGTGGATTTTTCAAAATTAGGATACAAATTTTATAAGGTATGGTTCAGCCTAAAGAATGTAACCCCAGAAAAAAGAAAAAAGCTCTTTACTTATTTTCAGATAGTTCCAAATATTATCTGGGCCACCAGACTTATCGGAAAATATGATCTTTCCATAGAAATGGAAGTAGAAGACGTAGCTCAATTCCGAAAGATTATCGATGATATCAAACAGGAGTTCCATGAGCTCATCAACGAACATGAATCAATTCTGATCTTTGAAGAAAAAGTGCTGAATTATATGCCAAAATAGGTATAACAAGTTATATAAGTTAGAAAAGTTTAAAAAGGAAGGCTTCTTTCCTGCTCTTGGTGAAGCTTATGGACGTCTGTATCAAAAATATTGATGAGGAAGAATGGAGAACTTTTAAGGTAGAATCGGTCCGACATCGGTTAAAAATGGGAGATTTCTTCAACAAATTAGTATCAGAACACGAAAAAAGATGTAAAGAAAGCAATTGGGAAAACATTCTTTTGGGAGAGAAGAAATTAAAAGGAGCCTTAGAGAGGAAAGACTTAGACAAAATCAAAGCAGAATTTAGAGAATCCTTTAAGATGAGGATAGAATAGATGGAATTCATCGTCGACACCAGCGTACTGATTGAGATTGAGAACAACAATCAGAAGATTATCACTGAGATTAGCCAGCTGGGACGTGAATCAAACTCAGAATTATACCTTACTTTTTTCAATTTCTGTGAATTTTATTACGGTATCATTTCTCGCAGCGCCAAAAACAAAGCTTTGGCCCAAGAGCGGCTGAACCAGTACAAGCTTCTGAACACCAGCAAAAATACCGCTTTTATCTTCTGCGATCTCCTATCACAGCTTAAAAAGAAAGGGAAGATTATCCCTCAATTTGACCTCCTGATCGCTTCTATCGCTTTGGAACATAATTTCACTCTCCTTACCATGGATGAGCATTTCCTGCACGTCCCTGACCTGAAGATAAAAATGCTCAAAATGGAGTAAATCGCAGCGTTAACTATATAAACCAGAAAATTAAGCTGGAGTTAAAAGAGGAATGATGAAGAGAAATTGTTTGATCTCAAGTGTAGGTATACTTTTATTACTTTTAGTTATCATCGTCCAAGCAGATATAGAAGTAGACCCCTTTATCCCTTGCGAGACTGATGAAGAATGTATCGAATTTGTCTCCCCATATTCTTACTGTAACGTTTTAACGTCAACTTGTTTTATTCCGGGAACGACACCTACTAATCAAACTATTTTACCAACTACTAATATTACCCTTGTTCCTAGCGTTCCTCCAACAGATGATACCTTTATTATTTTACAATCACGTTTAGATACTTTAGAAGGCGGCGCTTCCTTACTGCAGCAGCAGATTGAAGGTATTTCTTATAAGGTCGATCAATTAGATCAAGTCAATACTAAAATTACTGAAGTAGAAGGAAAATTGGACCAATTTAATACTAATTTACAGTCAGTAAATTACCAGCAGGAACAAAATAAAGAAGAATTAAAGAAAGAAGTAACTAAAGCCGTTACCGGGTTAGCGGTATTGCAAGATAATCTCAATCAAACCCAAACAGAATTAAGTCAAGTGCAAGAAGATTTGGGAAGTAAAGGATTCTGGTTGAAATTTATTTCTTACCTCTTCTTGACTTTAGTAATAGTTACAGCGGCAGTAGTCAGTGCTTATTATTATAATGCTAAGAAAAAGAGAGAGCAGCAGTTTGATGCCGAACTTACTCCTAGTATTCATGCTTACTTGACGCAGCAGATTCGGTTAGGTAAGAAGTTTCCTCAAATTAAAGATAATTTACTGCAATCGGGTTGGAGTGAAGAAGAAGCCCGCTGGGCTTACAAAGAGACCATGAAACATAATTATTCTAAATATATTAGTAAAAATGCACCCAAAGAAGCTCCCGCTGCTCCCCAGGTTAAACTGCCCCAATTTAATCTCAAAAGTTTATTTCAGCACGATGTAACTAAGGTGTTAAGCATCCTTATCTTTGCCACATTATTAATTCTAGGAGGATTACTGATTTTGCGCGGAGTATCTACCGGAAAAGCTATTTATCAACAAGAAGGGAGTTTGGAAGTAAACGTCAAGAATGTACTGGAAACGAACCTTATTAACAATCCTTTTTATTCTAAAATAGAATTTATCGACTTATGTATTCAAGTAGAGAACAATGGCGAAAGCACCTCTTATCGCTGGTTAAAAACCAATTTAGGATATGCATTGCAGAAAGCGGATTCGTGTGATAATTATCCTGAAGCTTATGATTTAGCGGTAAAGTTTACCGATTATGCTAGTTTCGATTATTTGATGAACGGCTTAGGATGCAATTCTATTCGAGGAGTCAATAAGCTGGAGAAGAAGGTATGGATTCTTCCTTCCAAATACGTCTTGCCCGGATTTAGTTTGAATCCAGAGAAAGATGCCAGCAAGTTCTGTGCAGCGTTAAAGGATTGTTTGAGTGTTGAAGAACTGCAGAAGTATGAGATTAGCTGCTAATTTTAAGATTAGTTTTATAAATTATTCAATTTAACTTATTCTCATGCAAAAATTCATTACTGCTGACGGAACAGAAACTTTTCTTAACGAGCAGGTACAAGAGACGTATCATTCACAAACAGGAGGAGTCGAAGAAGCTTTAAAGAAATATGCTATTCCGTGCAAGATTGCGGAGTTGGCTCGTACTAATGGAAAGATAAAAATTCTCGATGTCTGCTCCGGAATGGGATACAATGGAGCCATGGCAATTGATGTAGCTTTAGAGGCAAATCCAGAATGTGAGATAGAAGTGATCGGTTTAGAGTATGATCCGAAGACGATTCAATTGATTCAAGAGGTTAATCCGCCGATCAAATGTTATGTTTGGTTTAAACAGCTTAATCCACAAAAATTAGAATTTCAGCAAGGGAAGGTTAAAGTTAAATTTATCTTAGGCGATGCCCGGGAGACCTGCAAGCAACTTCTGCCGGAATATTTCGATGCTATCTTCTTTGATCCTTTTTCTCCTAAACCTGCTCCGGAAATGTGGACCAAGGAATTCTTCGAACAGATGTATCGCGTGATTAAGACAACCGGGATTTTAGCTACTTTTTCTTGTGCTAGAATGGCCAGAGATAATATGGCTGCGGCAGGGTTCATGTACGATAACGGGCCGATTGTAGCGGGCAGAAGAGGTCCGGGAACTATTGCAACGAAGTGGGTATTCCCGTAGCTACTAAATAGTAGTAAAGTATCCGAAAAGTTTATAAATACGGTCTTATTCTAAGAGATATAAAAGGTGAATTATTATGACTGTAATTAACGCTATGAAATTTAATGATAAGGAAGGAGGAATGGTTGCCGACTCCCAGAGTTCCACTAGTTTAAGAAAGTATGAATTTGCTGACAAAGTCGGTTCTATTTGTAAGGGAGATTTATATTTACTTTTGGGGGGATCTGGAAGAACAGATATTCTAGGAGAAATGAGAGATCGACTTTTTGGTTTTTTAAATTCAGAAAAAGGTCAGGAGATAAAAACAGCAAGAAGCGCAGCAGATGTTCTTTCCCAAATGATGACCGATTACAAAAGGAAAGCTATCGAGCAATATTTAATATCCACTTATGGAGTAAGTTCTCAAGCTGCTTTAAGCGGTCAAGGTATCGATCCGAAATTACATCAAGTGATAATGGAAGCGCTAACTGCCCAAAGCAAGGACGCGCAGGAAACTTTTAACCAATGGTTCTTAATGATTGGAAAAGATTCAACTGGAACTTCAACGTATTTTATTCCCATGGGTTGTTTACCGATATTTCGTGCAGAACCATACACGACTATCGGTTCAGGAAGCGATGAATCAGATAAAGTCTTATCATCTTTTATCAAAGGATTAGGAAGAAGTGGAAGAAGAAATGTCGTTCCACTAAAAGGAATGAAAGCACTGATTAGAGCCACTAATGCTTCCAGCGAAGTTAATCAAGGAGTAGGTGGTGTTCCCACCATTAGTTATTTCAATGAGAAAGGAATAACTATTCTAGGAGAGGACGAATCTAGACTAGCCACGGAAATAGTCAGAGTAAATGATGCTAGATTAATTCAAGATGAATTAGCAGAATCCTGTTTAGAAACATTACTTTACCAAAGCGGTCACTTGGATGAGGTAGAAACGCAAGCCTTCAAGAGAGCCGAGCCAGGATACGATAGAATTATGCGTTTCTTAAGAGGATATCAATAATTTTATTTCTTATTCCACTAAAGGAACTTCAGCTTATACTCTTTATAGTAATGTAATATTTCATAATCCCTAATTATACTGAAGAACTTTTCTCTTATTTGATCAATAAACGCCCGTAGCTCTTTGCTGTCCTTAAACTGCATCTCAAACTCCAAGTCATATCCCCCTAGAACGAAATCCTCGTAAATAAAATTAGGATGTTGGTGTAAGAATCCCTGCAGTTGTTTAATCTGTGGCGAAGTAGAATTAGCTAGGGTAAGATGAACCTTATAATACTGAAAGCCCAGCTTTTCCAGGTCAAACTCTGTTTTATATCCTGTTATAATCTTACGATTTTCCAAAGCACGAATTTTCTTGATGATAGTCTTGGGAGTTACTTGAGCTTTTCTAGATAACTCTAAGATAGTGGTACGGCTATTCTTAGTCAATTCTCCTAAGATCAGCTGGTCGGAAGAATCAACTACTTCCTCCTTATCTAAAGAGTACGCAATAATTTTATCTCTCTTTTGAGTATGATGCAAATAATCGCGAGAATAATAATCAATCTGAGAATACAAACTAAAGTTCTTTTCTTCAATGAAATCACGATAAAGGGAAAGGAAGTCATTATAAAATTGATTTAACTCTTGAATAAACTTATACAAAAACCAGATGTTTAAATCCCATTTTCCTTCCACCGAGACCATCCATTTCAAATGATGATTGCTCAAGAGATAATCAATAATTTCTTTCTCTTTTTGAGGAGAGAGATGATAAAATTTTATCAGCAATCTTGCGCCGTAATATCCCAGCTTGCCGGAATTGACTACGGCATTAAAGGATTTGATTATTCCTGATTCCATCAATTTATTTATTCTGTAATTTATGGCATCCTTGCTCAAACCAATCTTCTTGGCGATTTGCTGTATAGGCTGGCGGCTGTTGCTGTCTAACTCCGAAAGCAGCTTGTAGTCTTTGAGGTCTAATTTCATATTAATCCTTTTCTTTGAAGAACTTCTTGAATAACTTTTAAAAAAATCTTAGCATTCTTTAAAGACTCCTCCGCCGGCTGTAAATTATTTTGAGATAGGCGATGATATTGGAATATTCCCCTCTTATCTTTTTCTTCTTCAAATATTTCTAATAACTCTTTTGATTTGGCTTCCGCATCTTCGTATATTAAGAAGAGTTCTTCAGCCAATTCCTGATTAATTATAAAATGCTTAGCAAAAGAAATTACTGTTGCGGTATGCATTCGGTCAACAATTTTAATTCCTTTTGTCCCTAATAACGCTTGAGCAGCATGAAAAATGGAATAATACGAACAAACGATGACCCAATCAAAAAAAGTGGTCTCTTTAGTGTATCCTAAATCATTTTTAATTTTGGGATTGGTAGAAAGAGTTAATAATCCTTGAGCCAAGGATAGATCATTAGCTGCTTTCTGCCATTTTAAATGAATTAGAATATTATAATCTTCTTTGATAGCTTTAACCCTATATAATTCTCGGTACTGTTCTTCAATCTGTTTGGCTTGGAGCATATTTTATCCTCTCAAAATTGTAGATTAAATTATAAAAAGGAGAAGGATTGTAAACGATCAATTTATTACGAATAATATGCTTTACTACTGTTTCCTCCGAAGAAACAAGACTGTCCTGAAATTCTTCTATAGAAAACACCAAGACGTGGATATTGTCTAAGTAAGGTAATTTAGATAAAATCTTGTTCAACTCGCGCTTTTTTTCTTTTTGGGAAACTATAAATATATCCCAATCTGAATCTTTAGAAGCTTTTCCCGAGATGCGGCTGCCAAATAATCCGATACAGCAGAAGGGATCAATCAGCAAAGCCTCTTTGGAGATTAAATCCAAAGAGGAATTGTTTAAAGATTTTACTTCTTGCTGCTCTACAAACTCCAGCAGACGAACGGTATCTAGGTTCTTCAAATTTATAGTTATCCGATTGCTTTGCCCTTCTTTTTCTAGCTTAAGCAGATTTCTCTTAACTAAAGTCTTAATCCGGTTGAAGGTATGTGAGTAATTTAGTTTTAATTTTGTGGTAATCTGATTTATGGAATAACTGACAGCGTAATCTCTAGTAAAAAGGCTAACTATTTTCAAGTCTTGATTAGTTATATCTTTTAACATATAGTATTGTATGTTATAACATATATTTAAACTTTTTGGTGGGTTTTAGAGCAGGTTGGTTTAATTTAAGCATATTTTAAGATAAAAAGGAACTTTTATTTATAAATATTACCAATAATTCTTAATATTATGTAATAAGTTACTTATAGTAGTAAGATTAGTGTAAGGATTAATTAGTGGTTTCTGGGATGTTTTGGAAATGTGATATCAGCATGGAAATAACGGAATTATTTGAAAAGAATGAACGTGGATTATGGACTCCTAAATATAGGCTTGGAGATATTGTTGAACTTAAAAAGATTGGAAATACTGAAGCCGCAGGTTTTTATTCTCCAGAACTTACCTTAAGGGACCTTTGTTCAGTGGGCCGCGACAATCCTGAAAACTTTTTTTCAAGTAGAGTAGGCTATTATGGTGGAATGTTCTACAGCTTATATAATAAAGATTGTAGATATGCTTTTATTGTTATTTATCACCCACCAATCGATGAAAAAAAGTTAGAACCAAAGGCATATGATTCTCCTTACCTATCTGTTAATTTCTCACAAACATTGGATTGTATGTCTAAAATTAAGTCAATGGCATATAATATTTTTACAGAAATTACTGATGATGAACTTAAAAAGATATTCAATTATGACCTCTTTGTTAATTTTAGTACCGGGTTCAAATATCTTAAAGATAAACATTGCCACTACGGTAAATACTCACTACCGGATGAATCTGGATTGCGACAATTCAGCCGTAGTGCATACAATGATATTCGGGAAATAGAAAGTCTTTGCAAGAAAGAGATGGAAATTAGATTAGTGAGGAGAGATAAATAAGGGTGATAAGAATGAATCCATTAGACAAAAACAAAATAACTATCCCGAGACTGAAAGAATATCCATCTCTTTACGTACTTGAACCATATAGCCGAATCATTGGAAAAGCATTTGTTAATGAAATAACTATTGAAGATAAAGGATTAAAGGAAACTTATTATCTCAGAGTAAAGGTTCCCATAAGAGAAAATGTAGAATTTTCTGCGCTTAGTATACCTACCAATCCTAAAGCTTATCATCCCGAACGACTAGAATTATTTGTAGATGTGGGTCGATATGTTCAGAAGTTCAATCCTCGTTTCAGTCATCTTAAATCTTTTTTCACCGGGAAAGATGAAAAGTGTTACACTTCTAAAAAATGGGCATGGTTCAAAGAATCAATGGCGTTCTTTCCAGGGAACGATGGTTTTTATCCTAAACTAGAGGTGATTGTGCAATCTATCTTGGATGGATACAGCAATTCAAGGCCCGGATTACCATTATATCAACCGATTGAAAAAAGAATACGTGAACTTTATTGATATTAGATAAAAAGGTTACCTAACAAAAAAATAATTATTAAAATGAAGATTAAATGGAACGTAGGAGCATTGAACAGGGGATGGGAGAAGGCTCGACTTCCAATACTGATACTTGGAGCAGCTTTATACTTGATCACCAGTATTGGAGAGATTGTAAGAGAAAATAGATATTCTGGAGTAGTTCAGAGAGTCATGGATAAAGCAAAAGGTAATGATGAGGTTTTTAATGTTGAAGAGGCCAGAGAGTTAGCTGAAGCCATAGGTTATGAAAGACCCATTAGTGATACAAATGGAAGATTATTCCGTCTTTATACCTGCACCCATCATCTCTGTATGCCAGCGGGGATTTTCGGCGGATTGTCTGTTGATGAGAAAAGATATTTTCTCAACGAGCAGAAATTAGAAGATTATTTGAGAAGTAATTAAAATGATCTCCTCATACGAAGACTATCATAAAGCACTACGTGAGGTTGAAGACTTAGAAGAAATGGTAGAAGGATTAGCTCGAATTTACTTCTCTTCTTCTAATAGAGGTGAACAAATAAATGTTTATGATACCTTCTCCCAGACTAAAGCTCTTCTTTCCAACAGAAAATTGGAGATAGAATCCTGGGAAGAAGAAAGAAGAAAAAATTCCATCTTTACTAAAAATAACGTAGGAGTTTACTTAATTCTTGCCGGAATTGCTGCTGAAATGATAGGTTTGTGTTACTTTGCTTGTAACAATCATCCTTAAAGAAATTTTGAAAAAGATAAATTTCAAATGTCTACTTTTTATTCCTTCCTCTCTTTTCCACCTGATTAAATCTATCCAGCACCGCTCTGGCTCCGGGATTGTTTTCACAATATCCTTCTAAAGCTTTCTCAAAGACGTCAGGGTAGATGTGATAATGCTTGCTTTCCAAAGCTCGATTCAATAAAAATAAATCTACGGCCTTATCTTCCACTTTCTCGGAAAAGAAAGACAAGCCGAAATCAATAAAAATTAATTCTCCCTGCCGCACTAACATATTAGAAGTGGTTAAATCTCCATGAATGATATCCTGCGCATGCAATTCTCCAATTCTCTTTCCCATCTCGTGGGCAAACTGTTGATAACGGTCCCCTTCTTCCAGCACGTCTCTTAATTTACTTCCGGAAACGAAGTCCATGGTAACGGTCATCTCCTTATCAGAGACATCTAACAAACGCGGAGCAGGAAAGTTCATTTCTTCCAGACGCTGCAATACTTTTGCTTCTCTTCTAGTGCGGAATTTGCGTAAAGAAGCATCTATCTGTGGGATGCGATATCCTTTAGATAGACGTTCCTTAATAATAGTTTCCACATTACGATAAATTACCGCTTCCGCTCCCTGGGCTATTTTCTGCATAAAGCTTAGAATAAGGAGCGGATTTAAAAAACTAGCGTTTTAAGCGTTGTTCTAAATCCTGCTTTTCTGCAAATAGTTCTAAACCTCTTTGTCCTAAGACGTTCAAGATCCCTAAAGATCCAGCAGCTACTACCACATCTAAGGCTAAGAATAGAGCACCTAATTCGTACTGTTCCTTTCTAAAATACTCTATCACAGAACTAGTACAACAATAGCTTAAAACTCCTCCCACCACTACAGTTAATATCAAACCCTTATAATTTCTTCTTAATGCTTCGGAAGTAGACTTCTTTGAACGACTTAATTCCAAATATTCCTGGCCTCGACGCTGCTGTTCTTGACGTTGTTCTTCTTCTCTTCTCCTTCGTTCAGCAGCAATAGTGGATACCACTCCGCGAGTCTGATATTTATCCTCCATTTTCGCTGGGAATAACCCAAAATATATAAACTCTTAGACTGTTTTTAAGAGAATGAACAAAATCGAACTACTCCTACCAGCCGGAAATTGGGACTGCCTTAAAGCAGCCGTAGAAAATGGCGCTGATGCGGTATACTTAGGAGTAGATAAATTCAATGCCCGCAGAAGAGCAGACAATTTTAAACTGGAAGAATTGAGAAAAGTTACTGAATACGCCCACAAAAATGGAGTTAAAGTTTATGTTACGTTAAATATTTTAATCAAGAATTCAGAAATAGAAGAATTCTTCCAGACCGTTAAAGAAATTTATCTGGCCCGAGCTGACGCGGTTATTATTCAAGAGCTTTCTTTTTTACCTATAATTAAGAAAAACTTTCCCGAATTAGAAGTACATATTTCTACTCAAGCGGCTCTTACCAACACTTATTTCTATGATTTAATTAAAGAGGCGGACAAAGTAGTCCTTCCGCGAGAATTTTCTAAAGAAGAGATTGAACATTTTATTCAAAAGACTAAACTGCCCACCGAAATTTTTGTGCAGGGAGCGTTATGCTTCTCTTATTCCGGAAAATGCTTATTCTCTAGCTTCTTGGGCGGACGTTCCGGCAATAGAGGCTTATGCGCCCAACCCTGCCGCCGTATCTACAACCGAAGTTACTTGTTAAGTATGAAAGACTTATGTTTAGTCAAAAAGATTCCGGAAATTATTGAGATGGGGGTTTCCTCATTAAAGATAGAAGGAAGATTGCGCAGCGAAAAATATGTAGCCGCAGCAGCTAAAACCTATCGCGCAGCTATTGATTCTTATTACGCTGGAAAATTTTTGATAAATAAAGAATATTTCAAAGAGATGGAACTGGCGTTTAATCGCGAATTCACTTGGGGGTATTATAGTAAGGATAAACAGATCATTTCTCCAGAAAGAGCTACGGGGAGAGGATTATTCCTTGGCACGATCGAAGCTGGAAATTTAATTCAGCTGCAAGAAGATGTTGCGATCGGAGACGGATTAGGTATCTGGCTGAAAGAGAAAGTTGATGGAGCAATCTTGAGAAAAATTGAAAAAGATAAGAAAGAAATTTTCGAAGCTAAAGCGGGAGATAAAGTAAAACTGTTTATCCGCGCTCCTACCGGAACCAGAATTTACAAAACTTCTTCCCTCAAGAAACCGAGCGAATTTATTTTTGAGAAGAATAAACCGATTAAGGAAGAGAAAAGAGAAGTGTCAAGATTAACTCTTCCGATTATTAAGAAAAAAGAAACAGGAAAAGAAGAATTGCTAGTAAAGGTATATTCCAAGAAAGATGGAGAAGAAGCCTTAAGAGCCGAACCAGAACATGTCTTTTATAATATTTTTGCTGAAGATTACGATTCTCACTTCGGAGCATTTGTTCCTCGGATCTTAAATAACGAAGAAGTGGAATCCGCAGTAAAGCTAGTGGATAAGTTCAAAGTAAAAGCGGTTTTAGTTGGGGACTTAGGATTTTATTTGAGATTGCAACAGAAAAAAGAAGAGTATAAGAATCTTAAAATCTATTTGGATTACTCCAACAATATCTTTAATGATTATGACCTAGAATTCTTACTCCCTACTATTCCAATCATTTCTCCCGAACTCTCCTTCCCAGAGATGAAAGATTTTCAGAACAAGAACTTTGCGGTAATGGTGCACGGAAGAATTATTCTGATGAACACTAAATATACTGCTCTTCCAAGTAATTTAAGAGACGAGAAGAATTATAATTTTCCCGTTCGGAAAGAACATACTTATTACCAAATATTGAACAGCGTGGAATTGGGATTGTTTGAAGAAGTGTTAAGGCTAAGAGAAGCGGGAATCAAAAGGTTCTTTTTAGATTTAAATACAGAAGTTTATCGCACTATCAAAACGTACCAGAAATTACTGCATAGAAAGAAGCCCGATATCGATAAAGAAGGCTTTACCAAAGGCCATTTTGAGAAGGGAGTGGATTAATCACCCTTTCTATCCAATCTTGCTACGATGCTGTCCGCTTTGGCCCGCACGATTTTTCTCAAGAGAGCATATAATTCGCTCCCTTTAGAATAATCCGCCGAAGCAACATACATTATTTTTCGATGGCGATAGAATTCTTGCGCCAGATTAAAGGCTGCTTCACTGCTTGGATCGTAGACGGCGATAGGAACACCTTTCTGGTTGCTTCCTTTTACTCTTTGATGGCGTAGATGAGCCCAACTAGGATGGTCGGACCGATTCGCTCCGCTGTCCCCCACATACAGCATATTATACCAAGGAACGACCCGGTCTTCATCCTTAACCCCATTATTTACTTCATTAATACGATTAAAATTACCATAACGATTAATAGAATTTAAGCCGTCTGTCTTCTTCTGGTGACCCACACAATCACCGAGATAAGTTATCACTCCGTCTTCTTCTAAAAAATCAGAAGCATAAACCCCATCTAAGCAATCAGGAGAATTTAAAACACTTCCCAAGATCATCTCTTTCAGACCAGTACTAATAATAAAGTGTCGGGCTTCTATCCCGTAGGAGGGATAAAGAGGATCTTCTCTGATTTCATCTTTAAGAAAAGGGAAATAGCTCGGAAGCCCAGAAAAAGGGGGTATAATTTCCCCGTATCTCTTTAAATCAGCGTTACTCAAAGGAGGAATTTTTCCTTGTTTAACATATTTAAGCATCAAGTTCATATAAGAATTTTCCGGAGCATGATATCTTCCTTCTCTTAAATCTCCTTCCCGCCAAGCTTTAGTTTCCGCCCAGAATTCTGAAGGATTAATCCCAAAAGAACGCAGCATGGGCTCTTGCATATTATCTGGAATAAGTGTCCCATCACAATCATAAACTATAGCGATGATGTTCTGTAGTGGAGCCATTACCGCGTTAGAGAACAACCTTTTTATAAAACTTTTGTTACTTTAAAGTAGGACAGGTGATTATATCTCCGCTAAAATCGATTCAATCTTCTTCTTCAAGATCGAAGCGGGAGAAAATCCGACAACACGATCCACTTCCTTCCCTTCTTTGAAAACAACCATACAGGGAATTCCAGCCACATTATTTTCTCCAGAAACTTCAGGATAGTCTTCAGTAGACAATTTAGCAAACTTCAATTTCTTAGATAATTCCTTGTCTTTACTCATTTCTTCAAATACCGGAGTAAGCATCCGACAGGGACCGCACCAAGAAGCCCAGAAATCTACGATTACGGGCGTTTTAGATTTGATAGTTTTAGCAAAAGTTTTATCCGTTAATTCTAATACCATTTTATTCACCTCAGCAATCACAACGTTGTTCAAATTTTACTTCTCTAACCTTACGCTTGTTTTTTAAACTTCCGGTAGTTTCTAAAGCACAGATTTCTTCACACTTTAAATCATTTATTAGTTCATTTTCATTTTTTATCATTTTTCATCACGTTGTTTTTAAAAAGTATGGGGTATATAAACGAGATGGAATACTGCCGGTACTGAAAGTAATCTTGCACAACCCGTAAGACTTATAAATCCGGAAGAATTAATTAAAAACATGCCTCTAAACTTCATCTGCCGAATAATCTCCTTAGAACAGATATTACACTGCTCCTTTGGCTTGAATAAAACGGAAATTCTAATTCTCAAGCATCTGCTTTACACTAAAGAAGAAGAAACCATTGAAGAAATCATGAAATCAGTCAAAAAAGATCGCACTACCATCCAAAGAAGTGTAAAAAGACTGCATGAAAAAGACTTAATCAAAAGAAGGCAGTTGAATTTAGATAAAGGTGGCTATGTCTTCATTTATTCTTCTAAACCCAAGCAGGAGATGAAAGATAAGGTCAGGAAGATTTTCCAGAACTTCGAAGATATGGTGGACGGGGAGATTCAAAGGTGGTAGATTATAAACAAGCGATTGATCCACCGGAATATTTACACTTAGGGAGAGCATTATAGGTTACAACTACCTTCTTTTCTAAAGGAACACCTACAGAATTATCGTGTAATTCATAAGGACTAACCGTTCCAACGATAGAAAGTCCTCCGTCGGGAAGAGGACTAAAAGCAGTAGGCAAAAAGATATAACCTCGATAAACTTCATCCGGCGGTATGGTACTTCCAACGGAGGTTCCATCTTCGAAATGAATCCCATCCACATCGGGCCACAGATAAGGTTCTAAATTGCCTGGTTCCCGAGATTTTATCTCCATAAGTGAACCAGTCATTTTAATTGGAGGCCTTTCTTTCGACATTCTGGACAGAAGACCGCCCAAAGGAGTACGATTAGCTACTTTATATCTTTCAACCTCGTCATGAATACGTTCTTCCGTATCTTCTCCTTCTACCATTAGATAAAACTCTTTACCAAGGTAAGTTTCCAAAGGAGACAAGGCTATTTCTTCACTCATAAGTGAAGCAAATCACGAGGGAGGTATATAAAGATTATTAAACCAGAAGACATACTTTGCGCCTAAAAAAGCAATATTTATAAGTTACAAATTTAATCCTTCTTTCTATGACCAAAAGCAAGGTGATTGGATTATTAGCGCTGCTTCTAATAATATTTAGCAGCGTGGCTTTAGCAGAAACGGATTGTTTATACTATTTCTATGGAAAAGGATGCGATAGTTGTGATGTTACCAACTTGGATTTAAAACAATTGCAAGATAAATATCCTGATCTAACCATCAAAAGTTTCGAAGTCTATTATAATAAAGAAAACTTAGATGCGCTTAATCAATACTTTCAAGCCTATGGGATCTCAGAAGATCAAAAAGGACTTCCCACCATCTTCTCCGCCACCAGCTATTTTATCGGACAAAAAACTATCTCCGAATTGCTAGAAAACCATATCTTAACCAATAACAATACTGCTTGTCCCGCTACTACAGAAAATAAAGTTTTAGGAGTTACGGGAAAAAGTGAACACACCACTTTATTACAAAGTTTAACTTTCTTAACTGTTACCAAAGCACCCTTTTCCAATTATCTTTCTCCCGGAATGCTGACTTTCATCGGAGTGATGCTCATTATTACTGTTGTCCTGATCGCCAGCAGTAATTCTAAAAAACAAGTGCTGAAAAAAAGCATTTGGTTTGTGATGGGAGGATTTTTAGTCTACTTATTATATGTTTTAGGACCATTCTCTTGGTTCGGAAAAGAATCCGTGGCTTATTATGCGTATTATAAAGTATTAGGAATACTTATTTCGTTGTTTGGACTACTTCTACTCCGAAGACATCTGATGGGAAAAGGAGAATTATTTGAACACCTAGCTCATGCTCAGCAGCAGAAATGGGAATTCCGCCGCAACGTAATGTTCTGTGGAATGGGTGTATTTATTTTAGGAATAATCACTGCTCTCTTTAGTCTGGCTGGAACTACTAAAGCGTTCGGATGGATGCGCTATTTAGTTGGTTTGGGAGAAGGAACTGCTATTGTAGCTGTATGGAGTATTTATTACCTAATCTTGTTGTTCATACTTCCCATCGCCGTAGCTTTCTTAATCTTCCTAATCCGCGAAGTAGGAGAAGATGCCGGTGAGAAAGGTCAATGGATCTGGAAGAAGAAACAGTTATGGTGGATCAACTCCATTGTGGCCGTGATTGCCGTGGCTTTGGGTATTATTTTATTGATTATTTGAAATTTTGCTTAAATCACCGAAAGATATATAAACTTAAGTTCATACGTACAAACTAAAATGGACATGTACCAACTAAAGTGGACAAGGCTTCAATCAGAAATGTTTCGGTTTCTATGTATCAAAGCCGGCCAAAGCTTTAACTTAAGAAATATAGCCGCATCTCTCAAGGTCTCTCCCACCGCCGTTTCTAAAGCATTAAAAGGGATAGAACCACTGATAAAAATAAAAAAAGTGGAAAAAATAAATCTCTTCTCGATAGAACTTGACCGTAATAACCGTAAAGCGATTCAATTGAAAAGAGTAGAAAATTTAAAGATGGTTTATGAATCAGGATTAGCGGACTTTATTTTTGAGGAGTTCCCGGGATGCACTACTATTGTTTTTGGCAGCTACGCCTTAGGAGAAGATGTAGGGTATGGAGATAAAGACGAACGCAGTTCAGACATAGATATCGCCATTGTAGGAACAAAAGGAAAGGAAATAAACCTTAAAAAATACAGCCTCTTGCTGGAACGAAAAATACACTTAAATTTTTACAAATCCTGGGCAGATATACCTAAACAATTAAAGAATAATATTCTTCAAGGGATAGTATTAAATGGGGGAGTAGAATTATGAGCTCTTTCGAAGAATACTTAGAACAGGGGATAATTAAGAAGTGTTCTATTAACAAACCCCGAGCGGAGTTTTTGGCCAATGAAACGGAAGCAAGTTTCAGAGGATTGAATAAAAGAATAGAGATAATGGGAATAGATGAAGACAACGCCAATTCTATTATCAAAGATTGTTATGATATAATCATGGAATTAATCAGGGCTAAATTACTCTTATCAGGATATTGTTCTGCCGGCTAATTCGCTCATGAAGCAGAAGTAATGTATCTAGAAAGATGCGGTTTTCCGGAGAAGGAGATAAAGTTCATTAATGAATTAAGATATTTCAGAAACTCGGCCACCTACTACGGAAAGAGATTAGGGATAGAATATGCCGAGAAGGTTACTGAGTTTACCTTAAAGATTTACCCCAAATTGAAAGGAATGTTGAAGTAATCAAGTTAAAGAGTAATATCTATAGTGGATAAACTCTGTCCTGGCCGTGATCGCCGTGGTGTTAGGAGTGATTTTGTTTATCATTTGAATTATTTAAGTATATTTTTTAAATAATCCTTCTTTTTAGGTTGTAGGGGAATAAAATGGAAGAAGGAATTTATCAAAGAGAATACGATTTTGGTTCTGAAGTAAGAAAAAGGGATGCTTATTTAGGGGTAGTAAGAGCAGAACATAATCTTACTGCGGCTATCGAACTTGAGAAAGTAGGTGAAGAATATCGACCCCACCGGCCGGAAGGAAGAGAAATAGTTTATATTGTTGAATTGCCTCTTGATAGGACTGGCCGTTCAGAACTGTTTAGGAAGGGAGTGATAAGTTCTCCAGAATTCTTAACTAAAATTGAAGGAGGATTAGAAAGAACAACTGAAGACCTTTATCAATTGGCAAGAAAAAAAGTTGAAACAATGAGATATTTACATCTTATACCATAATGTTGTTATTACCTGATTTTTAGTTTATCTCTCCTCTCCCATTTAAAAACCCTAAATTTTATATAAAGCGCTGCTTTTCAGCTTAAAATGGTCCTGGAAAAGCTTGGAGAATCCTTACGGAACACCCTCCAAAAGATTACTAATGCCGTTTTCGTAGATGATAAGCTCATCAATGAACTAGTAAAAGAGATCCAACGAGCCCTATTACAATCCGATACTAACGTCCAATTAGTCTTTAACCTAACCAATAAGATCAAAGAGCGAGCTAAAGAACCCACTGCTCCGGGAATCACCAAACGCGAGCAAATCATCCAGATTGTCTATGAAGAATTGACTAATTTCTTGGGTAAAGAAGCGCATGAAGTAAAAATCGATAAAAAACCCACGCAAATTATGTTAGTGGGTCTGTTCGGTTCCGGTAAAACTACTACCGCCGGAAAACTGGCCAAATTTTACAAGAAGCGCGGTTATAAGATTGCAGTGATGCAAACCGATACCTGGCGTCCCGCTGCTTACGAGCAATTAGAGCAATTGGCCAAAAGTGTGGGAGTAGATTTTTTAGGAATTAAAAAAGAGAAAGATCCCATCAAGATTTATAATTCTTTTAAGAAAAATTTACCTGAATATGATATCGTCCTTATCGATACCGCGGGAAGAGATGCTTTGTCCGCAGACTTAATTGAAGAATTGAATAAAATTAACAAACTAGCTCAACCGGAAGAAAGGTTATTGATTATTTCGGCCGATATTGGACAAGCGGACCAAAAACAAGCGCAGGCTTTCCATGACACCTGTAATGTTACCGGAGTTATCGTCACTAAATTAGAAGGAACCGCTAAAGGCGGTGGCGCGTTATCGGCTTGCTCCGTGACTAATGCTCCCATCAAATTTATCGGTGTAGGAGAGAAAGTGGACGATTTAGAAGTATTCCATCCTCAACGCTTTGTAGGCAGATTAATCGGCATGGGAGATTTAGAATCTCTTCTGGAAAAGGCTCGCGAAGTGATCAATGAAGAAGATGCTAAAGATATGGAGAAGAAGTTACTCAAAGGAGAGTTCAGTTTATTAGATTTGTATCAACAGATGAAATCTATGAAGAAAATGGGCTCCTTTTCGAAACTGTTGGAAATGGTTCCTGGTTTCAGTTCAGTTAAATTGCCTAAAGATATGCTTCAGGTGCAGGAAGGAAAATTAGAAAAGTGGAAAATTGCCATGGACAGCATGACTCAAGCGGAATTGGAAGATCCGGAAATCATTTCTGCCGACAGGATTGATCGCATCGCTAAAGGTTCCGGCATCAGCATCACCGACATCCGCGAACTGATGAAACAATATCGGATGGCCAAGAAGATGATGAAGATGATGAAAGGAGAGAAGGACCTATCTAAAATGATGAAAAAGATGGGTGGAAAGATGCCTAAAGGGATGATGTAACTACCCCTAAGTAACAATTTAACCAAAGGTTTAAATACTTCTGCCTTATTTTACCCTTAATGAAGATACTTCAATTGAGAGCTATTAATCCTGGATTAGAAGAGGTTGTGGTTAATATAGATCGACCCACTCATATTGGTAGAGCAAAATCTAATGGCTCGACCACTCCCACAGATTATCAAGAAGCTACGGGCAGACCTTTGCCTAAAGATTTTCATGATGCTGAAATCTGTTTCCAATTGGACTCACCGACCGTTTCTAGGAACCATGCCTTGATCCGAAGGCATCCTAAGAGAGCCGGTCTATTCCAAAGCCTATTCACTGAGAAAGAAGAATATGAGATTGTCGATCTGAATTCCAAAAACGGAGTAAGAGTCAATGGCAAGAAAGAAGATAAATGTGTACTTAATCCTTCCGACCGGCTGAAAATAGGAAATATCGAATTCAAAGTAAGTTACACTGAATCATCTGGTAAAAATTATGCACTATTAGTAGGAAGTGATGGAGGAAATCTAAGAGGTGTTTCTGCAGATATTGCAGCCATGCAACAGTTCTGGGGTCAAAGGAAAGGATTCACGCTAGAAAATATTTCTACCTTAGTAAATGGCTCCGCTACTTATGATAAAGTTTTCACGAGATTAGAAGATGCTAAAAGGACTTGCTCTGATGAAAGCCTTTTTATATTTTATTTCTCCGGACATGGAAAAAAAGGAGTATATCTTTCGGATAAGAAAATCAATCCAGAAACATTATACGCACATATGGACCACATTCGAGGTAAAAAATTAATAATTATTGATGCTTGTCACGCGGGAGATTTTGCAGAAACAGAAAAGCTTCCGGAAAAAACTCTTTTAATGTTAGCTAGTCAAAAAGATCAAAAAGCACACGAAGAATATCATGGAACATTAATGAATCCTGACTATATCGGAAATTTTACTCGAGCCTTGCTAAAAATTTTAGATAAACAACCGCACGAAATAAATTTAAAACAAGTTGAAAGAGAACTGGGAGATGATTTCAGGTTGTATGCCAGAGGACAAAGTCCAAAAGTAACCGGATACACTATCTTTTGCCCCAGTATTAAAACGGGATTATAAGAGAGATTCTATTCTCCTACTTCCTTTCTATACCCGCATTTTTTGCAATAGAATACATTGAACATTCCATCTGGAAACTTATGCTGGCCTTGATGCAAGAGCTGACCGCATTCCGGACAATTGTTCTGCTGCAAATTCATAAAATAGAGTAAATTTTAAGGGTTATTAAGTCTTTTGTTTATGTTAAGTAAAGTTTCCAACTATAGCAAAGGACATAAATAATCATACAAATTGTTTATGTCCTCCGAACACAAAATAAAGCAACGACTTTATTTGTGTGCAGACAAAGTAGTTTCTTCGTCTTGCATATAGTAAGTGACTTTTGTATAAATATTTAGGTCACTTACTGTATATATTGTCAAGCTAAGTCAGAGATTACTATTTATCATCCCTCTCCCGACAAATCCCCCTTTATTGCTTTCCAAATATCAAAAACAATTATTACGGTTAATGACATCAAAGCCGCAATCGCGAAATAATACCAAGCAACGGGCGTAGTTTCAAATATTTTGTTTAAAGGTGTATAAATGATGAGTAAGGTAGCTAAAATAGATGCTGCAGAAGCATATACTAAATACTTATTTGCAAATAAAGGCAGCTTATGGACTGGCGTTCTAAATGATCTGAAGTTAAAAGCATTCGCAATTTCAAAGAATATCAGAGTTACTAAAGCAACGGTTCTTGCTGTGGTGACATCTTGATGTAAGAAATTTAGAGTAAAGTAAAAAGTTCCAAGAGTAACAATGCCCATTATTGTTCCGGCAATTATAAGCAGGGTAATCAATCGTTTATTTAGTATCATTGATCCCTTTCTTGGTTTTGCTTTCATAACGTCTTTTGAAGCAGGATTGAAACCTAAAGTTATTGCCGGCAAATCGTCTGTAACAAGGTTCATAAACAAAATTTGCAAGGCAAGTAAAGGCAAAGGTAACCCGAGTAATATGCCTAAAAATATAATAAATAATTCAGCACAATTGCAAGAAAGCTGGTAAGTAGCAAATTTTCTTATGTTGCTGAAAATAGTTCTGCCTTCGCTTATGGCAGAGACGATAGTTACAAAATTGTCATCCTTTAAAATCAAGTCCGCTGCTTCCCGTGAAACGTCCGTGCCGCCCTTGCCCATTGCTATCCCAATATGGGCTTCTTTTAGCGCAGGCGCGTCATTTACACCATCGCCGGTCATGGCAACAATCTCTTTATTTTGCTTCAGCGCTTTTACGATTCTAAGCTTGTGCTCTGGCCTGACTCTGGCAAATATAACTACTTTTTTCACAATTTTAGAAAGTTCATCATCCGTCAGCTTGTCCAGCTCTTCGCCGGTAAGAACTTCTCCCTCGAGACCGATTTCCTTTGCTATTTGAACCGCAGTTTCTTTATTATCTCCCGTTATCATCTTAACTTTTATTCCCGCTTCTTTGCACAATTTCAGAGTTGGTTTAACTTCTTCTCTGGGAGGATCTTCTAAAGCAACTAGACCTAGGAACACCAGATTTTGTTCAAAATGATCTTTTTCAAAAGAGACAACCGGCTTATATGCCAGAGCAAGAACTCTGAATTTATTTGATGTAAATCTAGTATTAATCTTTAAAATTTTTTCTTTCTCTTTCTGATCTAACTTAATGAGCTTGTTATTTTTTTGGATGAACGTGCATCTTTCAATTAGTATTTCCGGCGCGCCCTTTGAATAAACAAAATTTCCCTGTTTCTCTTTGCATAAAACCGACATAATTTTTCGGTCAGAACTGAAAGGCATCTCTTCTTCTCTTATAAACCCCAGTTCTTCCCTGAAAATTCCTGCTTTTGCCGCCATTATAAGCAAAGCGGCTTCGGTGGGAGTGCCTCTAACATTATACTCTTTATCACTTCCTTTTCTTTCAATGCCGGCATCATTGCATAGAACGGCAGTTTTCAAAAGCAAGTTTAGGATTGTATTTTTTTTAATATTTATTGGAGTATTATTATGCAAAATCTCTCCTTCAGCATTGTATCCTGTACCGGTAACATCAAAAATGTTATCCTCGCAGAAAATTTGTTTTACAGTCATCTCTCCTTTGGTAATGGTTCCCGTTTTGTCAACGCAGATGACGGTAGTTTCTCCTAATGTTTCTATTATGGACATCCTATTTACTATGGCATTTTTCTTTGCCATTCTGTGCGCTCCAGAAGCAAGCGTAGAGATAAGCACGACTGGAAAACCTTCCGGAAAAGCAGAAACCGCTAAGGCAATAACCACAATAAAAACTTCAACGAATAAGTCATAAGAAAAAGGTAAATTCCGGATTAACATAATACTGCCGGTTAAAACAGAAACAACTATTGCTACAAAAACCATATACTTTGCGATGTTGTTTACTTTCTTCTGCAAAGGCAGTTCTTTTTCAGCGGTAGAAACCATCTCGGCTATTTTGCCAAATTCTGTGTTCATGCCGGTATGCAGTACTTTAGCAATACATCTTCCATTAATAATATGGGTGGCCATATAAACTATATTCTGTTTATCATAAATTTTCTCGTTTTTTGCAGCAGACTTTCTTATTGCCTGAGACTCGCCGGTTAATATTGATTCATCTGCCTGCAATTCTTTTTCTTCTAGGACTAGACAGTCGGCAGGAACTTTCTCGCCGGTTCTTAAAACAACTATATCCCCCGGAACAATCTCTTTGGAAGGAATTTCTATTTCTTTGCCCTCTCTTATAACGATAGAAATCGGAACAAGTATCTGTTTCAAAGCTTTGATGGCTCTTTCTGCCCTGTACTCTTGAAAAAAACCTACTGTTACTACAATAATTATAATCCCCAGAATAGCATAAGCGGTTATTGTTTTTCCGACAAAAAAAGATAGCACTGCTGCAGCAAAGAGGAGATAAACAATAAAGTTTTTCTTCGTCTGCCTAAAGAGAATTCGCAGAGGAGACACATGGACAAGTTCTTTTATTTCATTAGAGCCGCTTTCTTTCAGCCTTTCGGCTGCTTCTCTTCTGCTCAGGCCTCTTTTTTGATTCATTCTAGATTAAAGTATTTTTCTCGCTCATTATCATTTATCTCTCCACATTCACCCACTTTTTATAATGATTAGTTTCTGTCACTTTGCCGATAAACATCATTTCTTCAATTCTTTGGGCAATGCCAAAGGATTGTGCCTCTTTAGTTAACTTTATAGCTGCTTCTAGTTTGTAATCTTTCTCGGCATAAATTTCGAACAATACTTCTCCCTTCTTGACCGTATCTTTAATTTTCTTTTTAAGTAAAACACCTGCTCCTTTATCATTAGGGGTGCCTGCTGCCTGACAAATCTTTACTAGATGCTCATTAGAAATCCACATAACTGTGCCTGAAACATTAGAACGAATTGCTGCTTTGTACCGGCCAACTGGAATATCACTCACTTTGATGTTTTTGTTTCCGCCTTGAGCCTCAATTATTTCTCTTAATTTCTGTTCTGCTTTTCCTGACCGGAGAAGAGCTAATGCT
>JAZDQB010000002.1:0-35456 GCA_043797205.1 Candidatus Woesearchaeota archaeon
GAATTGTAATAGATCTCCATAAGTAAAGAAAGTAATGTTCATGATTTTGATGACTGGAGCTGGTCCGGCGGTAGGCGGAGGGGTGCAGACTTGATTGGAACAGCGCCATCTTTCTCTATCGGTGGCTCCGCCGCAGAGCTGATCATTACAGTCAGGATCTTGGCAGTTAGACAATTTATCTCCATCTTCATCTCCAGTAAGACCCAGTTGTCCGCTTTCTCCACAGCTGGTTTCATGGAGCTCTAAATCTTTTCCACAAGTAGCGCCAGAAGCATCTGAATTACAACACTTTGCTCCACCTGGACCTTTTTCACCTAAGCAATTAGGATCGAAACAATCCGGTTCGTAATGATACTTTTCTTTACAATTTAAGCCACCTAAAATTTCTAGGAATAAGCAGCCACAAAGAGTTTTTCCCGATTTATCACAATTATTCTGGCAAACATCATAATCTTTATTCACTTGGTCAATACATCCCTTCCATTTCACGTAGTTTTCTGCAGTACTTACGTTATCATCATTATCAAATCCATCATCACACTTTGTTTCCTTTCCAAATTCACACTTGCATCCATCTTTCTTATTTAAACAAGTGGGCTTATCTTCCTTATAGCTGGTAGGGTCAAGAATTTTGCTATTAAAATATGCTCCAATCTGATCTTTACAGGAAGGATCTTGACAGCCAACTAAACCGTTTTGGTTTACATCTTGTTTAGGATCAGTACAATTCTCATTTTTTATCCATTTCTGTCCATCACAATAATATTTACCGCCGTCACTGGGGGTATTGACGTTGGTAGTAGAATTACAAGTATCCCAATTGTTATCGAGGCCGCAGATGTATTTATCTTTATAATATGAATCGTAAGACTTACATTCACGGGCAGTATTAACACATTCATTTGGCTTACAACAAGAATATTGTGACACGGGCGGAGTTTTTGCAGCAAACAGATCTTCTTCCCAAGAGTCGTAACTCCACACCACCACTCGATCTTCTTCTCCGGCAGTTTCGCTGCAGGGCTGGGGCGGGTTGTGGCAAACAGGATTGCTCCAAGCAGAGCTAACATAACAGGCTTCTGGTTCGGTTAAAGAGACCAACATCCCATCTTTACAAACATAATCACCATAAATGGTTTCTCCTGTACAAGTGGTCCATTGACTGCCATCGCAGACATAAGATCCGTCTTCAGTCACTTCGTTTTTAGTGTTAGCATCACAAAATACCCAGATATTACTTTTAGTTTTATAATTGCCAGCGCAATACCAATTCATCTTATCGTAGACAATAGAACCCGGAGCATAACAATAATTTTCTGCGCAGAATTTTGTTGATGGGCAACACCAGTTATTAAGATTTTGGATATCTACCTTTTTATCCTTCCATTCGTATGTAACTAACTTAACTAAAGGATTTTCTTCTGTGGAAACATCTTGACAATCATTGTTATCATAAGGTTCGCCGTCTGTACTTCCTGGGGCGAGGTAGTAAGAAGTTGTGCTAACTGAAGGAGAATCTCCTTTGATAGGATTAGAGAACATGTAATAACCTGCATTTTTTTGTTTGCTGAACATCTGGCCTGGATTAACGTACCATAAAGCATGAGAGTATCCTCCTCCATTATCCACAATAGCAATAACTACATTCCAACCAACTGTTAAGGGGATATCATAATCGTTTCTGGCATCACCATTATGATTTCCTGCGCCACTTAATGTGCAAGAAGATAGGCTACTTCCACACTTTCCACTAAAAATAGCTAAGTCATCATCATGTAACCATTTTATTCTATAGTCCACTGGATTTGGATTCCCATCGTAATAAATCCAAGTAACCAACACATAAGTAGTATCTGTATTTTTACCTAAATTATTATATTTTTGGGGATCATTATCATTCAGATTTACTCCGGTAGAATCAAAATAACTATCTGGAAATTGTTTGTTTTCAGAATTCATTTTTGTTCCCTCTGTTAAACACTTCTTTATTGCTGTTACTGAACTGAAATCAGTACACATAGTTTTAATCTGGCTACAGTCATCAGTGCCAAAAACATTCTGGTCATTCTTCTCTGAAAAAATAAAAGCATTCCACTTATCATCTGCACTTTCGGTATTAACCGCTAAAGCCATAAGGCTGAAAGCCAGCAAGAAAAATATTCCTGAGCAGAAAGCTTTCCTCATCCTCCCACCTCACAGCAGTAGCATTGGTTGGAAGTTTTCTTTACATCACAATTATCTTCTAAAGGAATGCAAATCTGAGCACCACAAACTGCATCACAGCTTCCCGGACCGGTTTGAGCATGACATTTCTCGTTTAATAAAGACAGTGCTCCCACATTATCGGGAGAATTAAACACACGGGTAGTAGCCGCTCCGGCAAAATTCTTCTCCTCTCGACCGGCTAAAGTAGCAGTGAGCAGGCCTACTATTACTACTACCAACACCGAAGCAAAAATCAGTCCAATCTCTTTTTTTTCTTTAGGCTTTAACATCTATCTAGTATCAGTAAATATTACTTCTTTTTTAAATCTTCTAATTTTTTTCTCTTTTCTGGTACAAAAAAATAATTTTCTCGAACAGATACTTTTTCACCACTTCTTTGCTCAAGTTCTTTTCTGGCTACTCCCGCCACTATTCCACCTTCCTTTGCTGCTTCTTTATTCTCAATAAATCCTTTTGCATCCTTCTTTCTAGCTATTTTAGTAGTGGAAGCTTCACCAAGCATAGTAAAGATTAACTCTAAATCATCCATGTGATCGCGTAAGTTCTCTTTTTTTAGTCCCTTAAATTTCTTATATTCGCTGGGTGTCATGCCGAAAGTGGCTTTAGATATTTCTGCGGTAAGAATGGCATACTCTTTCTTGGTTTTAACCTCTCTTTTCTTCCATTCGTCAGTTAATTCATCTCTGATAGCAATACCACGAACTCTCTTTTCTATCCAATCATCGGAGTAGCCTTTGGCTTGATAGAGTTCTTTCATACGTTTTTGGGCCAATTCTGGATCTTGTATTTCTTGGATTCTCTCATAGCCCACCTGGGCTAACCATAATTTTAGAGGTTCTGCTTTTGGTGAGGGGATAGATTGAATTATTCTGAACATATTTTTAGTAGTAGCACAATCAGTTTCTCTTAATTTCCCATCTTCTGCTAGAAGTTTTAACTGGTTACAATTTGTAACCGTTTCATTTGCTCCTTCTTGAGTTAACCGATGTTTCAGCACTTTCCAGTAATTTCTGGGGGCCTCACTTTCGGATAAAATCCCTACAATATCTACTACCGAAAACCACCACCTTTCTTTGTACCAAACTCTTCTTATCTTCTTACCTTCAAATACTACTAATGCTTTATCTGAACCGGTCATTTGATACGGATTTCCTCTTTTAATATTTTTTCTTTGAGCGCCGGATGAACCTTATCCATTTTCCACCGCTTTTAGATAATCTTCGTAATATGGTCTAAAGAGTTCGTAATCTTGGATAGAGCGATAATAAAGATCGTATAGTTTGTTCTCATCTTGGCAATAAATTATCTTACCTTCTTTCAAAATCCTCTTTTGGATATAAAGAGGCAGCTGCTGGAAGATCTGTACATCATACTTTTCTTCTTCTGGAGTATATTTTAACTTCTGTTTGGATAATTGCAGTTGGGAATACTTCCCCGGAACCAGAAACAGGCATATATCAATGTCTCGATAATTTTTTTCCTGGCGGGCATAGCTACCAAAAAGAGCTATTGCTAAAACGGAAGGGTCTTTTTTAGCCCGGTTCAAGATTTGTCTTAAAATTGGATCTTTTATCTCCATTGATTTTCCTCTTATTGCTAAGTGAGGATTAAACTTTTGAACTATTTAAACTTAACTCTCTTTAATATAAGTATTAATATAAGTATAAAAGTATATCTAAAAAGTACAATAATAGTAAGATTTATAAATAGTAAAAAAATAAGTATCCATAAATTGGAATTTAAACGTAAACTTTACCAAAGGGGAAGCTCTTTTGAAACTACTATCCCGCGGCCGCTTCTATTCAAACTGGACTTGACTAAAAGAAATAATGTCCATTTCAAATATGATGCTAAAAAAGATAGGTGGTATCTTGAATTTTCCGAAGATAAATCCAATAAAACCTGACTTAAAAATAACCTAAAAGTTTAAATACCTTAACCATTCAACCATGAACGAGAAAAGAGGAAGTATGAACTGGAAAAAAAGAGGGGTAGTGGCCCTGATTGGTGTACTGATAGCTTTAGTCCTAGCTGCTTCTGGAGTAATATATCTGGCTTCTGATTCTTCTAACTTTTTAACCGGTGCTTCTATCGGTACAGGAAATATCGGAACTGAATCTATTACCACTTGTGATATTTCTGTGAGAGAATCTATCAGCAATATTGGTCATGATTATTATTGTACTAATACGGATGGATTTGTTATCATGGAAGATAATATTATCTTCGACTGTCAAAATCATATCATTCAATGTACTAGTGGATGCAACGGAACGGCGGGAATAAAAGTGAGCGGAAGAACCAATGTTACTATTCGCAATTGTAATATCTCCCAATTTGATGATGGAATAAGAGTGGATGTCTTGTCTAATCGTACTCAACTGGTGGATAACTATTTATGGAACAACAACGATGGAATTGATCTTTATACTGCTGTGAATAGTTCAGTGCACGGAAATACTCTTTATCAGAACGATGTTTGCGGCGTGAATGCCAGTAATAATATCAGTATTAGTGATTCTTCTAAATACAATTATATTTGGAACAACAAGTTTTACAATAATGGTTCTGTTAACAGTTCTGAAGCTTGTGAAGATACTAATAGCCAAAATTTCTGGAACTATAACCGCACTTGTCCCAGTACTATTTATCCGGGGACTAGTTCCACCTACAAACAGTTAGGATATAATACTACCAACATTATGAACGGGCCCTGTCTGGGAGGAAACTATTGGCATAATTATACTGGGATTGATAATAGCGGAGATTGGTTAGGAGATACGGCTATACCTTATATGGGAAGAAGTATTTATAGTAGTCATACTGGCGACAGTTATCCTTTAGTTACCGCCTGTAGTTACATTCCCGGATTAGTATGTGAAGATACTTATTGTCCTAATTGGATCTTAAATAGCACTTCCGGAGAAGGCCTATCCATTATCTGTAGCGGAGCCACTTTAACTTGTGATGGAACTATACTCAAGGGGTTAAATCTCAATGGATCAGAAGATATGCGCGGGATAGAAATTCAGAATGTACACGATGTTACGGTAATCGGCTGTGAATTGTACAATTTCACTTACGGCATCTTTATTCAGAATGCTTACAATATTAATTTAATTAACATCAGCGTTCATGACAATAATAAAACCGGAATCTATCTAGGGACTTTAACCAGTAACGTTACTATCCAGAATAGTACTATCAGTAATGAATATAATCGAACGCAACAATACGGAATCCATCTGCAGAGTGCTAAAGTTGGTGGAGGGAACAACTTAATCCTTTCTAATACTATTCGCAACCAAACCACTGTTGGTATTTATCTCAGCGACAGTTCGGAACAAAACGTATTAACTTCTAACCGGATTTATTATAATCCTCTAGGAGTTTTCATAAACGATTCTGATTCCAATAGTTTGTATAATAATTATATTTATAATAACAGTAATTCAGGAGTGAAGGTAGTGGATTCGATTCTCAGCGATTTAGGAGGATCGAATACGGTGGGGGGATGCAGTAGCGGTTGTGAAGATACTCATACTAGTTGTGTGAATAGTTGCAGTTCTGGACTTTCTTCCTGCCAAAGTGGTTGTACTTCTACTTATAGCAGTTGTGGCAATTCTTGTACCAGCAATTACAATCTCTTGACTGCTAACTGCTCTGCTAATTATACTCGGGATTTAAGCAATTGTACTGATTCTTATAATCAATGTCACTTGGGTTGTTTGGGATATAATCAAAGTACGCCGCAATATATTCAATGCGAATTCAATTGCAGTAACATTCTTTATGTTAATTGCAACAATACTGCTTCCACTACTTATACTTCTTGCAGTAACACTGCTACTAGTATGTATGGTTCTTCCTGTACTACTTCTTGCTCCAATACCAATACTAGTTGCTTCAGCGGCTGCGATAGTTCTTATGGAAGTTCCTGTACGGAAGCTTGTGACACCAATCTTACGGCCTGCCCCAGTAACTGTAATAACAGTTACAATTATAATTTAGTGTACAGCAATACTTTGTTTGGATATTATTTGCAGGGGGCGCATAGTTCTAGCTCTTTTGGAATTACTGGAGAAATATATAATAACTCTATCGGTTTGTTCATGAATAATTCTAATCCCAACGTGCGTGGAGCAGAAATTTACAACAACTCTGCTGCAAATGTGATGTTGAACTACTCTTACAATATCCTCTTCGATCCAGATAATATTTATGGCAGTGTTTACGGATTATATGCTTACAATTCTCGAGGAATAACTATTGGTAATAATAGTGATGTGGATATTTACAACAACACTTACGGAATTTACTTTAACAATATAACTAATAGCACTTCCGAACCTTTTGCTACGATCGTTTCCGTGCACAACAACACCCAGAACATCCTCCTTCTCGGCGGTTCAACCAGAAATTATTTTGAAAACTTTTTGGTCTATGGGGGAAGTGTGGGATTTAATTTAACTAGTTCTAATAATAACACTATCCGCAGCAGCAGAGTTTATAATTTTAGTAGTGGTGGGTATAATTTCTTTTTGAATAGTTCTTATAATAACACTATTTATGATAACTATGTTGAGAACGGAACGGGAACGAATGCTTATGACGATGGCACTAATAACTGGAATATCAGCAAGACTACTGGTACTAATATTATTGAAGGACCCTATTTTGGGGGAAATTGGTGGAGCAGCTATCCCGGAATAGATAACACCGGCGATGGATTAGGAGACACTTCTTATAGTATCGGTAGTGTGGGAAGTAACAAGGATTATTTCCCTTTAAAAGCAGTTAATACTTCTTGCGGAAGTATCAGTAATTCTATTACTTTAACCGGTAATCTTTCTGTTAACGGCACTTGTTTTACCATAACTGTAGCAAACTTAACTATTGATTGTGCCGGACATATGGTAACTGGAAATGGTACGGGAATGGGAGTAAATGTTACGGGATATTCTGGAACCAGAGTATTAAATTGTCTCTTGCAAAATTTTGCTACCGGGATGTTATTAGATCGTTCCAACTCTACTAATATCACCGGATCTACTTTTACTAACGGCACTTATGGTGTGCTAATAAACAATTCTTGGTATGAACAAGTCAAACAGAACACTTTCCAAACAAACAATTATAGTTTATGGATTCAGAATTCTCTCAATGGTACTTTTAGTTCTAATACTTTACAAAGCAGTCAGCAATATGGGATGTATGTAACTAATTCTAATCAATCCAATTTTACTTATAATGTCTTCCAGAGTTCTAGTGCGGCGACAGGAATATACTCTACTCAATCTTATAACAATACTTTCTTTGCTAACCAAATCCAAGGAAATTCAATTGGAATGAACCTTAGTTCTTCCGGTAATAACACTATTTACAATAACTTGTTTGATAATACTAACAACGTTTATGATAGTGGAACTAATTTTTACAATACCAGTTATAACTGTTCTACTGGGCCAAATATCCTAGGCGGTTCTTGTATCGGCGGAAATTTTTGGCATAACTATCTTGGTTTAGATAATGGTACGGGAACTTATCCGCATAACATCTCTGGAGATGGAATTGGTGACACTCTGTTCCCTTACAACAGTACCAATAATATCAGTGCCACTTCCGGAGGAGATTATCTACCTTTGGTGTTAAGTTGCGGTAATGTCACTACTAATTTGAATATGGCTAAGAATCTCACCACTTCCGGGACTTGTTTCACTATTCAAGCCAATAATTTAAATCTTAATTGTAATGGACATGCCTTAATCGGCAGCGGCAACGGAGCAGCTTTCTCTCTATCCAATCGTCAGAATGTGCTGATCACCAATTGTACTTTGATTAATTTTACTTATGGAATCTATTCTTATCTCTCAAACAACATTACTTTGAATAGTACTACCATCTCTGGTTCTACTTATGGAACTTATTTCACTCAGACTACTAACAGCACTCTTTCTTTTAGTAATTTTTATAATAATAGTTATGGTTTATTCTTAACAGACTTATCTAACAATAATACTCTTATCAATGATAGTGTTTACAATAACGGCTATGGGGTGTATGTGGGGAGTTATTCTACTGGAAATAACCTTACCAACAATCACGTTTATAATCAATCGACGAAAGGAATTTATTTTAATACTTCTTCCAACAATAAGATTTACAATAACAAATTTAACAATACTAACAATGCTTACTCTGACGCTCAAAGTAATAATACTTGGAACCTCTCCTACTGTCCTGGCGGCACCAACATTATGAGTGGCGCTTGTAAAGGAGGAAACTTCTGGAGCGATTATACCGGGACGGATTCGGGACTGAATGCTGCTCCGTATGATAATGCTACCGATGGTATTGGTGATACACAAATACCTTACAATCAAGGTATTTCTCTGGGAGGGGATTATCTACCTTTGACTTCCACTAATGGTAGTGTTACTTCGGTTTGTCCGGTTACGATTACTAAGGACGTAAAATTATCTCAAAATGTAACTTGTTCCAGTGGAGGAAATGCTATTGTGGTGGCTGCCGATGGGATTACTCTAGACTGTCATGGTTACATTCTAACCGGTGCAGGAACTTATTCCGGAATTTATCTTAATGGTCGAAGTAATGTCATCATCAAGAATTGTAACATTACTAATTTTTATTACGGAATAAATATCGTTAATTCGCAGAACATTCAAATTAATTCCAGCAACTATTTGTACAATAATGCTTTCTATGCTATTTACCAGTTCGGTTCGAGCGGTACGAAGGTCATCGGAAATAACCTGGTTAATGATAATAATGGTTTGTATTCAATCAGTTCCAGTAATACTTATGTTCTTAACAACACCATCAACTTACAGAAGAAATTTTATGGTATCTATGGGTTTAATAGTCCGGGAACTACCATCGTTAATAACACTTTATGGGATAACTATCATGGTATTTACTTAGTAAATTCTGGAAATGCCAATATTACGGGTAATAATGTTAGTTCTAGCGATGTCTATTCTTTGTTTATGAACAAGAATACTTCTAATAGCGTGATAAATGATAACCTGTTGACTTCCGGACAGGAAGCAATCAGAATCAAGGAGAATAGTAATACTAATGTCTTCCAAAATAATACAGTTAAAGATCATTTGGGTTATGGAATGTATGCTAGTTCCTCTAGTTATAATAACTTTACAAGGAATACTTTGCAGAATAACACCTTAAACGTGTATCTTAGTGGGGCTTCTGGATTCCGTTTGGTGAATAATACTATTAACGATTCCACCACCGGAATAGTAGCAGTGAGCTCTTCTAACACGCTCACTTTGTTAAATAATACCATCAATTCCAGTAGTTCTCCTTGTGTACAAGTTAATGGAAGTTCGGGCTTGAGTATGATTAGTAACACTTTAAATTTTGATGTTAGCTTGGACCAAGACTTTTCCGCTACGGTGGAAAATAATACTATTAGAAATAACTTGATTTTGACTTCCTCGGCTCAAGCTAGGGTGCACAACAATGCCTTTGGAGCTAATTTTGTTTCTTCTGATTCGGAGGATTTAACATTTACTAGCAATAATCTTACTGCCGCTTCCGTTAATTCTACTAGCGGTTCACAATTGTCTAGCAATATCCTGAAAACGCTTACGATTAATGATTTCTCTTTAGGAAGAATCTCCAGCAATGATGTGGACAACGTCGCCGGAACTGCTTTTGATTTGTCTATTATAATTACTTCCAACATTAGCGATAACAATATTCAAAATGCCACCTCAGCGATTAAATTGAGTAGTTCTTCCAACACTAATTTAATTTATGACAACTGGTTAGCCAATAACGGAGTAGGAATAAATATCAGTTCCGGAACTGGAAATATTTTGTACAATAATTATTTAGAAAATACTCAAAATGCAATAGATTCCAGCGGCAACTCTTGGAACTCTAGTTACATTTGCGAGACTCCTAATATTGTCGGCGGTCCTTGTCAGGGAGGAAATTTCTATTCCAATTATTACGGTTTGGATAACGGAGCGAATAGCCAAGAGCAAGGTGATGGTATTGGAGATCAGCCTAACACCTATACTATTAATACCACCGTCAGTTCCATTGATCGCCTGCCTTTAGTCTTGTATGTGGCCCGGCAGTATTTCAAGCCCACTTCTAGTGAAGCAGCCAATATGGTCGCTTATGGAAGTGTTTCCGGCTTGCTCAGCGACGGAACCGTCGTGCCGAACCAAGTGCAAACTATAAATTATACTTATGGTGATAGGACTTATGTGGAAATTACGGGATTGTTTAATCAGTCTAATGTGAATACGGCTAATCTTAAGATTAATTACTCCGAAAGTGGCGGAACTAAAACCGCTCTTAATAAAAGCGGAGTAAGCAATATCGGTTCAGCATACTCTCTTTATGTTTATCATAATTGTGGTTTGGATCGGGGAGTGTACCTCTGTCCGAACGAATATAATCTGACTAAAGCGAATAGCACTTGTAGCGGAAGAATTAATCTAACTAGTGTGGGTAGTAATAATGGTGGTATAACTTTATCTTCTGGTGGAGTGTGTACCGCATCGTCTGCGTATTACAAAATTAGTAACATTACTAACGACAGTATGACGGCAGTGTTAAATAGCGGTGATGTCTGTGAGGGTAGCATCTTGTATGGTTACACTTTTACTAGTAACATTAACTGTAACACTAGCAATGCCGCCTTAAACGTGATGGCGGATAATATTACTATTAATTTTAATGGCTTTACCTTAAGCGGTAACGGTTCTGGAATTGGATTAAACTTAGTGAATCGAACCAATGTGATTATTAAGGGAGCAAATATTAAAAATTTCAGTACTGGAATTTATGTTGATCCCTCTTATTCTATAAACATTACCAACAGCAATATCAGCAACAATACCATCGGAATTCAGTTTACTCAAGTAAATTCCAGCTGGATTACCTCTAATCGGTTAATTAATAACACCTGGGGAATAAATCTGTCTTTCTCTTACAATAATAGCATTTACAATAATTACTTTAACAATACTAACAATGTTAGAGATAATGGGAACAATAGTTGGAACTTCTCCAGCTCTACCGCTACTAACATTTTAGGCTTAGCAGCTTACGGAGGAAATTTCTGGAGCGATTATAATGGGTGGGATACTATTTATGATGGATTTGGAGATACGGCTAATTATAATATCACCAATTCCAGCGGGGGATTAACCGGAACAGACTACTTACCACTTACTGAATTCGGAAAAATCGCTTGCGGAAATGTTTCTTGGAATATTACTTTAAGTAGAAATATCAGCGCTAGTGAAAACTGTTTTGTGATTTCCGGAAATAATTTGAACTTCAATTGCGCTAATTATACCATTACCGGAAGCGGTAGTGGTTCAGGAATATTTGCTCAGAGTAAAGTGAATTTAACTTTACAAAATTGTAAAGTGTATAATTTTTCTAACGGAATCTGGCTGAATGATACCAATACCAGTATCTTAAACTCTAATACCATTCATGGAAACAGTAAAGGTATTTATCTAACCGGTTCGAATAGTAATAATTTAACTAGTAATACTTTTTATGATAACACTAACCCGGCGATTTTCTTAGTAAGCAGTATTAGTAATTCTCTTCGTTCGAATACTATATATAATAATAATTATGGAATACAATTGAATCTCTCTAGCGGAAATACTCTTCAAGATAATAATATTTATTCTCAAAACGTCTATGGAGTGTGGTTAGGGAATTCTCCCAATAATAATTTTACTCGCAACCGGCTTTATTCTATGAGTTTGCTAACTGGATTATACTTAATTAATGCTAGTAACAATACCCTTACTTGGAATAATTTTACTACCTTAGGTATCGGGATTAATTCCAGTTCTTCTTATAATAATACTATTTACAATAATATCTTTAACGCTACTAATAATGTCATTGATACTGGAAGCAATTATTGGAACGTTTCTTACAACTGTACTGCCGGATTGAATACCATCGGTGGAAATTGTACCGGGGGAAATTATTGGGGTAATTATATCGGAGTAGATAATGTGTCTGGAACCGGAGCGTACAATGCTACTCCTTGGAATATTACCGGAGATGGTATCGGTAACACTTTGATCCCCTACAACAATAGCGGAAATATTACTAGTGGTGGAGATTATCTGCCCTTGAGCGGAAGTGTTAGTTTGAATGGGGGCAGTTGTACAGAAAGTTGGAGTTATAGTGAATGGAGCGCGTGTACTAATAGTGTTCAAACAAGAACAGCTACTGATGCTAACAGTTGTGGAACTACTAATAATCGCTCAGCATTGTCACAATCTTGTGGAACAGGAAGTTCGAGTAGCGGTGGCGGAGGAGGCGGATCTTCCATTAAAACAGTAACTAATGCTACCATAGTAGAATGTACCCAATCCTGGCAGTGCGGACCGTGGGGCAACTGCATCAACAGCAAGCAGACTAGAAGTTGTTATGATGCTAACGATTGTAATTACAAAAAATCTTTGGGCAGCGTGAATAAGGTGAATACTGCTGCTGCTCCGGCTCAAACTAAAACGTGTACAGGAGAAGTAGAGATAGGAACGCCGATAACTTCGTTTGTTCCGTCTTATGAAGAAAAAGAACCAACGTCTTCCACGCCTACCCCTACACCCTCTCCTTTACCGATGCAAGAAATAACCGTCTCTTCCTTAGCAGCACTAGCCACTTTCGGTGGAATTTATACTTATTGGTACTTTGCCGCTCCGGCCAATCGTCTAAGGAGAAGATTGAAGAAAGCACAATCCCTTACGGGAGAAGCCTCCTCTGAACTGCTTAAAGAGCATTATATGGGCTCTTACAATCTGTACTTGAAGTTATCGGAAGGAAAGAAACGTAACTTCTATTCTCAAGTTACTCAGTTGCGAGAACAGATTGAAGAGCAGCTGAAAGGAGAGAAGAAGATGGAAGAATTGTTGTTAAGGTCTTCTCAAGCCAACTTTAATGATCAAAAAAAGATTTACATGGATATGTATAACACTTATCTTAAATTGCCGCCAAAAGTGCAGCAGAAATATTATTCCGGTTTGGTACAGTTGCGAGAGCAGCTGGAACGAGGCGTGGGAAGAGGATAGGACATTCAAATAATATTAATTTTAATTAAAACAAAAATAAACAATGAAACTACTACCAACCTTAAAGGAAAAGAAGCGGTATGTGGTCTTTGAGATCATCGCCGAGAAGAAATTTTCTCTTTCTGAAATAAAAGAATTTGTGGAAGGAAGGATGTTTTCTTTCTGGGGAGAATTAGGGATGGCCCGAGCTGCTCCCATTTTTATTGAAGAAAAGTTTAATCCCGAAAAACAAAAATTTGTAGTGAAAGTAGGTCATAAATATGTGGATGAGCTGAAAGCAGCCTTAGCTTTAGGCAAAAGTATTAAAAATAGCCCCATAATTATTAAGTCTGTTACCGTTTCCGGAATTTTGAAGAAGGCCGGAGCAAGAATGGGTTAAGATTTGTTTAGCATCATCAGGTCAACGCTACTCAAATCCTTGTGCTAACAGACAAGGGGGACGTCCCTCACGGGGAACGTCTGCCTTTTGGATTCATATTCAACAGCGTTGAAGATGCTAAACAAATATAAAGAAGTTAAGGATTTGTTTCCTAACAGAAAATCCTAATTAAAATCGAGGTGGCAAATATGGATAATAAACAAATGATTGATAAGATGGGTTATGATAGAAGCATAACCATGTTCTCTCCTGATGGCCGTTTACTACAGGTAGAATACGCTAAGAAAACGGTCAAGCAAGGATCGACTGCTTTGGGCATCGTCTGCAAAGACGGAATAGTATTAGTAGCGGATAAAAGAATCAGTTCTCCGTTACTAGTAGCGGATGCGGTAGAAAAGATGTTCAAGATTGATGATCATATCGCCGCTACGGCTTCGGGAATTATCTCTGATGCTCGTGTTCTAGTTGATCGAGCGCAACTGAAAGCACAGCAGCATTCCGTAACTTACGATTCTAAGATTGATGTTCTTTCTATCGTTAAAGATATATGTGATTTGAAACAGATTTGTACTCAGTCGGCGGGATTGCGTCCTTTCGGTGTATCTTTATTGGTGGGCGGAGTGGAAGAAGATGGCACCATCAAATTGTTTGTAACTGAACCTTATGGATTATATTTTCAGTATAGAGCAGCGGTAATCGGTGAAGGAGATACGGATATCGAACCAATACTAACTAAAAAATATAAGCCAGGGATGGGAGTAGAAGAAGGATTGAAGTTGGGATTATCTTTGTTGAAAGATTTCTTGAAAGATGAGTTCGATACGGAAAGAGTAGATGCTGTTTTCATCACCGTGAAGGATAAGAAGTATACTAAGTTAGGGATGGATGATTTGAAAAGGTTGGTAAAGTAAGGTTTCTCCATCTTTGTTTTAGTTTTTAGCTTATTTTGTTTTAATTCTCTTCTTTTTACCTTTATCCTTTAAAAACTACCAAAACCTTTTAAAAGTAGGTTCATTTTTAAAGAAAAACGAGAGAAAAAACGAAAAGTGGGTCTCTAAATACTATTAATAATTAATAGTAACAAAAAAGAAAGAGAGCCCACGGAGAAAATATAAAATGAGTAATTTATTGGTGAATGAACGCGATGTGGTCATTCCCGGAGAAGCTTTGGCTGAGGGAATGGATTTTCTTCCTGGCGATAACACCTACAGAGATGGCGATAAAATTTACGCTAAAGTGTTAGGTTTGTTTGGAGCTGCAGGAAGAGTGATTAGAATAACACCTTTATCCGGTCCTTATGTACCTCGAATTGGGGATAAGATTGTCGGAAAAGTGATTGATATTACTATGACTGGCTGGCGAGTGGATACCGGTACGGCTTATTCCGCGATACTGAATGTTAAAGATGCTACCACTCGTTATATCAAGAAAGAAGAAGATTTGAGTAAAATTATTTCTATTGGAGATTATTTAGTAGTGAAGATTATCAATGTAACTTCGCAGAATTTAATCGATTTAACCATGAAAGAGCCCGGTTTGTTCAAAATAATGGGCGGAAGAGTAATGGAAATTAACAACCAGAAAGTTCCGCGCTTAATCGGTAAGCAGGGTAGTATGATTTCTTTAATTAAGAACAGCACTCGGTGCGACATTACCGTCGGACAGAACGGAGTGGTTTGGATTAAGGGAACTCCTGAGAATGAATTGCTGGCAGTAAAAGCGATTGAACTGGTGGAAGAAAAATCTCATTATAGTGGATTGACGGAGAAGATGGAAAAGTTCTTGAGAGATAACGGAGCAGTGGTTTCAGCTGTTCCTTCAGAACCGGAAATGCCTACTGATACTTCTAAACCCGTGCCAGAATTTGAGGAGAACTAAAATGGTATACACAAAAATTACATTTTTGAATACCTTTTTAGAGGTGAACAACTAAAATGGTATACACTAAACGAGTAGACGGAAGAAAATTAGACGAACTTCGTCCGATTGAAGCGAAAGTGGGAGTTATTCCTAATGCTAAAGGATCAGCCATGTTCAGATCCGGACATACTTTAGCTTATGCGGCAGTATATGGTCCTCGAGAATTATTCCCAAAACACTTACAGAATCCTAAGAAAGGAATTATCCGCTGTTATTATAACATGATGCCTTTCTCTGGTTCGGGAGAGAGAATCCGACCGGGAAGTAATCGACGTGCACAAGAAATATCTATGGTTATGACTAGCGCTTTAAATCCGGTAGTAGATTTGTCTGCTTTCCCGAATACAGTAGTGGATATTTTTATCGAATTACCACAAACTGATGCTGGGACCAGATGTGCCGCCATTTGCGCGGCCAGTATGGCTTTAGCTGATGCCGGTATTCCGATGAAAGATATGGTCAGCGCCGTAGCTTGTGGAGAAGTGGACGGAACCGTAGTAGCAGACTTGATTTATGACGAAGAAGCTTACGACGCTATTGTTTCAGACATTCCCGTAGCCGTATTGCATAATAGTAAAGAAATCACTTTACTGCAAATGGATGGGGAAATTTCTAAAGCTTCTTTAATCAAAGCAGTAGAGTTGGCCCAAAAAGTTACGGAAAAAATTTACCAAGTGCAGAAAGCAGCTTTGAAAGAGAAGTATGCTCGTGAGGGATAAAAAATGATTATCAACAAAGAAACAATCATCCAATTGGCCAAACAAGGTAAAAGATTAGACGGTCGTGGATTGCTGGAATATCGTGGGCCAATCGAATTAGAAACGGACATCTCTTGGACAGCCGAAGGTTCAGCTAAAGTAAGAATCGGAGAAACAGTCGTTCTAGCTGGAGTGAAAATGACCATGGATAAGCCTTATCCGGATACTCCTAATGAAGGAGGAATCACTTTTAACGCGGAATTATTACCCTTATCCAGTCCGGAATATGAACCGGGACCGCCGCAGATAAAAGGAATTGAACTGGCTCGGGTTACGGACCGAGGAGTGAGAGAATCAAAAGCAATTGATTTTAAGAAATTGTGTATCATTCCGGGAGAAAAAGCCTGGTTTTTAACGATTGATTTAATGACCATCAATGATGCCGGTAATCTATTCGATGTAGCCACCATGGCCGCTCTAGCGGCTTTAAAGAATGCTCGTTTTCCGGTGGTTGATGAAAAAGGAGTGATTGATTATCATAAAAAAACCGAACAGCATGTTCCTTTGGTTAAAGAGCCGATAGGTATTACTGTTTACAAAATCAGCGGTCACTTGTTAGTTGATCCAACTAACCAAGAAGAGAAATCTTACGATGCTAGATTGACCGTCGCTTCTGATGAAAAAGGAACCATTTCAGCCATGCAGAAAGGTGGCGATGCTCCCTTGACCGTAGAAGATATCAGTAAGATGATTGATATCGCTCTAGATAAGGCTAAGTTTTTGCGTAATATCTTGAATAAAGAATTGGAGAAGAAACGAAAATGAAGAAACAAACCCACGCTATTCCGGAAGAAGAATCGATGATAGAGTATACTAAGTATGAGAAAGCCAGAATGGTCGGGAGTAGATCTTTACAGCTAGCCATGGGAGCCCCGTTCTTAGTGAAAATAACTCCGGAAGAATTAGTCAAAATGCGTTACGATCCGATCGACATCGCTTTGAAGGAATTCGGAGAGGGAGTCATTCCAATTACTGTTAAACGTCCCGGCGTGTGGAAGAAAGGAGGATAGTTTTTTATTTATATTTCCATTATTTTAGTGGTTAGGGTGTTCTGGATGATAAAATGTCAACTGATAGAAATGAATCGGCAAGAAGATTTGGAGATTTGTTGAGCGCTCACTTAGAAACAATTGCTGGTCCAAACAGTTTAGTTAAGGTTTCTAAATCATTAGCAGAGGTGTTGCCTCTTTCAGATCAGGTTATCCGTAGTCATGTCAGCGCTTATTGTCAGGGGAAAATATACTATCCCCCTACAACCAGCCATGTGAAGATGTGCCTTTCTTATCATGATAAACTGGAAAGACTCTCACAGATTCTGTATGCTCTGGGTGTAGAAGAAGATTCAGAACTTATGGGTGTGTTAAGGGATTTTGATTCTAGGATAGTATATCCTCCTTTAGAAAGGCCACAACAGATTTCACCTTCGCAAATATCAACCCAAGCAACCCTCTACCAAAAAATAAAAGGATTGTCTGAACCCAGAAGAGCAGAAGTAGAAGAACTTGTGGAAAGATTGTATGCTGACCAAATCTCACAAAAAGGAGATTAATTTATCAGTTAAGATTTATATAGAATTAGTCTTTTTGCAGAGTTATGAGACTGGATGAGATTGTGAGAAAAGATATTCGTTTAGTTTATGGTTCATTGGGAGAACTTCTTACTCGTAATGGTTTTGATTATAAATTGTCTTTAGTTGTTGGAGAGGGAACTTATTCCCGTGATTTTTCTATCGAACAAAGAGCAGAAATTGAGTTTATACTTAATGAGTATATTGTTAATGCGCGTAAGGCTATTTATGGCACAGATGAAGCACCATATCGATCCTCAGAGGCAGAGCGGTTAAAAACTATCCCTTGTAGAATTGAAGTGCGTTTAGAAGAGAAAGAACAAGGGTATATTCTTTCTGTTGCTGATAATGGGGATGGAATACCTCCAGAAAATCAGCCTAAGGTGTTTCGAAACCAATTTTCTACCCGCGGAACTAAGGGAATGGGTTTAAAATGTGTTTTAAATATTGCATCTTACAAATTAAACGGTCATGTTGACTTTACTTCAGAAGTCGACAAAGGCAGCACGTTTTATTTATATCTGCCAAAAGGATGAACTTTTATCCCAGAAAGTTTTATATACTTATTTTAACTATTATTAGCTGTGATTGATTATGGATAAGAACTACCAATTTTATATGAAAACGGACATTAATCGATACATTGGGGAGTGGGTAGCTATCTGCGGCCAGAAAATAATTTCTCATGGTAAGGATGTTAAAAAAGTTTTTTCTGAAGCAAGAGAGAAATGCCCCAAAGAAAGGCCACTCTTGACCAGAGTTCCGGATAAGGAGACGATGATTTTCTGATTAAAAATGACTCTTGGCTTCAAGTATAAATCGATTCAGCGGCCGGACGGAACTGAAGTTAAAACACCTTCTATCTCCATTCTTCTAAGTGGCAAGGAACAGTTTGATACTATTGCTCTTTTAGATTCAGGGGCAGATATTAGCGCGTTACCTTTAGCTATCGCTGAAATCTTGGGCTTGAATTTAACCGGAGAAAGAACTCCTGCTTTTGGCATTGGTGGAAAAGTAGAATCTGTAGAAACAAACATGATGATAACAATAGGAAAAAGTCATGAGAGTTATAATTTCAGAATACCAGTAAAAGTAATACTAAGGCAATATGATTTTCCTATACTTTTAGGCAGAGCAGGATTCTTTGACCATTTTATCATAACTTTTGACCAAAGTCAGGGAAAGGTTTCTTTAAAAAAGGTCTTGCGGGAATATTGATAGTTACCATGAACGACAAAATTACTTTAGAAAAACTGAAGCAGTATTTTTCTATCACTAAAGAAGCTTTAGATAAAGCAGAGAAGGTTTTTGACCAGAAGAGATTAGCAGAAGCGAAGGATTTCTTTCAGATGGCTTCCAGCTATTATTCAGATGCAAAATTCTTCCAGGAAAAGAAGAAAGATTTAGTGCTGGCTTTTGCCGCTTTGAATTATGCCCATGGCTGGCTGGATGCCGGAGCGAGAATTGGGCTGTTCAAAGTGAAGGATTCCAGATTGTTTACCGTAGATGGTTAAAGGGCATATACCTTATATAGTGTCACTTTCAAGTACTAAATAACCAAAACCTTTATAAATAAAAGCCTATTTTAGATAGTCATCAACAAGTTATGATAACATAATTGTTTAAGCAAAAGAGGTTCTAATGTGTTAAGAGGAGATTGGTGAATATAACACTCACTCAAGCGGAGGAACCTAATATGATCGTACAAAAAGATTTTTTGAACAAACTGAAAGACTTCGGTCTAAACTCTTACGAGAGTAAATTGTGGATTGCTTTACTATCCAGAGGAGTATCTACTGCGGGAGAATTGTCTGACATTTCTAACGTACCTAGATCCAGAGCTTATGATGTTCTTGAATCTTTAGAGAAGAAAGGTTTCATTGTGGTTAAGGTTGGTAAACCTATCAAATACCTTGCTGTTCCTCCGACGGAAGTAGTGGAAAGAGTGAAGAAGAAGGTTTCGGAAGAAGCGGATGAGAGAAATAAGGTCTTATCTGGTTTGAAAGATTCTGACGTTTTAAACGAATTAAATACTTTACATACGGAAGGAATTAAGTTAGTTGATCCTACCGATCGCTCTGGCGCTTTTAGAGGAAGAGACAAGGCTTACGAGCACATGGGCACTCAGATTAAGAATGCTCAGAAAAGTATCACTTTAATGACTTCTAAAGAAGGATTGGAAAGAAAGTATGAAATTCTTGGCCCGGCTTTGAAGAAAGCCGCTAAGGCTGGTGTGGACGTAAAGATTTCTGTTCCTTCTACTGCGAATAAAGAATTAGTGAAAGAAATTTCCAAGTTTGCCACTATTAAGACGGGCAAAGATAAAAATGACGCTCGTTTTATGCTAGTGGACAATACTCACTTAACCCTATTCTTGACCGATGACGTTAAAGTGCACAAGAGTTATGACTGCGCGGTGTGGGTAGAAGCTCCTTTGTTCGTCAATTACTTCAACAGCTTGTTTGAACAGAGCTGGAAGTAAATAGTTTTTTATACTTGTTATTTTAGTAGGAGGTAAATAAAATGGATATTAAAGATGCAATTTCAACTGAAGAAATGAGAACAAAGTTACATGATCTTAAAACTTATCTGCCTGATAGAGATCAATTTACTTATGATTTTGGGGCTTATTTGGGTGAAAGATTAAGAAACCCACAGATAAACTCCATAGGATTTAATATGGCTGCTCAACTTGTTCTTCACGATTTACAAACCGGTGTGGATGGATTTACTGGAAAGCCAGTTCCACCTTCTCTTAGTGGAATGCCTCCAGGTATTTATGTAGTGATGGAAATGAATATCCCAAAAATTGCTAGAGTAGTATGTCCTCCTGATTTTGCTGATGCAGTACAAAAAGTTTATGATGATGTACATAAAGGATAAAATGCTTTTTTATAACGAATAAAAATGAGAACTACCATTTGTGCTGTGGTTGCGGCTTTGATTGGATCTACTGGATGTGCTCCACCTTCAATTCCCATCAAGTCTGATTCTGAGGTTTATCGCGGAGAGGTTCAAGCTGGCTCTCGCAAGAAAGAAGTTTATTTTGATGGACGTACACTCTGTGAGCGTCGAGGACCTTCTACTTTTAGAAAAGAAACTGGCGAGATTATAACTCCGGAAGTGTGTTATCTTCTCGATGAAGCGATGGATGTCCAACAGATTTGTACTGTAGAAAGACATAATAAACAAGGTGATACTTCCGGTTCAAAAGAACATAGAAGAGGAGTAGAATGTTTCTATCGCATACAAGCATACAAACTAGTTCCCGGAGCATTTCCAGAAGCACAAAGAAGAGTAGATACTTATCTTCAAGGAATCCCCGGAGCAACTAAAGCAGAAGAAGCTAAGTATTAAATCAGTAAGTAATTTTTCTTATCTTCTCTACTATCTAAATGCATAAAAAGAGCTCTGTTTGTTCGGACAGAATGCTGGAAGAAGAGAGAACTTATTCTAAAAAGGACATAAAACGCGTTCTGATTACGGAAAAGCAGATTCAATATCGAATTAGGAAGTTGGCCGAACAAATCTCGCGAGATTATGCTTCCGTTCGGAGAATGCTAATGGTGCCCATCTATAAAGGTGCAGGAACTTTCTTCAGCGACTTGAATCGAGAGATCGATCATTCTATTCCGAGGGTACAGGATTTTACGGTGTTAAGTAGTTATGACGGTAGAACTGTTTCTTCTGGAAATGTTAAAACGATTCTTGATCTAAAGATGGATATTGAGGGGGAGGATGTTTTAGTGGTAGAAGATATTCTAGATACGGGAAGAACTTTAAGCGCACTGGTTGATCATCTCTCAAGAAGGCATCCTAAATCTTTAAAACTGTGCGTTCTGTTAGACAAGCCCGCTCGAAGAGCTTCTGGTTTAGAACAATTCAAGGCCGATTATACTGGTTTCACTATTGAAGATCATTTTGTAGTGGGTTATGGTTTAGATATTCATGAATATTTGCGGAACTTACCTTATGTTGGTATTCTTAAACCAGAAGTACCAAAGTAAGATTTATTAAGCTTGATTATTTTCTTCTCCCCATGTCTGAATTAAAGCAAGTCATCCTCGTCCGACAAGACTTAAATCTTCCTAAAGGGAAAGCATGTGCTCAATGTGCTCACGCTAGCGTAGAAGCAGTATTTCATTCTGATAAGAAATTAGTCAAAGCCTGGCATGAATCAGGCATGGCTAAGATTGTGCTGAAGGTAAAGGACGAAAAGGAATTATTGAAATACTTTCAGCAAGCCAAAGATGAAGGTCTGGCTGTTTCCTTGATTACCGATGCCGGTCGTACCGTAGTCGCTCCGGGAACGAGAACCTGTGCGGCCATTGGGCCGGATGAGGAAGAGGAGATTGATAAGATTACCGGAAAACTTTCTTTATTGTAAAACCAAATAAACATGAAACTGAAACGAGCGATTAATAAAACAGAGTTAGCGGAATTATTGACTTCAAATAAGTTAACTTCTAAAAGCGAGTTGATCAACGATCAGGAGTACTCCTTTTTTGTTCATACCGGCACTATTTGGATTAATTATTTAGGTAAGAAAAAGTGGAATATTCAAGATATTGCTAAGAATGAACCTGATAAAAGTGGAGTGATTGTTTCATTAAAAGTGTGGCTAGGAAGAAAATTTAGAGAAAATCCTTCTGAATTAGGGAAATATTACTGTGTAAAGGAGCATTTAGCTCGCGTTAAATTTTTTTTAGTTTAGATTAAGGTGAAATCAACAAAAACCTTTATAAATAATCCTCTGATTTAACTTAAAGAAAGGTTTGTTAAACCTTTCTAAGAGCGTTTTGAATAGTTTTTTAAAACTCTCTAAAGAACAATCTGAATGAGAAAGATATAACATGAAAATTCCTAAATCTATCAAAAGGTTTTGCAAACACTGTAAGAAGCATACTGAACACAAGATTGCAGCTAATAAGAGAAAAAATGCTAGTTCTTTAAGTCGTGGGTCAAAAGTTAGAGCTAGACTGCGCGGTCAGGCCAGAGGAGTGGGAAATCTAGGTCGTTATTCTAAACCAGCAGTAACCAAATTCAAGCGTTCCGGTGCTAAAGGTACTAAGAAAACTGATTTCCGTTTCACTTGTGTGGTCTGTAAAAAAGCTTCCTGCCAATCGCACGGAATACGTTTAAAGAAAGTGGAGTTTGTCTAAAATGTTAGAACAGCCTAAAAGTAAATTTATCAAAGTAAGATGCTCTAAATGTAAGAATGAGCAGGTTATTTTCGGAAATGCCAGCGAAGTAGTGCATTGTTTGGTTTGTAACAAAGAGTTAGCTTATCCTACCGGTGGAAAGTCTAGAATTTCGGCAAGAGTATTAGAGATTTTAGGATAAGTTTTAGAGTTTGGTCCCTGAGCGACATTTTCTACTCTACCTTTCTCCCGCAAACATTTATAAATATAGTCTATAATTACTTTTTATGATGTTATACCGACGTACCGGGACCCCGGAAGTGGACGAGATTATTCTTTGTAAAGTAACTAAATTATATCCTAACTCCGTCTTCGTAGATATTCAAGAATATCCGGGAAAAGTAGGGATGGTTTACATCTCAGAAGTGGCTCCGGGAAGAATTCGCAACTTAAGAGATTATGTCGATCTGGATCGTCAAATTGTGTGCAAGGTTATTCGAGTGGATCAAGCCACTGGAAATATTGATCTCTCTTTGAGAAGGGTAAATTCTACTCAACGAGCAGAAAAGTTAGAAGAACTGAAACAGGAATTGAAAGCAGAAACCCTGTTTAAAGGAGTATGCGAAAAATTAAAAAAACCCTTACAAGAAACTTACAATAACGTTTCTAAAAAGATTTTTGTAGAATATTCTCACCTTTACTTATGCTTCCGAGACTTGGCTTCCGATGCAGCCGATCTGGAAAAGTTAGGAGTGGAAAAAGATTTTGCCAAGGAGTTAACGACTACGGTTCTAGAAAAATTCAAACCGCCCAAAATTTACATCAATGGAGAAATCACTTTACAGAGTTATGCTTCTAACGGAGTGGAAAAGGTTAAGAATGTCTTATTAGAAATTCAAAAAATCTCTTCTTCCATCACCTTGACTTATCTTGGCGGTGGACGCTATAAATTTGTAATTGAGGATGTGGATTATAAACCCGCGGAAAAGAATCTAACTAAGATTCAAGAATTAGTAGAAAAATTTGTAGATAAATTATCTACCTCAACCTTACAACGGGAAAAGAGCGAATAAAAATGGTGGAACATATCCATAAATGTCCCCAATGTTCTCGTTATACTTTAGAAGAATCCTGTCCAATCTGTAAGGTGGCTACTCTCATCCCTCGCCCGCCCAAATTCTCTTCGGACGATAAGTATGCTAAAATGAAGCGGGAGATGAAGAAGGAAGAGTTTGCGAAGAAGGGACTATACTAACCTTTCTATATTTAACATATCCCCAACCTTTATTAAACTGGTCGTTCTTTTAAAAATGTGCCCCCTTCGACACTTTTGAAGCAGGAATTGTTCTCCCGAGTACCCCTTCTATTTCATTCGCAACCTTCCTTTTTAACTTTGATAGAGCTGGTTCAGCAGCAGGAATTGCAGAGTAAAGAACATTTGCATCACTTTTTGGAACAAAGCGTTAGCTCTTTAGAGAAACAGGTAAATCGAAGCAAGAATGCGGCTTTCCAGGCCAAAACCTTACGGGACCAAATCCAGCAGCTGGAAGCGCTGAAGAAATGTCAGGAATTAACCCGAAGATTTTTAGTTTAAATAGCGGTAAGTTTTATATATCTCTCTTCTTTCTATAGGAATATGGAAAAGAGGCTGACTTCTTTTGATGGAATGAAGATACATTATACTTACTCCAAAGGTAAGCTTCCGCTGTGTTTAGTATTTCTTCATGGAGTAGGCGGAAACTGGACCGTCTGGAAAAAGGAAGTGGAATTCTTTCAAAAGAAAGGTTTTGGAACTCTGGCCATAGATATGCGTGGTCATGGTTTTTCTGATGCTCCTAATGATTTCGAAAAATATCAAATGACTAATTTCTCTAAAGACATCTATGTTATATTACAAAAAGAAAAGGTAAGTAATTTTGCTTTAGTGGGACATAGTTTAGGGGGAGCAGTAGCGATAAATTATTGTGTTAATTTCAAGAAAAAAATGCCTTCTGCCTTAGTTTTAGTAGAATCAGCTTGTCTTTATCCTTTCAATCATAATACCTTGCTTAATCGGGGGCCTTACGTCAATCACTTACTTCGTTTCATTTCTGAACACAAATTAACTCGTGAAAAGAGTTTTTTCCACTTTAAGGATGTAGATCTATCTACGCAAGGAATAAAATATAACTTTAATATCATTTCACATTTATTGCATTTTACTCCTTTGCGTACCATAGTAAAATCTCTGGACAACGTGGAAAAATATGTTTTTAAGAATAAGCAAAAAATTCAAGATACCTTACGTGATTTAAAGATTCCAGTATTAATCATTGCTGGAGATAAGGATCCAGTGGTTCCTCCTCAATTCTCTTTAATCATGAAACGATTGATGAAAGGTTCGCAATTGAATGTGTTAAGGGACGAACATCATTTGGTTATCATGGAAAAATCAGATGAAGTGTCCAGCATTATGCATAATTTCTTCATGAATAATCTGTATGACTTACTTTTTATTTAGTTTATAATAATTTATAATAATCTTATTACCGCAAATTCATTACTTTCGCACAGAATAAATATTCTTGCATTTATTATCGTCCTGTCGGAACAGGGGATGTTCAAAAGGATAAAGATTTATTTTTGGCTCTAAGGTTTTATTTTTAGTGTAAGATTCGCGATAATCAGGATTAACCCGAAGCAATTCTTTTAAAATGCTTTGATAGTATTGTTTTTTCATCTTTTCTTGCGGTTTATACTTTCCTTTTAATTCCACATGCACCTGAAATTGAGCAGTATGCTGGTGATCATACTTTTTTTCCATTTTAAAACGGTTAGTGATCTTAGCTAGTTTTTTATTGCACAATATTCCTCCCTGAATTTGGTCCGGGAAGACGTTGGCTCCGTCAAAGCTTAAGGTGCCGTCGCTTCTTCCAAAGATGCATAAAAAGGGTAAATGCAGTAATTCATCCACCTTTCCTCCTTTTTGAGCGAAGTCACTGACAAAATGCGGATAGTATTTTTCCAGAATACGAATTAGCTCAGTATAACTAAATTTTCTTCCTTCATCGTGCATATTATATTTCACTTTGGTCAAAGCCGCTTCCGGATCTAATAAAGTTATTTCTATCTCTCTCTTCCCTTCGGAATTGGGTACTTCTCGAATGTAATGTACACCAGAATTATATTGAAAAATCATGGGCAGATCGTCCTTACCAAAAAGTTCGCAACGCAATTTTTCGTTTTTGTAAGCTAATTCTCTGACGAAGAAACAGAACGGAGTTTCAAAGCCGATGCCAATATCAATATCAGAACAGCCATAAGAAGAAATTATTTTTGCTTCCGGCCGGAGCAGTTTTCGCACGTAATATACCCATTCAATGGGGACACCTTCTCCTCCCGTAACCAAATCAATTTTATAATCTTTCCAATTAATTTCTTCTTTATAATCGTCGAGCATGTTCTTGATGAAAGGAGGATAACCACCAATCAGATAATTTTTATCTTTTCCGAACATACGGAAAGTTTCGATAACTTTGGTGGGATTAGTATCCGTATTCTTTACCAAAGCGACTCGTTCCATCAATTCACAGAATTTAATTCCGGTAGCCCAGGGACCGGTAGACCAAGCGCTTATAACGATAAAATTCTTTTTATCTCCTTCAAAAATATAATTATATTCAAAAGTTACTGCTTTAGAAAGCAGTTCTTCTTCGCGAAAATCGTGAATCCAATTGGTAGCTTTCCCGGAAGTTCCGCCACTTTCATCAATATTTCCTTTACTTGGAAGATGACCTTCCCGGCAGCGTTGTTCGAAATCGTACTTTTTGATATAATTAGCCTTATCAGTCTGAGGCAGTAGTTCATCAAAATCTTTGATGCTGTGCACTTTTTTGAAATCAAACCGTTGTGATTTTAAAAATTTTTGGTAAGCAGGGGTTTCTTTTAGAGCAGTCTTGAAAGCTTTCAGAGCTTTCTTTTTAGAGATCTCTTCTAAAAATTCAGGATTAACATGATTTAAGAAAAATTTAGTGCGTTTATAATCATTCAGAATAAAATGTTCAAATGCTTCCAGAGCAGGATAAGGGGTTAATTTGGTAATGATACTTAACATCTTTGGCCTCTTTTGTAGGGGGATCTTAGTTTGGTTAAATCTGATCCTTTATAGAATTAATACTTTTAGATTTATATACCTTTGGTAGTCTTAATTGATAACATCATTATTCTGGAACATCTAAATCTTTAAAAATAACCCTCTTATGCTACCTATTATGTAGTGGTAATTTAACTAAAAAACAATTAAGCTTATCAAAATTAAACTTAGAGGTTGAAAACATGGCAAACAGGAATTCAGGTAGCGGTTTGGATTTAGCGGTTGAACCGGGAACTTCAACCGGTAATAAGTATGTCGGCGTAAGTAGAATCGTATTAATAGTTGAAGACGAACAAGATAAGCGAAGCAGTTTAGATACTATTGCCCAAGCCGCTTTTGGTGAAGATCGTGCGGCAGGTATTTCTGTAGTGGCTTCTACTAATCAAGCTATTGAAGAATTGAAACAATACCAACAGGGTTCTCCTACGGCTACTTTACGTGCTCTTCTGGATTATAATATGGGACATAATCTTCGAGAGAGTAAGCGTCCCACTTATGGCTTATGGTTTGATGAAACCTTCCAGCACTTTTTAAGAAACGGTGGATATATTGTATTTAACAGCGGTTATATTGCCGACATATATCAGTCTCCAGAGTTGATGGATACGCAGAAAACTTATCCTAATGTAGCCTTGTTTCTGGCAGAAAAGTCTGATGCGACCGTGACTCCACTAAAGATTGTGGAGAGAATCTTAAAGCAGCCTGATGACCATATTCCAGCAGCGCGAAGTATTGCGGAAAGATGTGGTTATGATTTATCAAAGTTGTTTAAGCAGATGAAATAAATTATTTTTATATTTATATTTTAATTCTTATAACATCACATCCCTAATTTGCTGAAATAGCTGTGAAAGCCCATGCTTTTATGTTCTAAAGAGGGAACGTATACCCCTTGACCGTTATGCATGCGATAAAAATTTCTTAAATAAGGAGTTCCCTGACCGCCCATTAAAGTGGTAGAAATACTGGCTCCGTCTTCAATTTCTCCCTTTAAGGTGGCATTAAGCTCTTCTGCTTTCTGTTGTAATTGAGCATAAGAAGCGGGAGTCATCTCTGAAAAAAAAGTTTTCTACCACCAAATATAATGCCGGGAATTTTGGCAGGGAAAAGTGCTGATGTAAAGGTAATTCTTCCATAGTTTTAAACTGGCTGGGATTAGCTGTAGCTACGCGTATGCGTGGTGAGCCCACTTTTTTGCCGTTATTGAGTAAATCTTTTATGGTGAATATAAACAGATCTCTGACTGTAGTGAAGCTGGGGTCGTATCCAATCTCTTTCTCGATAGCGTTTTTATCGTAAGGTAAAGCTTTGTCAGAACAAACCATATCTATTGCTTCTTCTAAAGCGTCAGAAAAGCGCACTTCTTTGATGGATTCCATCTTTCCTAAGCGAGCCATCCTTTCTCGAGCTAGAGCAATACCTTCTTGTATCTCCCGAAGAGAATAGAACAAGGCGAAAGGATCAAAACTGAATATAGTGATTTCAGGATAGGCTCCTTGGTAACGTCTTTGTACCTCTCGGAACTTAGTATAAGCTGGATCCAGCTTTACTTCTTCGGACATTGCTTCAAATAAGGAAGCGATATCATCATCCATACCGGAAGAAGCAGTGGCAACAGTAGTTGCTACATCCACTTTACGCAGTGCGTACATCAAGGTATCTTTACTTCTGAAATCAGCAGGCTTGATTCCAAAAGCGGCACTGGCTTCGTGAAGATAAGCGGTGATCTGTTGTTGTAATTCCGGAGCTAAACTAGGAAGAGTTGCGGCAAATAATATCGCTTGGGCCATCTGGTCAGCATAACGCTCTTCTTGAGCAGTTAGCAAAGATTGGAAACGATTCTTAAGGAAATGGCTTTCTCCTGCAGACCGAGTGGCAGCCAATTCTTCGGCTAATCCTCCCGCCAATTGTAAGTTTCTTCTAGCTTCTGCAGCCATTTGGGCCAATTCTCGATTTTTTTCAAGAACGTCAGTGCGAGCGCCAAAAAGTTCTTGCCTCATTTCTGCATTATCTTTTCTTAACTATTTTCTTTCCATTAAAAAATCTCCCATCTTTTCTGCCCAACCGAAAAGGATGGAACGATAGGGTCTAGTTGGGGCGACTAAATATTGGCTACATCCTTGGCTTTCTTGCGGTGCCCAAGCGGCCCATGCTGGTGGGTCCTCGGTGATTAAACGCGGATGTAAGGGTTGCTTATGGGTAAGAGATAAAATAGTACTAATATCATCTGTTTCACTTCTTTCTCTAATCACTTGCAACTCTTTTTGTCCGTACAGCTGTTGAAAAGTAGTGATGAAAGCATAACGGGTAAACTCGCAATCATCTTGTAAGGCAGAAATAGTCAACTCCGGACCGAGAATGTCTAACAATTCTTTCTTATGATAGTCAAAAGTTTTGCGATAAATGCGTACTCCGCCCGGATATACTTTTTTACTCTTTACTTGAGTTACGCGACTAAAATTAGGAAATTGTTGGTCCATTTTTGTTAATACCATCGACAAGGGAACATACTTGGCCACTCTAATTTGTCTACTATCCTTATCGGTAAAAGATAATCTGGTCGTTTCTCTAAATAGAGTATCCGTATCTAAATCTAATTCTCTTTGGATAAAACTACGGAAGCAGGTATACAAGCGATAATCAAACCAATTGTTCTCTTGATCGCTTAACAGAGTGCGCATCTCGGTTTCATCAGCATGATATCTTTCACAAAACTTTTTAATGATACTTTCGGGAGAAATTCCGCGGGAAGCTTGCTCTTCTGTTTCTGCCATCTTTAACATAGAACAGATGTACTTACCGACTACACCACGATTTTCTAAAGAAAGAGTATGAGGATAATGAAAAAGTTCTTGGTGCACTTTAAATTTGCTTAAAATCGCTTCTAAATCTGCTATCGAGCTCATAGAAATAACCTCATTAAAGACGTATTTATAAGTATTATTGTTCCTCACTATCCTAAAGTAATGATGCTTAAAGTAGTGATACAAACTATATTTTTTAACACCACCTTCTTTTTATAGCGGTTATTTTAGCTGTTCTGTTATGGGTAAATTAACTACTTTTTTAGCTGGATTGGCTTTAGGCTATGCGGCGCTAAACGTTCCGTTAGGGAATACTGCTCAAGCTCAGACTATTCCAGTGTCAATGGAAAGTGCCGGCAAAGTAGAAGAGGAGGATGAATTAGAAAAAACAGTAGTTCTCCCGGAACGAAAAGTAAAATTTACTCCTACAGTTGGATTCGGTTATCGTCGTCTAGCTGTAGGCGATGATTTGGAAGCGTACGTAGATAAAACCAGATATAATTTTGATCCGGCTATGCCCGGATTTAAAGATTTCATGCAGTTGGGTCATCAATTGCCTTATTTAAGTATAGGATTGGAAGTGGAACCACAGCAATGGCACTTTTGGCAGGGTGATACTATCAGTTTATTAGCCCAATTTGATTTTTCCACTTCTAAAATATTTGGCGGAACAAAAGATAGTCACACTTATGACGCTAGTTTGAGCGCCCTAAAACTTGGACCAACTCCTTCTACTTGGGAACAGAATTTAACCTTTTATGGAGCAGGTACTTTCGGAGTTAAGTATGCACCGGTTTCGGTGGGGAATGATAAATTTAAGTTTAAACCTTTGATTGTACTTAAAGGTGGTTTTTCTTATCTGGATAGCAAATCGGTTTTACATATTCATGTTGACAACGATCTTAAAGGAATGGAGCCCATCACTTGGGAAGTTCTCAATTCTCTCAATGTATATCGAGATATCCGTACTGACGCTACCACTTCCGGTTGGGGTGGATTCTTTGATGCGATGGCCGGATTTGGGATAGAAACTTACGGTTTTGTTTTGGATGCTCTAGTTTCTTATCGGGTGGAAAGAATCAATTTAAAAATCCAGGAAAGAACCGTTTCTGATGGGAAGCTAGAAACTAAGGATGCTGCTGTTTCGTATAAGGCGGATGGATTGAATGTGTTGGTTACCGCTGGATATAAATTTTAAGAAGCGGTTTTATACCTGTATTCTATTATCAAATTCTGTTTAATTAATACCAATTCAGTTATTAAATTACAACAAATCTTTTAAAGAACATTCTGTTAAAAAATGGGTGAGATTGTTGCTACCTTCACTTCGAGCCAATTGGAATCTTTGCGCTAAGGATTCTGGTAATGGTCTTCTGAGAGAATCGGTAGGATCGGTTTTACTTCCAATTTGAGGAAGGAAACCACCATATGCTCTCTCCGCAATCAAGCATCCTAAAGCGATATAATGAACATCTAGATTGAGATCATCTTTACTTTGATACAGCACTAAAGGCGCATTTACCGTTCCAACAGTGGTAAAGGCTAAACACACATCAGAGCGAAAGATAGCATCGGGAGTATGGGCAGAATAGATTACAAAAGCTCCACTATTTTTTAATATTCTATTTAATTTATTTCTATTCTCCGGACTAACTTCTGATAATAAACACTGATAATGTTCTAGAGTGACCCAATCATCATCAAGTTCATGATTCCTCTGATCCCTTTTTGCTTCAGAATATCCCCCTAATAAGTTAGCAAGAGCGGTATACACGGCCGCACTAGTTTTTTCTCCGATATCTTTAGCATCTAGATTCCAATCGGTGACCCAACTGTAAAAAGTGGATTCTTGAGGAACTTCTTGATTAAATAGTTGATCTAAACTGGCATAAGCAGAGATAGTTGGAATATTTCTTTGTAACTCTGGACGTCTTAAGGCTAAGTTTTCAAAAGAGCGTTGCAAACGCGCACGAATACCTTCTCTAGTACTTTCTTGATCTTCTAAAACGATTATCTTATAATTAATGTCCATCTCTTTCTCTTTTTAAAAGTAGTTTAAATAAATATCTCTATTTAAAGATATATATTCCAGTGAGCAATAGATTTACCTCTTTCTTACTTAAAAATAGAATAAATTAAAACTTAATTGAACACTGCATCTACACTACCGGCAGTGGCTAAATCTTGTGCTATTACTTCGGCCGTAAAAGTATTAGTACCCAGTTTATCTGCAGCCAAATCTCCCACTACTTTATTTAAAGTAACCTTATCTTTACTTTCTAAAGTATAGACTACTTTCTGGTTCAAGAGAGTTAAAGCTCCGTTTCCACCAGCTAAATTTAACTGTTCTAGCTCCATATTATTAGCGCTTACGGTTTGGTAATCCAATCCATCAAAGAAAATCTGCATGTTCTCTGAGCTTAATACTATTCCGTTAACCTGCATACGCGAGATGGCTCCATTTAAGGATAAGGTTTTTTCGTTCAAGATTATTTCTCCCACGAAACCATGCACACTCATATCCACATTTTGCAGAGAGTCTAACTGTAAAGATTCTTTATTAACTCTGATGTTGGTATTTAGGTTGCTGAATTTTATTTCAATATCTTCGGCTTTAGTTTCTCTTTTAATAGTAGGGATAGTATCTGAAGAAACCTTGATTTGAAGGCCTGAAGCTACTTTAGCTCCATTTTTTTCACTTAATAAAGAAGTACTTCCAGAGTTTACGGTGGCACTTTCACTGGTAGAAGTGGCTACTCCGCTGGGCAAGGATAAACTTTCTTGGTTGAAAGTGCTGGCTCCACTGATCCAGGCATCTTTGCCTATAAACACAAAGAATAAACCACTTAATAGTACAATTACTATTGCAGCGATAATCACATAGAAACGCGTGTTCGATTTCTTAAATTCAGGATCAACCATATTTTACACCTCTTTATTTACTTGTTGAATGTTATACCTGCTTATATTTAAAGCGAGTTTTTATACTTTTCGATTGTTTAGGGGTATAAAGGGGCAATCTAAGAAATGGTTCTGTCCTAAATCTCGCTTTGCTCGGGTTAGCACCGGACTCGCTCTTCGTTGTTTAATCTTGGTGCGGCACCTTCCCCGAGGGACAATCCCCTTCCGCAACAGAAATATTCTTCACAGTATCACTCGTAATTTTGGTGCTAACCTACTTTTAGGACAGAGCCTTAAGAAATTTATCCAAAGAATCTTACTCTATTTACGTTCGTTAGCTTTTCTCATAAAATGAATCAGGCTCTTTTCATTTATATGGTTAACTACCTCAACGACATGACTGATGGCTTCCAATCCATTTCGCATTGAAGCTACATCTCCCTCTAATTGGTGTACATTAAATCTACTTAAGGGTTCATCTCCATTCATTTCTAACGAATAACTTACGCTAGGGGTCCACAAGTTGTAGCGTACTCCGCCATCTAATTCTAGTAAGCGTAAGTGACCTATTAAATCATTACATCGAGTAGAATAAATATCATACTTAAAAAAGTCTCCGTCTTTTGCTCCGGCAGGAAGATGTAAATAAGCTTTCTCTGGCGTAGGTGCTAAAAGATCACCTACTTCTTCTGGAAACATCTGCTTATCCGAAAGCTGGCTTCTATACCAATCGCGCAGTATTTCAATTGCGGGCTGATCCGAACCTCTTTGACTATAAACCCATTCTCCTTCTTTTTGGGCAAAACTAAAACTAGCCACCGCTTTTAAATCCGGTTTTGAGAACCTAGCTAAAACATAACTTGAAACACTTGAATCAGAAGGAATCTTAAATAGCATTTCCGGAACACAAATGACTCTTAACTCTTTTTCTTCAGGCGGTGCGTAACCAAAGTATACTATTGGTTGAGATGGTCCAATCAGTTCACGCATGGCCAACTCAAAGGAACGTAAAGGTGTATTCATGAGTTAAGATAAGTTAAGGTACTATATAAAAATTGTTGAATTACAGTATCATATTTCAGTTTAAGGCAATCATCACCGCAAAGCTTTAAAACAGGGGTTGTTTCATTTAACGCTATGCCGGAATTGCCCGAAGTGGAAACCATTGTAAATCAGCTTTCTCATAAGATTGTAGGAAAGAAGGTGCTTAAAGTGGAAGTAAAGGATAGCCTGGCTGATTCTAAGCTTAAATCTTTGACCCCTTTTAAGATTAAGAATGTTTCTCGCCGAGCCAAATATATCATTATGGCTTTAGATAACGACCGGTTTATTTTGACGCATCTGGGAATGACCGGACAGTTCTTTTTTATAAGTAAGAAAGAAGTAGAAGAACAGAAAAAAGAAGGAAGGAAGTTCCCTTATTTACTTTACCAAATCGTCCAGTTTGATTTTGAAGATGGTTCTGTGCTCAGCCACAACAATATGCGCAAATTTGGCAGCATGAAATTATTGGGCGAGGAAGAGTTAAAGAAAGTTCTTTCTAAGCTGGGTCCAGAACCATTATCTAACGATTTTACTCTGCTAAAATTTCAAGAGTTGCTGAATAAGAAACCAAAAGCTAATCTGAAAGTGACTTTGATGGATCAAGGTTTTATTGCCGGAATCGGAAACATCTACGCTCAGGAAGCGTTGTATCATGCCGGAATCGATCCGCATCGTAAGTGCGGTAGTTTGTCTTCTGCTGAAGTGAGGTTACTGCACGATAAGGTTCGCTTGGTGTTGCAAGAAGGAATCAAGCATAAAGGAACTTCAGTAGAAAATTATTTTCATCTGGAAGGAGAAGGAAATAATCAGAAATATCTAGCTGTTTATGGAAAAGAGGTTTGTCCCAAGAAGCATCCTTTGAAGAAGGTGTCTATGGGTGGAAGAGGAACCACTTATTGTCCGATTTGTCAGAAGTGAGGTGAAGCAAAATGAAGATTAAGGAATGGTTAAAGAAATTCAAGCGTGAAGAATCCGGTAAGAAAGAAGAGAAGAAAAAAGAAGAGAAAACGGAAGTAGTAAATGTTAAAGAATCTGGCGAGAATAAAGAATATCCTAATCGCTTCTTAAAATTTTATCATTTGAACAAAGAAAGGCTTAACCAGCAGCGGCGAGGAGGTTATTCTGGACATAAGAAAGAAGGGATGTGCGTCCGCTGCAAACAAAAAGCTCTGCCCGGAATTGTTTTTTGTGAATATCACCAACAAAAACAGAAAGAGTATAATCAGATGGCACGGAAGAAATAGTTCTTACTCAATTACCACTATTGATAATTGCTTGATTAGGGCTAGCTTTCCATCATAATAAGTATCTAACTGCAAAGTATATTCTCCTAATTCTACTTCCCGTAAGTCTAAGTTCAGTTCCGTTTGTTCTGTCTCACCAACGGGGATGATTTTAGCGATACTGGCAGTGCTCAAGAGAGCTTCTTCTCCCAAAAGGAGAGTGGCTACCACAGTAGCTCTTTTTGGATTTTCATCG
>JAZDQB010000003.1:0-13883 GCA_043797205.1 Candidatus Woesearchaeota archaeon
GAACGTCAATCGTGCTCCGGTAATCTTAGACTACTTGCCGGGAGATGAAATTACCGTTCCGGTAAATACTCCTGTGGTATTCCACGTTACCGTTAAAGATTGGGATAAGGATAATTTAGATTATAGTTGGGACTTCAGCGGCTGGAGAGAAAGAGAGTTAGATGCTGAAGATACCATTGAAAGAACCTTCACGGACTTGGGTGATAAGAAAGTTAGCGTAGAAATTGATGATGGCCGTGATGAAGTAGCCAAAGAGTGGCTAGTGCACGTAGTAGAAGGACCGGTGGAAGAGCAGCCGGGAGTGGTGGTGCCTGCTCCTGCTTCAGAACCATTTACGATCAAAGTGTATGTGATTGATACGAGTGGTAAGAACATGGTTACTAGTTAATGAGGAGGAAAATAAAATGAGTGAAGAAAAAGGTCAAGAATTACACTTGTATCACATTAGTGTAGAAACCGAGGAAAAAAAAGGAGATTCCGTTATTGAATTTTACCTTGTTTCTCAGAAGGATCATTTTTTTCAAATAGGTAATTATGAAGGGGTAATGGGTGAAATTAAGAAACATGCTTCTGTTCTTTCCCAAGATGTAGAAAAAGTAACTATCGAAAGGATGCCCATGAAGGTTGGGATAGAAAAACTTACTCTGGAAAAGTTAGCTCAAGAAAAGTAGGTGTGTATCCTTTTCTCTGTTTAATTATATTGTTATAACTATTTTCAGTTAATTTAATAAAATCGCTTCTTTTTCAGATAAAAATGACTTTCGAAGATACTTTTAAGAGAGTAGTAGAAGAGTATCGAACACTAATTAATAGGGAGATGTTTTCTTCGGAAGAAGTAACCGGAATCCATACTCGACTGCAAGCAGGGAATTACCAATTCTCTCCGGATGGTTCTCTAAAGACTTATTCTATTCCCTTCCCCGGAGGAGAAACTATTTATAATGAACATCCTCTCAGTTCGGTTCGATATGAGTCTCCCTTGCCTGGAAGAATTGATGTCGGTTATGACTCTTCCCGCGTAAGCAAGATTTATTTAACTTTCTGGCCCGGACTTTGTCCAAGGATGATGAATAAAAAAGATTTTTGGAGACATCGGAAAGGTTTTGATGCAGAAGTTACTGAAAACAGGACGAAAGAAGGAGTACTTTATGCCCAATTGGGACAAGTTGGCAGTGGGGTCTTTTTTTCTCGTCCAGCTTTAAGAAAGCATAAAAGATCTTCCTTGTTGTTTAAAACTTGGAGCTTAAGGATTCCAGAATATATATCTGAAATAAAATTTCCAGTGGAAATCTTAGGAGATGGTGAACTAACTGCTTTTTTTAGACATGTTAATTACGACGGCTTAGAGAAGTTATTCTCCAATTGATTTTCTTCAATTAAATTAATAAATCACACTTAGTTCTAACTTTTATGCTCGATTCTACCCAACGCTTAGTTCTGGAAACGTTAGAGATGAACAAACAAGCTTTAGTCTTTGCTCCCAGCCGTTCCAGTGCCGAAAAGACCGCCGAAGAATTATCTAAACTTACTTCGTTTAATCTTCCCGAACTGGAGAAACAGATCTTGCATGCTCTGAGCCAACCCACTAAACAGTGCCGGAGATTGTCTAATTGCGTGCGTAAGGGCATCGCCTTTCACCATTCCGGACTAGTTGGCGAGCAGAAGGAATTGATTGAAGAAGAGTTTCGTAACGGAAAAATAAAAGTGATCTGTTGCACGCCCACTCTGGCTGCGGGAATCAGCACCCCTGCTTTCCGGGTCATCATCAAATCTTTGCGCCGTTTCTCTGACCAATGGGGGATGGATTGGATTCCGGTATTAGAGTATATGCAAATGTCCGGCCGGGCCGGAAGACCGGAATACGAAAAATGGGGAGAAGCGATTACTATCGCTAAAGATGAGAAAGAGAAAGAAGAGATTTATGAAAGGTACATCTGTGGGGTGCCAGAAGATATCTATTCTAAACTGGCAGTAGAGCCGGTCTTACGTACTTACTTACTCTCTTTGATTGCTTCCGGTATCATTTATGACGCTAAATCGCTAAAGGAATTCTTCCAGAACACTTTCTGGGCCCACCAATTTAAGGATATACCTCAATTGGAAGGAAAAATGGAGAAGATGTTGCAATTATTGGAAGCGTGGCAGATGGTGCAGGTCCAGGGAACGACAGAAAAGAAAAGTTCTAATGACTTCACTGCTGCCAACCATCTTAGCGAGATAAAAGAAAGGAAGTTACGCTCTACCTTACTCGGGAAAAGAGTTTCTGAACTTTACTTGGACCCCTTGACGGCTAAACATCTGCTAGACGGACTGAAAAACTATTCCACAGACAAAAAAGTATTTGCCTTGTTACAATTGATTTCGCACACTTTAGAAATACGACCGCTCCTACGAGTTAAATCTAAAGATGAAGAAGTGGTCCAGGAAGAATTGACTAAGAATTATGATCAATTATTAGAAGAAGAGCCTTCCGCTTTTGATTCTGAATATGAAGAATTTATTAATTCCATTAAAACGGCCTTGTTCTTCTCTGAATGGATTAATGAAGCGGATGAAGATTATCTGCTGGAGAAATATGACATCCGTCCGGGAGAAATAAAAGTTAAGCTGGATATTGCTGATTGGCTGCTTTATTCCTGCGAAGAAATAGGCAAGGTATCGGGAATGGAAAAAAATCTGCTAAGCGAGATTTCTAAACTAAGGATCAGAGTAAAATACGGGGTAAAAGAAGAACTGCTTACTTTACTGCGGTTGAAGGGTATTGGAAGAATCCGGGCCCGCAAATTAGTCTTGCACGGAATTAAAGACCTAGGTGATCTGAAAAAAGCAGACGTGACTACTCTGACTCAAATTCTAGGCAGCAAATTGATCGCTGAAGACGTTAAAAGCAGGTGGGAGAAGAAGTTCCAGAAGAAGTTTCTTCGTTCAAAAGGAAAGGCCAAATGGGTCTAGGAAAGTATTGATTATACCTTCATTAGGCAGACAAACTACTCTTTGCGTCTCTCCCATAGTAACGCTTACTTTTTTATCTAAAGTTGCAAAATCCCCGTCAATCTGAGCCAAGATCGGCTGTTTAGAAACGAGATCCAAGCGTCGAACTTGGCGATAATCATTTTTAGGAAGGTGTACTCCAAATCTCATCGGAAGAACATTCTCAAACAATTCTGCTACAGTATGAGAACAAAAGAGCATTTGAAAACAATCTGGATCTTTCTCTGCTTCTGGAAGAGGATAAATGCTTAATAATGGTGCAATCTTAACTCGCGGAAAGGTAGAAATGAAAATGCTGTGCGCTTTTCCGGTATCCACTTTCTTTCCATCCACATACGCTTCCAAAGACAGAGGTTCTTGATAATAATCTCTTTTTTCTTTTGCTAACATTTCTAAAAAAGTGTTAATCATGGTTTCTAATCCGTTCCCTAACATTCTCGTGCTTAAAGTTCCCAATCCAAACGGAAGAGCTTTTTTTACTTCTTCTACTAATTGTGGTTCATCCCAAATTTCTGCAAAAATACGTGCATAATCTACAGAAGGGGAAGCGTTCCCCAAACGTTCTTGCAATCGTTCGTATTGCTCTTGGGTCTTTTGGTAATATCTCCACATCAGTTTGACTGTTCCTCCAAAACCTATCATCGAACCCTTTTCTCCATTCACATCGACAATCTTAAAGGGCTTAGTATAAGGTTCTTGACCGAATTCTATACTTTCTTTAAAGTGCTGAGCCAAACGTAAAGGGACTGTGGGAAGATGAGAACGACGGAAAATTTTATCCGCAAATCCGCCTCCCAAACTATATGCTGCTCCTTTAAGATTAGCTGTACCTAAAGTATAAATGAGAAGCATTAGTGGAGTAGGATAACCTTGGCGATACATTTCGGTGATTACCTTATAAGAAGTAGCATCTCCTCCCCCGATACCCCATACTTCGGGAGCAGAATGACGATTTTGCTGTAAAACTTGTTTTAATTCATCTAGAGAATGCGTTACAATGGTTCTTCCGGAAATATACGGAGAGTTCAAAGCATCACGTAGCACTTCGGCCATCTTCTCCGCACTTCCCTCATTAGCTCCGGCGTTAATTACACCTAAGTAAGTTAAGGGATGCTGGGGAGTCCATCTTCGATAATCGTATCTTAAATTCACAAGCTCTTCCGAAGCAGACCGTTTTTAAATATTGCTACAGAGAATTTCAACTACTTTAAGAAAGGGGATTTAATCCCATTATTCTCTTCTACGTCGTAACACTACTTTTATATATCTCCTCGACAAACAGTAAATTATGATCACTTACTTCAAACGCACCCTAGCCGGGAAGAAATTAAGAGAGCTGGAAGGGTATGAAGTAGGTTGCTGGATTAATGTCATCAATCCCGATACAGTAGAACTTACTTCTTTAGCGGAAAAGTTCGGGTTAACTTTAGAGCTGCTGGAAGAAGGATTAGATGAGAATGAACTCCCTCGAATTGATTTGGAAGACCACCACACTTATATTTTTGTTAAAACTGTTTTTAAAGAAAAAAATGTCCTCGGGACTTTGCTGATGGTGCTTTCTAAAGAGTTCTTCTTAACTTTATCTAAAGAAGAGCCGCATTCAGTCAAGGATATCCTGGATGGTAAAGTAGAGTTTATCACCACCCAAAAAAGAAAATGCCTGATTACTCTCCTTTCTGCTATCAACGATAATTTTGAGAATACTGTCACTAAAATCGTAAAAAATGTACATAAGAAAAAGAATATTACCGATAAATTGAATGAGTCAGATATTGAAGATTTTTTGCATGAGGAGGATTTTCTGAATAACTTGGTTTCCAGCTATTATTATACCGGAGCGCTTTATTCTAAGATGATCCGAAAGATTGAGTTCTATGAAGAAGATAAGGAATTCATCAAGGACTTGATCGTTGAATCTGACCAAGGCCTGAACTTATGTCGTAATGCTTTGAAGACTATTTCCAATATTCGCCATTACTATTCTATCATCCTTTCCAACAAGCTTAATCGCACTATTAAGGTCTTGACCATGTTTACTATTCTCATTAGTATTCTAGCGGCAGTTTCCAGCGTTTATGGGATGAATATCAAACTTCCTTTCCAAAACCATGATTTGGCCTTCCTCTTTGTGATGTTCATTGTAGCGGCCATTATGGGATTGTTCTTACTCTATTTTCACAAGAAAAAAGTGATTTAAACTTATATCGATTTATCGCTTTTCTCTCTGGCAAAAGCTTTATAAATAGCCCTCCGTTTTATCATCAACATGGCTAAATTAAGAAAGAATTGCGCTTCCCAGCGTATGGAACGCCCTTACACCAGAACCAGTAAGTATTCTAAGAAGAACTTTATCCGGGGCGGATTTCCGCACTTAAAGTTAACTAAGTTCGAAATGGGGGATGTGCACAAGAATTTTGAATCCTTTATGTATCTGGCCGCCACCCGTTCTATGATTATTCGCCAGAATTCTTTAGAAGCAGGAAGAACTTCTGCTAATCGTTTATTAGAAAAAACTTTAGGCAATAATTATTTCTTAAAGTTGAGAGTATTTCCTTTTCATGTGATTCGAGAGCATTCTTTGGCTTCCGGAGCCGGAGCAGATAGATTGAGTACCGGTATGGCTCGTCCCTATGGTAAGAGCGTTAACAGTGCAGCTAGAGTTCAAGCTGGTCAAGTAGTAATAGAATTGCGTTTGGATAAGAATAATGTCAGTTTGGGCCGAGAAGCCTTATATCGTGCGGCCAAGAAACTTCCTTGCGCTTGTAAAGTTATTGTAGCTTAAGTTTATTAAAAGTCTCCGCCTGAGCCAATAAGTGCGGACGAGACGCAAGATAAAGCTTACGACTTTATCTGCGCACAGATGAGGTCGTTGCCTCATCTTGTGGGATACTGACTTTATTTGAAGTTAAGTCCTGTTTCTTAAATAATTCATTAACAAAAACAGGTCGAGTCCGCGGCTCAGGAGACTTTTAGCGTGGTACTTCTGGTTTACTTCTCTTTCAACTTCGATCTAAGCCGTTCTATCTCTTCTTCCAATTCCTGCAATTCGTTTTTGGGCCGGGACTTATCTCCTTCAATCTTGCGGCTGATTTCAGTTACTTCCTTCTTAGCGAACTTCTCTGCTTGTAATTCTCTCGGACTTTTCTGCTGCGGAAAGAAAGCTTTTAGTAGCAAATAGGGACGCTTGAGGCTGTGTAGTAGGATGGTGCTTAATCCTTCAAACTCTTTCCTTTCCGCTCGAGTTTCTGCTTCCCCTTTCCGGTTAAATCCGTAGGTGGGCAGGATTTCTTCAATGACCTTAGTTGGCTGGGCAGACCCTTCTCCTAAACGGGATAAACGGAAATGCAAATCGGTTAGTTCCTGGTCTAACCTTAATTTTTCTGGAGTCGTCTCTAAGATGGCGGATCGTAACGGTTTAAAAGAACTTCTTTTGGATAAGGGTTTAGTCATACTTCTTTTAGTGGTCTTTTCCGGCAGCTTTCTGATTACTTTAGTGGTAGAAGTCTTGTTGATGGTTCTTTTTAATTCTTTAATTCTTTGGTTCAGCGCTTCTAATTGGTTAGCCGAGAGGTGGTGTTTGGAGATGTGCTTAGTGGCAGAGGGATAACGTGGAGCGTGCTTAGAATGATAGTAGTAAGCTCCCCCTCCTCCGACTACTAAGATCAAGAAGAGGGAAATTATTCCGATAGCCCAGTACAAGTTGTAACCGGATAAAATCCAATCTAATCCTCCCGAGATGGTTTTTCCAAGGAAAGGTTCTCTTGATTCAGAAGTATTTTTAGTTTCTACCGTGGGAGCAGTAACTTCTTCTTTAGGCGTACTGGCTGCCGGATTAGTCGTGATTACTTCAGCAATGCTTTTCACTGTCAGCAGGGCTTTCTTTCCGGTAACATTGATGCTACCTAATTTTACACTTAAGTCATAATAACTGTCTTCATCGAGATTAAACTTAGCCTCTTTGTCCAAATAGATAGTAGCCTGCTGCAAGGTGCTGGTAACATTAACCTTCACATAATCGGAAGACACTTCGTCCATGGTAACATAATGCTCTCCACCGACTAAAGTAAACTTGGCCTTATCTCCTTTCCCGAAGGTATTGGAGTATCCAGATGCCAGTTGAGTATCACTTAAAACATAAGTAGTAGTTCCTCCGGAACCGCCACCACCACCGCCTCCTCCGCCACCGCCGCTAGAACTAGAAGAGGAACTGCTAGAAGAAGAGCTGCTGCTATAATAAGTATTAATGGCCGCTACGGTAAAAGTAGCGCTGACCCCGGCGGTTCCGGAAGTCATGGTTACCGCATGGTCATAATAATTATTGCTATTTGTATCAATATTCTGGACTTGATTTTGAGTTAGGACGAAATTCTGTGGAGTGGATTGGAAAATTATATCGGAGGTGGTGTTAGTACAATTGTTTAATGCTAAATTGTGTGCTTCTTGTCCGGAAAGTTGGAAGCTGCTGTTGCTTCCCACACTTAAGTTAATAGTAGTGTTGGTTAAGGTGTAATTTAACAAGATGCTTCTGTTGCTTACTGACCAATTAGATTGTGAATTATTATCGTATGCCAAACAATTCCAAGTAAAGTTTCCACTTCCTTGGGATAAATTAAAGAACAATTCTACGGTCCAGCTGCTGCTGTTAGTGGTTCCACCGACAGTAGTAGTTTGATTTCTGCTGAAAGATTGGTTAGTGGAATTGGTGAGGTATAAAGAGATATTCTGCAGTTGATTATCATCACTGGCGTTGCAAGTGAAAGTTACATTGATGCGATTACTGGAATCATTGACATAACTGGCGGCAGGAGAGATCAAGGTGACGTTGGGATAATTGTCTACCACCGGAGCAACATAAGTATAATTCAACAAAATACTTCTATTGCTGGAGGAGAAGTTAGATTGGGAAGCGTTATCATACGCCAAACAATTCCAAGTGTAATTTCCTACACCTAATTCTACGGTCCAATTGCTGCTGTTGGTAGTTCCACTAATGTTGGTAGTTTGGTTCAGGCTGAAGGATTGGTTAGTAGAATTAGTTAGATATAAGGAGATATTCTGTAGTTTGGTATCGTCTGTAGCATTACAGACAAAGGTAATGTTGGTACGATTACTAGAATCATTCACGTAATTAGCAGCAGGAGAGATAAGAGTGACGTTAGGGTAATTGTCTGTAGTTAGGGCGTTGATAGTTACCGTATTAGAAGACCAAGAAGCAGTGGAATTGGTAGTACCATCATGGGCATAAACTGAAAGGTTGACGGTATTATCCACACTAAAGTTTCCAGGAGAAAGAGAAGTTAATACCGTAGTGCCATTAGCTACGGAGGTATTAGTTTGATTGTAAATATTTACCCCATTCACATACCATTTGAAGTAAATGGTTCCATTACTTCCTTCACTGTCAGTATAAGTGGTATTAGCAGTCAAAGTGGAATCGGTATAAGCAGTCGTTGGGGTGATAGTCGGCTGAGTTACTTGAGGCAAGGAGTTAATAGAAATTTCAATAGAGTCAGATAAAGTAACACTATTTAAATCTGCGTCTATAGCTGTAACATTAACCAAGTTAGAGGCCATTGCTGCGGACATGGTTGCCGTCATATTAACATAGATCAGAGTGGATTCGTCTACAGAAAGATTGGCGGAAAGGATGTTACTGCTCCAGTTGATGATCCTCGCAGCATAACTAACATTATCTGGCTCGCTAGAAGCAGCAGTATAATTAAAATCAGTATCATAAATATCGTAAAGGGTGATGTTAGTGATATTAGTCTCCCCATCGTTGGTTATATTAATCAAGAAAGGGACGATATCTCCCATACTGACTGCACTTTGATTTAAAGCCGTCTTGCTTACTGAGATAGAGAGTGCTCCTTCTTCTTCTTCTTCTTCATAATTATACCTCAAATTATCCACCGTAGCATAGAAATCTCCGGTTACGTTATGTGAAGTATCATCATATCCAATATATCCTTCCACCCCTAAATAATTGTAGGTATTCAGTAGACCGTCTGCTGGAACAGTTAAATTTATACTATTGCTTTCTCCTTCTGAACTAGTAAAAGTGCAATTAGCATAACCCGTTACGTTATTATATTCAATATTAATTGTACCATTAATATCACTACTGTCAATACTTAAAGAATTAGGTTCAATACCAGAAGTATCGTTCTCCCAACTTAAGAATAATTCATTACTTCTATTGTAACCCATAACTATTCTACACCTTAATTTTGTTGTTAATTCCCCTTCTGTATCTGTATCTGCCCCAAATTCAATATATGAAGATAAATCTTCATCCTCCCCAAAAGTATCAGTATTATTCTGGAAGAAAACGTCAATACTAAAATTAAAACTTTCTCCAGTAATGTTTAAATTAGTATAACTGGAAGCAGAATCTTCAATAGTAGAGTCGGGAGGGATAGTTCCGTTTATAAGAACATAACCTAACGTATCATCCACCAAGATATAACTACCGTTAGAGATAGTCCAATTCTCTCCCAAGCCGGAGGAAAGGTTATTGTAAAAAGAAGACAGATAAGTAAGAAGAGGAGCAGTATAGTTTAACTTCAGGCTTCGGTTAGCGGAAAAACTAAAGTAAGAGCCTTCATTATAGGCTTTACAGCCCCAAGTATAGTTTCCTGTGCTTAATTCTACTGTCCAAGAGGTCTCGTTAACCGTTCCGCTTACGTTAGTAGATTGGTTTAAGCTGAAGGATTGGTTGGTGGAATCAGTTAAATATAAAGAAAGATTAACCAATTCACTATTATCGGTGGCATTACAAGAGAAATTAATACTGATTGAACTAGCAGAATCGTTGACATAGTTATCCACCGGAGAGATTAAACTGACTACTGGGTATCCTTGAGCAGAATAATTACTAAAAGAAGTGACATTAACAACTAAAGTCCCTAAAGTATTATTCCAAGAGATAAGGGTACAATCACCACATTCAACTCCATTCTTCAACACCGTTGGATCGTTTGTTCCCCAACCTGTAAGTCCATAGAAAGTAATCTGTGCAGAAGTATTGAAATTAGCCATCTCCGCCTTATTCGATATTCCGATTAAATTGTTTTCAATTATAATATTTTCATCTATTGAAAGGTTAATTGTATTTGGTGTGGTGTAGTTAAGCAAATTCCATTCTATTTTACCATAAGAATTATTAAAAATGAAAGTGTTGATGTAATTATAAGTGAGGTCTGGTGTAGATTGTATTATGTTCTGGTCTGCTCCGCTTTTAAAATAATTGTTTAGAAAAGTATTATTATACGAATTAGTATAATTCCTTATTTCTGTTCTTCCGGTGATAGTGTTTTCTTCATACAGGGAGTTTAGGCTGATAACCGCCAAATTAGTGAGAGTATTGTTTTTAACAACCATATCCGTTCCGTAGATAGTCATATCCTTATTATGGCAATTATTATTAGAGATAGTAATATTGATTGTATCTCCACCACTATAAGTGTCTATACAAATACTTCCCGCTTGAGAAACTAAATCATTGTTATCTACTACTCCGTTAGGACTGCCAAGAAGAAACTGAGCGTCATAATTTAACACATCATTATAGGAGAAGTTTAAAGAGCTATATCCATAAAAGAATAATTCTCCCATTCTTGGATAACCAGTAATATTTTCAATAGTAGAATTAAAGATGGTTATATCCGGTAAACTTCCATCTTCCTCTCCTCCCCATCCCCAATCTGCTTCTATATTACTTAGGTTATTCATTCTGATGATAGAATTTATCGCACTAAAATCACCTCTAATAGTGATGTTGGTGCTGTAATTCTGTACAAAATTCAGAGTTACGTTATTAAGGTTTAATCCTACCGGATAGCTATCCACTGAAGAATTCTTGAAAGTAGTATATGTTCCGTATGTAGTAACTACTGGAACATCCATCCATTCTCCTTCAAAATCTAATACTATTTCAAAAGCATTTCCAGCAGTAGTATTAGATTGATTCCAATAGATGGTGTAATTCTGTGAGAAAGTGGCATTATTAACATTTCCACAAATAGCACTTCCGGAACTACTTGCGTTTCCATTAACAATGGTAATAGTAATACCATCACATAAGATAATTGCTCCAGAATATCCGGAGGTTAAATAACCAACATAAACATCATAACCATTGTATCCATTACTGTCGTTATTATCCAAATTTAAAGCATAATACCAATCCGCATGATTTGAGTTATTAATAAACATTTGAATCTGATGTTCGGATTCATTCATCATGATATAAAACTCTTGACCAGCATAGGTATCCCAATCGTTAGTATAAGCGGATTCGTCTTTAACTAAGTCGGGAATTGCTGAAATTATTTCTGAAGAATTACCTCTAAGGTCATAAACAGAGCCAGAATCAGAACCAAATTGTGTGACTAGGATTTCGCTATTGTCTGTAATTTGCAGAGAACCAGTAACGTTAATCACTTCATTGGAACAATTGATAACAGAAGAATTTACCTGCCAATCTCCCGTGCTGGAATTATATGCTCCACTGCAGTAAGAGACTACCGGCATTTCTCCTCCTCCATCCTGTGCAGAATAATTACTGAAAGAAGTAACATTCACCACTAGGGTTCCCAAAACATTATCCCAAGAGATAATGGTACAATCAGTGCAATTAACTCCATTTTTAGTAACATTGGGATTATTGCTTCCCCACCCCGTCAGTTCATAAAAAGTAATCGTGGCAGAGGAATTAAGATTAGTAAAATTCTCGTCATCCGCCAGACCAATAAGATTATCTTCTATAAACAGATTATCTCCTAGGTCTAAAGTCACATTTCCGGTAATGGTAAGGTTTTCTTTATTCAACCAGTCTATTCTCCCATATTCGTTATAATAACCGAAATCATTACTCGTAGCGTTAACTTCATCAGATATCGCTCCAGCACTATCCCCATTATCTGCGGTTGAAATGAAATGGTTGTTAGTAAAACTATTCCCGGTAGCATTAAACTGAATTCTCAATGAAGACATTAATGAAGACGGAGAGATATTAAAAGTATTTCCACTAAAGAAATTATTATCTCCTCGTTCATTAAATATTACATTAGCATTAAACCAATTGTTAGAAATATTATTATTGGGTAGATTTACTCCCAGAACCGCACCGCTTTCATAAGCAGTATTAAAGGTATTTCCAGTGATAGTTCCGCCACCAACATCACCTACTCCACACCCCGCCAACCAGATACACGTATTTTCGTTAATACCACTACAATAACTGAAAGTATTGTTCTTAATTACCCATCCTGCTTCAGAATCACAATAGACATTATTATTCAAGTCTGAATTGCTAATCCCATTATAAGATATATTGTTATAAGAAAGAGTTATATCCCCTAAAGTATATCTCATCCCATAATAGGTGTCACTTTGGTTAGAAGTAATCACGGAATTGTTAATAAACACTCCTCCTTCCGGAATACTTCCATCCCCAAAAGATAAGCTGGCACTTCCATTAGTGCTTAATTGAAATATGATGTCCGAATCGAAAGCATTAAAATATCCTGTTCTGGTGTTAAGGTTACTAAACATATTTAAGGTAACATTGTTTAAGGTTAGATTCCCTCTCCCCGAAGTGTTCACTGCAGAATTCTTAAACAAGGTCTGACCGTTACCCTCATTACTTTCAGTATCATTAGTATAATACGCGAGGAAATCAGCCCACTCTGGACTTACAGGATTTCTTTCAATATACATTTCCAAGGCCATTCCAGAAATATTATAGTAAACCGTAAAATTGCCGTCATAAGCGCTATCCCATCCTTCCACATTTCCACAAGTATAACTACCAGAATCGTTTTCTTGAGCTATTGTTTGATAATCATCTAAGGTTTCATTAAAACAACTGATGGAAGTTATACCGGCATTGCTATCGTAACCAAACATTAAATCTAAACCCCCGGTGCTTTCCCCATCTAAATCAAATCCGTAGAAGTTAGTTATGGAATCGGTGCTAGTTATATACGTTTGGATCATGTTTTCGGTATCGTTAATAGCTACTTTAAAGACATGTTCAACATCATTAACCCAATTAGCAGTATAAGTGGAAGGAGTTAAATCGCTTAAGTCCGTATTATCTTCCTCCGGACTGGTATAACTATTACTGGTCTTTAGATTATAAACCGGAACGGGTACTGAGGCGTGGGTAAAATGGGTTACCGCTACTTCACTCAAATCAAATATATTTAATTCTCCACTGACATTAATCTCCTCATCATTGCAACTAATAGTAGAAGTGATGTTCCAATCTCCACTACCAGAATAAGAACCATCGCAATTACTGGATTGTATCCGTATATCTTCTACACCAATAGCTGCTCCCGTAATCAAATTACTGAAGGAACTAAAGGCTTCTCCGGCAGAATAAACTGTCTCTTGAACCGTTTTCAAAGAGAAATCTTCATTGTAAAATAAAGAGGCGGAGAGAAGTATCCCGCAGAATACTATTACAGCTAGGAAGACGCGTAGGGGGTGGTGGTCTCTAGCTAAGGCAACACTTCTCTTCCGCACCTCTTTATGTTTAAGCTTCATATTTTTTAAGCACCTTATCATAACAATTGAGCAAATCTTTTATCTCTTTTATTTTGAGAGAATAATGTCGATATATTCCTTCTCTTCTAGAAGACAGGAATCCTAAATCAGATAATAATTGTAGATGACGGGAAGCCAAAGAGACCGAAAGTTTGGTTTTAGAAGCAATTTCTTTTACCGTTAATTCTTGATCTACTAAAAGTCTAAGGATCTCCCTTCTAGAACCGGCACTAATTGCTCTAGCCAACCGCTCCTCTTTTTCTTCCATCTGACCAGAGGTAAAACTCTACCCTTTTTAAAGTTTACTATTTGAACAACTGTTCAGTTTCGTAACT
>JAZDQB010000004.1:0-8753 GCA_043797205.1 Candidatus Woesearchaeota archaeon
ACTTCTTCTGAATGCAGCTCTTCTTTTCTTCCTTTAGCTTGCAGAAGAACATAAAGAACATCGACCATCACGTCGCGGGAATCTCCCGGTTGTAATAGTCCCATAGACAAACAGAACTTTCTTACCAACTCTCTACCGCTAACGCTGGGCTTCTCGTAACGGCGTAAAGTTAGTTCCACTAATGGTGTATCTCGGCTTATTTTGGGCAAATCATCCTCACCTGTGCTTCGAATAAAACTTTATTCCTTTTAAATCTTTCTTAAAACAACAAGTTATCGACTAAAGGTTGTAAGAAAATTATACTCCTTCATATCTGTTGCTGGGTAGGACGTACTTCCGGTGAAGTGCAGCGGCGCTAGCGTTTCTCTCTGAAGCCATCTCATCTTCCTCTCTCTGAGAAAAAACAGCTACAGGTTTTAATTTTTCTTTCATCGCACGGTATACGGCACTATCTTCTTGAACTTCTGCTTTAGGTATGCTAGACAGTCCTTTAAAGCGATCGTCTATAGTCATATAAGGAAGGAATAATGTAAACTATATAAATTTATTTATGCAAATACCAGAACTTGATTTTCTCTTTACTTCTCTCGTCTACCCGGGCATAGAAGTGTCTTTCCAGTTGTACTAAATCTCCTACTTTCAATTTTTGCATGTTTAACTCTCCTAAACCAGAATGGATAGAAGCATCATCCATCAACACTTCTACTTTAATATTCTCGGAAACGGGAAGCCAATGGAGAATCGCGCCTTTGTTGGGAGCACTCTTGTATTCTTCGTAATCTTCCGAAACAAATTGAAATTTGCTTTTCTTAATCTCAAAATTGCAGTAATCCATCAGACGGTGCAATTTACCTTCAGCTAAATTTTCTTTAGACTCGATAAAAACATCTTCTTCTCCTTTGATTTTTCTTTTTCCTTTTTCGGGGAAATTAGGATGTAGGTCTAACTCCACTACCTTCTTCGGTGCCCCGACAATTCTTACTTTCTTGGGATTATCTGAAAAGAAGTATCGATTTGCTTGTGGTTCAATTATATCTCGATTGAAAGCGTTGATGGATTTCCAGAATTCTTCCTGGGGCACAGTTTTATCCACTGGTGATACACCAACTAATTCAGTATATTTCAAGAATGCTCTCGGCTGATATCCTCTTCTCTTTAAGGCAGCCAAGAAAGGAATTCTAATATCATCCCAGCCAGTGTAAATCCCTTCTTTAATCTTGGCTTTAGTTTTACTGCAAGAGATTTCCATTCCTTCAAAATTGTATCGACCGAGGAAATAAGTTTTAGGAAATTTATCTCCTAATCCTAACGATTTATACATCATTTCCTGCCTTTTAGCATTATCAGCATGATCCTTAGCGCGAATAATATGAGTCATTTCCGCTTCAATATCGTCCACGGTAACGCAGAGATTCATCAGCGGCCACACTCGATACTTGAATTTCTGACGTGGATGCTCGCTGTCATTGATTCTGACTAAAGGAAAATCGCGCATGGCCGGATTCTTGTCTTGCATACTAGACTTGAAACGAAGCACTGCTTCTCCTTCTTTGAATCCCTTATTCTTATCAAACATCTTTTTCCAGCGCAGAAGATTTTCTTTAACAGAATTCTTGCGGCAAGGACAATCTTTCATCTTTTCAGAGAAATTTTTGAATTCTTCCTGGGAACAAGTGCAGATGTAACACGAACCTAAATTGATAAACTTCTCGGCATAATCGTAATACACTTGCATCCGATCAGACTGAATCCAAGTTTCGGTTACATTACCGAAAATCCAGGCGGCATCCTTCGGAAGCATCCCATAAGCATCGGAATCAATATTATCGCTATTGGTATCTTCAATTCTAAGAATAAACTTGCCACCGTAGCGTTTGACGTAAATGGAAGTTAATCCTCCGGTGATGGCATGGCCGATGTGCATCGGTCCGGAAGGAGAGGGAGCAAATCTCATAATTACTCCTTTCTTTTTATCTACGCCATCTAAGTCTTTCAATCCTTCTTTTTTCTCTTCCTTTTTTGCTTCTAATAACTCTGGATCTAATCTTTCTAGCTTATTTTTGATTTCTTCTTTAGACAATTTAGAAATATCTTTGATTGCAGTTTGGATCTCTTTCAATACTTCTGGAACTTTAGTTCTAAGTTCGGGAGATTCTTTTAGAATTGCTCCCAATACTACTTTATCATTGACGCTGCCGTTGAAATCAACGGCGTTCTTTAAGGTGTGTTTAAGGATGAGGGATTTCATAATTTCAATGAAAGTAGAGCAGTATTTTAAAGGTTTTTGTTCTAACTTCTATAAAACCAATATCTTTATAATTAAAAAGCTATTTTTAAAATTCATGTGGCCATTTAAGAAAGAGGAAAAGAAAAATAAGCTTGCCGATCACAAAAAGTATTTTGAGAAATATTTCCCAGAATATGTGCGGTTTCATGATCCCCAATACTGGGGTCAGGTTGAAGAAGACGCTTCTCAACATCTTTTAACCACTCCTTCAAGAGATTATGTTTCTTCACAAGGAAAGGAATTGAGTGATTACGTTCAGCGGGGGGTTACCTCGCAGGTTGAAATTCCACTTAAAGATTGGTTGTCTCTTTTTGTAGTCCAAGAAAGTTTGTTAAAGAAGATGAGGACTTTAGAAGCGGAAGTGGTCACTGATGTCAAGTATAACCATAGTTCTTGCTGGGGAGCATTTGGAATTCATAATTATTCTGTTCTTGCTTCTGGAACTGCTCTTATTCTTAAGAAAGTATAACCTAGAACTTATGTACTTCAATCAAGGTTCTCATTCTTCTGACGAACGCATCCGCCTCTAAGTACAACTTCTCAAACTCTGGGCCTTTAATCTCTTTAATCTCACGATGGGTGATCATCTTGCTTAAGCGATAGAACTTGCGCATGGTGTCTACATATTTTTCTTCTAATAATTTATGTTTGACAAAAACTTTTTCCAACATATCTGCTACATGTTCAGGAGTAGGGGGAATCTCATTCTTGCGCATCAGGGCAGCGTGGGCAGAATCAATCACGGCCCAGTACAAGTCCAGAGCTGCTTGCAATAAGTGCCAACGAGCATTTAGCATTGTACGCGGACTTCGTCCAAAGTAGCGCCAGATACTTTCTTCAGAAGGTCTAATCCGGCCTTGTTTCAACAATTTCTGCATGGGCTCGAAGAAACCAATATCAATTAACCCTACTCCGTCTCTGAGAATATTGATCACGATAGGATCACCGACTTTAGTGTGCTCCCAAAAAGAAGTTAAGGTCATGGAAGTAATATGCAGTTTGATGGAGGTTCTAGAGATGATCTTCTCCACTATCAAACGATAAGTTTCGATTAAAGATTCAGAAATAGTGTAATTGGCATCATCGGTGATTACCAATACGTCTATATCGCTTCTGCTCGTATCCTCCCGTCTAGCCGAAGATCCGAACATAATGATCGAAATTAGAAAACCATCCAACTCTTTTTTGAGCTGTTCTGCGAACTTTAAAGCAGTACGAAAGTCTTCGGTAGGATACTTATGAATATTTTCATTTTCTCTTTTTTCTATCTTAAATTCCATTTATTTTAAAAATAATGTTCTGACGTTATTAAGCTTTTTTAACTATTAAGGAGTAGTCTTACTGTGCGGTTTTTCTTAGAATAAACACACATCTCAGTAACATTTTTAAAGTAATCAGCTCGTTTAGCAGGGATGAATGGCTCTATTGTTTACGATGTGCTGATTATTGGTGCCGGTCCAGCAGGATTGGCAGCGGCATTATACGCTGGAAGAAAGAAGCTTAAAACAGGGGTTATAACCATCGATATTGGGGGGCAAGGGAACTTAACCTCGCATATTGAGAATTATCCCGGAGCCTTACCTCAGTCCGGAATGGAATTAATGGAAAAGTTTCACACTCAAGCTTTACAATTTGGAGCAGAATTGATTTTAGGGAAAGCTAAAGAAGTGAGTAAGGTAAAAGAATGTTTTGAAATCACTCTGGCTAACGGAGAGAGTTATACCACCCGTAGCTTAATTTTAGCTTTTGGGAAAGTTCCTCGACAATTAGGAATTCCAGGTGAAGAGCGTTTCTTGGGTAGAGGAGTTTCAACTTGCGCTACTTGTGATGGGCCGCTCTACAAAAATAAGATAGTAGCGGTAGTAGGTGGTGGTAATTCTGCGGTGGAAGCAGCGCTGGACTTAGCTTGTCATGCGCAAAAAGTGTATCTTATCCATCGTCGAGGAGAATTTCGCGCGGATGAGGTAACTATAGAAAAAATCAAAAACAACAAAAAAGTAGAATTAATGTTAGAATCTGCCCCCACCGAAGTAAAAGGAGAAAAATTTGTTACTTCTATCATCGTAGAAAATCTCGTTCATAATAAAAAGAAAGAGATGAAGGTTGACGGTTTATTTTTAGAGATTGGGTATGTAGTAGATAGTTCTATTGTTAAAGATTTGGTAGAAATAAATCCCAATAATGAGATAGTAGTAGATGGGTTGGGTAGAACTAATTGTCCGGGCATTTTTGCTGCTGGAGATGTTACTAATACTCCTTTCAAACAGGCAGTAATCGCTGCCGGAGATGGAGCCCGAGCCGCGTTGCAGGCTTACACTTATCTTACGGGCGGAAAAGCGACTCCGGATTGGAAACATTGAGGTGTGAGGGATGAGATTATTTACCAATATAATTGTTTTTTTTACAATCGTACTTTCTTTATTATTGGTGGGATGCGGTCCGAACCAGCAGCAATTAGAGCAATTCGCTTCCTGTTTGAACGAGAAAGGGGTAGTAATGTACGGAGCTTCTTGGTGTCCACATTGTACCGAGCAGAAAGAGCTGTTTGGAGCAGCTTTTAGTAAAATTAAATATGTGGAATGTGTGGCGGAAGAAAATAAGTGCACGGAAGAAGGGATTCAATTCCTGCCCACCTGGAAATTTGCGGATAAGTCGACTTTAACCGGAGTAATGAAATTTTCGGAACTAGCCCAGAAAAGTGGGTGTGTGTTGGGTTAGAGAGCATTTCTGAGCTTAATTGTCACCATTAACTTTAAATACCTTTTAGTTATATTCGTTATAATGAGAAATAAATGGGTGGTAAGTGTTATAACTTTAATGCTTTTAATAGGGTTATCGATAGTTTGGGCTGATTCTTATGCTACTCCCGAACTGCAAGTTACACTTCTTTCTCAAGAGCCGGATCCGGTAGAGCCCGGGGAAATCGTAATTGTTAAATTTAAGATTGAAAATCAAGGAACGCAAACTACTCAAGATGCCATAGTGAAACTGCTTCTCAAATATCCTTTTACTATTTATGGCGATAGCGCGGAGAAAAATATTGGTAAGTTGAAAGCCTTTTCTACTGGTGCCGATGCTGCTATAGTCGAGTTCAAATTGAAAATCGATGAACAAGCAGTAGAAGGAGATGCTCCTTTAGACTTATTAGTACAAATGGGGGAAGGAGCAGTTAGTTACACTAATGATGAATTTTTAATTTCAATTCAAACTAGAAAATCCCTCTTGGCTATCACTTCTATCACTACAGATCCTTCTCCAATTTCTCCGGGAGAAACAGCCAAGGTAAATATCATGGTAAAGAATACCGCTAATTCTTTGTTTAGATCGATTAACTTCAAGTTAGATCTTAGCGGAAGTACTATTCCTCTGGCTCCCTATCAAAGCACTTCCGAAAGGGTTATTCCTCAATTATCTCCAAATTATCAACAAACCTTAGCCTTCAGTTTGATTGCTACTCCGAATGCTGTTTCCGGTTTGTATAAGGTTCCGGTAAATATAACTTATTATGATGAGAAAGGTACCAAGTATACCATTAATGATGTTTTAGCTATAATCGTCGGTGAAAAACCCAATCTAAACATTTATCTTAAAAAAAGTACAGTGATGAAAGCCAAGAGCAGCGGAAAAATCACGATAGAAATTGCTAATGCTGGAAATACGGACTTAAAGTATGCTCAACTAATCTTAAATCCTTCAGACGATTATCAGCTGGTAACTACGCGAAATTATTTCTATCTGGGTAATATCAATTCTGATGATACTCAAAGTGAAGAGATTGATGTTTTTCTAACTCCGAAAAATGCCGGGGTGGTACATATTCCCGGTACCTTAAAATATGTTGATGCAACTAACAAAGAATATCAACAACCATTTGACTTAGAATTGAAAACTTATTCTTCTTCCGAGCTGAGAAAGTTTGGGGTGGTGCAAAGTAGCAATAGTTGGATTTATGTGCTGCTGATCCTTCTCATCGTGGGGGGAATTTTTGGCTACCGTTACTGGAAAAAGAAAAAGAACGGAAATAATAACAAAAAATAATTTTTTATTTTTATCGCTGTTGATTAAAAATGGGTTTAATAGGTTAATATGATTCAAGATTACTTCCGTCTGGCGTATCAAAGCGCTAAGCATCGTAAATTACGTTCTTGGCTGACTATGATTGGTATTTTTATTGGTATTGCTGCGGTGGTGGCTTTGATTTCTCTGAGTCAAGGCTTGAAGACGGCTATTTCCACCCAATTCTTAAAATTAGGTTCAGATAAATTGATGGTGCAAGCTACCGGATCGGGGTTTGGTCCTCCCGGTACGGATGTATCTGTTCCTTTAACCAAGGCCGATCGTGATGCTATCTACCAGGCCAAAGGAGTAGATTTGGTGGTGGGAAGATTGTTGCGCATGACGAAACTGCAGCATGATAATGAAATAAAGTATACTTATGTGGTTTCGTTTCCGGACAATCTACGTGAAGCTCTTTTGGTTAACGAAGTGGCCGATTATAAAGCAGATAAAGGAAGAATCTTGAATTATGATGATGGGTATAAAGTGGTGCTGGGACCAGATTTTGCCCAAGATTTTTTTGAAAAGGAATTGCAAGTACGTGATAAGATTGAAATTAATTCTAAAGAGTTTGAAGTGGTGGGAATATTGAAAAAATCTGGAAACCCGCAAACGGATTCTTCTTTAGTAGTACCAGAAGAAGCCTTGCGTAGTGTACTTAACGTTCCGCAAGAAATGGATATAATTAATGTAAAAGTGCAAGCGGGAGAGAGCTTGGAAACGGTGGCAGAAAATGTACAGAAAGAATTACGTAATTTCAGGAATGTAGAGAAGGGAAAGGAAGATTTCAGTGTACAAACTCCGGAAAGTTTATTGAACACCCTGAACACCATCTTATTGGTGATAGAAGGAGTGTTGATTGGAATAGCGGCCATTTCTTTATTTGTAGGAGGAATTGGAATCATGAATACCATGTATACTGCCGTATTAGAACGAACTAAGGAAATCGGAATCATGAAAGCGATTGGAGCAAGAAACAGAGAGATAATGACTGTATTTTTAATCGAATCGGGAATGTTGGGGTTGGTAGGCGGATTAATTGGGGCTCTGTTGGGATACGGAATAAGTAAATTAGTAGAATTAATTGCTTTTCAAGTCTATCAAACCAGTTTAATCCAAGCCGATTTTAATCCCTTAGTAATGTTAGGGACCTTATTGTTCGCTTTTATCATCGGAGCTCTCTCCGGCTGGTATCCAGCCAGACAAGCCGCTAAACTTAAACCAGTAGAGGCACTGCGCCAATGATACGAGATTATTTTTTGCTTCCGTGGAAAGAATTGCGGCGGAGAAAATTACGTTCTTGGCTTACTTTAATCGGAGTCTTTATCGGAATAGCGGCGATAATTTCTTTAATTAGTTTAGGACAAGGATTACAGAATGCGATCACCAAACAACTTTCTTCTTTAGGCACGGATAAATTATTGATTATGTCCAAAGGAAGTTCTTTGGGAAGCGGTTCGACCGGAACGGTAAAATTGACTGATAAAGATGTAAAAGTAGTACGTCAAACGGCGGGAATTAAAACCGTTACCGGGGCAATTTATACTACTGGTCGGATTGAGATCAACGATAATGTGCGTTATAATTTTGTAGAAGGTATACCCACAGAGGAAGAAGAATATAATTTATTTAATAGTATGCAAGGATATAAACTTCTTTCTGGTCGGGGATTGCAGGCGGGAGACAAATATAAGGTGGTTTTAGGGTACGAATATACTAATCCGGATTCTTTTGGCAGAGTAGTGGATGTGGGAGAGAAAATTCTAATTAAAGAAGAAGCGTTTAAAGTGGTGGGAATTTATAAAAAGCTGGGTTCTCCTCCTGATGATAAAGCAGTAATTATTCCGATAGATACTTATCAAGAATTGTTCAATAAGCCTGACGAAGTGAGTATGATCGTAGCTCAAACTGATTTAGGAGAAGATCCGTTCTTAGTAGCAGAAGAGGTTAAGAAAGAGTTACGAGATTCTCGTGGGGTTGAAGAGAAAGAGGAAGATTTTACGGTCCAAACTCCGGAACAGATGTTCGCTTCTTTTGGAACTATTTTAGATATGGTGCAGATCGTTCTGATTGGAATTGCTTGCATCTCTTTATTGGTGGGAGGAATTAATATTATGAATTCTATGTACACTTCAGTATTGCAAAGAACTAAAGAAATTGGGGTAATGAAGGCTTTAGGAGCAAAGAATTTTCAAGTGATGGCTCTGTTCTTAGTCGAAGCCGGTTTTTACGGGTTAGGGGGAGGAATAGTGGGAATAACCGGAGGAATACTCATTGCAAAATTAGTAGAAATAGTGGTTACTTCGATTCTGGGTCCTTATTTGGTGATAAGTTTTAGCTGGAGTTTGGTGGCGGGAACTTTAACCTTTTCCTTTTTAGTGGGGGCGTTATCGGGACTGGCTCCGGCTTA
>JAZDQB010000005.1:0-53609 GCA_043797205.1 Candidatus Woesearchaeota archaeon
GTAGAAAAGAGCTAAAGAAGAGAGAACTAGAAAAGATTGAAGATCAGAAAGCGGAAGAAAAAATCAAAGAAGCATTGAAAGAAGACGATGTAGAAGAAATAGCTATTAAAGAAGAGAAAAAAGAAGAATCACAAATAGAAATTGTAGAAGAACCACCGGAAATTGTTGAAGAAGAGTTAGAAGAAAAAAAAGAATCGAAAGAATCTTCAGAAGAGAAGAAAGGATTCTTCAAAAGATTCTTCAGCAAGAAAGAAGAAAATGAAGAAGAAGGAAGTGTAATCGAAGTAGAAGTCCCAGAAAAATACAATCCCGCCACCCAGAAGTATGAACCAGACTTAGGCAAGATTCAAGAGCTGGAAGAAGAAGTTGAGAAAGAAGAGTCAAAAGAGGGAACTGAAAAAGTAGAAGTAGGAAAAAAAGGATTTTTCGGTAAGATTAAACAATCCTTTACTACTAAAACTATTTCTGCCAGCAAATTTGAAGAATTGTTCTGGGATTTAGAATTAGCCTTATTAGAAAATAATGTTTCAGTCGAAGTGATTGATAAAATTAAGGAAGATCTTAAAGAAGAATTGGTAGACAAGCCCTTATCTAGGAACGTGGAGAAAGTTATTGAAGATACCTTGCAGAAAACCCTGAAGGAAATTCTTTCTTTTAAAAAAATAGACTTATTGAAATTGGCCAAGAAGAAAAAACCTTTGATCATTGCTTTCTTTGGAGTGAACGGAGCCGGAAAAACTACATCAATTGCTAAATTGACTTATTATTTTCAGAAACACGGGCATTCGGTAGTCTTGGCTGCTTGTGATACTTTCCGTGCCGCCGCCATTCAACAATTAGAAGAACATGCTGACCGTCTGGGAGTGAAGATAATTAAGCACGATTATGGTTCAGATGCGGCAGCCGTGGCCTTTGATGCTGTAAAATACGCGGAGAAGAACAAAATTGATATTGTGATGATTGATACGGCGGGAAGATTGCATTCCAATACCAATCTGATGCAGGAATTGGAAAAGATTATTCGAGTCACTAAGCCCGATGTGAAGCTTTTTGTTGGTGAGAGTATTACCGGCAATGATTGCATCGAGCAAGCTAAACAGTTTAACGATTTGGTAGAAATGGACGGAGCAATCTTGACCAAAGCGGATGTAGATGAGAAGGGTGGAGCTCCTTTATCTATCGCTTATACCATCAAGAAACCAATCTTATTCTTAGGAATGGGACAAGAGTATCAGGATTTAGAAGAATTTTCTGCCGAGAAGATTATGGAGAGATTGGGATTGTAACTTATCCAAAATTAATCTCTTCTAATTTAACTTCTAAACTTTTCAAACGCGAAGGATCAAGAGGTAAATATAACTTTCCCTTCTCTCCTCCGGTTGGAATCCAATAAAAAAAAGATACATCAAAAGAATTATCTTTTCCTTCTACTGGAAATACAGCGGGATAAGAAAGGAATTCCACTCCGAGGACTTTTAAATGCACTTGATAGCGGTAAGATTGATTGGAATTAAACAAATCTTTTGGATCAGCGGGACTGACAAAGAAATAAAATCCTTTAAAGGAAGGATTTTGACGAGATGCTTTTCCATAAGAATGGTGAGGATAAAGTCTCGTAGGAAGGCCCAAAGGAGAGTGAACCAAATTACCATGAAGATCTCTTTCCACGGAATCTAAACCGTAACCAATTTGGTCATGCATTAAGGAAAATTTTCCCCCATGAAATTTAGCGTCTAATTTTGAAGAAAAAATGGTGTGTAATAATTCTCCTGGTCCGGGAGGGGTCAAAAGATCTAACTTATTTTCGAATACCCGTTCCCAAGTGTACCATAAATTTGGTTGCAGTTCAAACATGGGTTTATCTTCCTTTTAAAAATCAATATAATCTTTCAACATTCGGTTTAGTAGCATATAGTTTACTATTTACACAATCTACAAAATCTTTAACTTTAGTAGTATAACCATCGCAATACTGATCTAAAATTTGGTTTAATCTTTCGTTGGAGGAATTTATGGGAAATTCTCCCTCAAAGGCAGCCCGATCGATACAATTACCCGGATGGGAAGGAACAGCACACCTACCGGAATATCTATCTTTTACTCCTTCTAGTTTAGAAACCTCTCCAGACCAATAACGTGCTCTTCCGTTCAAAGAAGCAAGACGAGAATGAGTTATCTCTAAATTGACACTCACCCAAAGTCCTCCGGCTACTGCTGCCCCAATAATTCCTTTACAAAGCCAGGGAGGTAAATGTTTCATGTTGTTAATTCTTATCTTTGCCTATCTTCTTTTATTTCACTTAAATTCTCATATTTTAAACGAAAAGGAGAATATGGAGAAGGAGATTTATTTCTCGGCATTACTATGCCAGTGCAAAGAGAAGTAGCGAAGAAGTATTATCGTGAAATTTCTTTGAAAGAAGTAGAACAACTCTTGCACGGCAAATATCATGAAGAACGGATGACTGCTTTGATTATTCTCACTTACAAATTCAAGAAAGCTTCCGAAGCAGAAAGAAAAGAAATTTATGATTTGTATTTAAGGAATACTAAATATATCAACAACTGGGATTTGGTAGACGTTACCACTCCGAGAATTGTGGGGGAATATCTACGGGATAAAGACCATGCTATTCTCTATCAACTGGCCAAATCTAAAGATTTGTGGGAAAAGAGGATTTCTGTTTTGGCAACTTTTACTTTTATTGCTCATCACCAATTTAAAGACACCTTAAAGATTTCTGAAACTCTTCTAAATGATAAGCATGATTTAATTCATAAAGCAGTAGGCTGGGCCCTAAGAGAGATTGGTAAAAGAGATCAAACGGTGGAAGAAGAATTCTTACAGAAGCATTATCGAACCATGCCCAGAACGATGTTAAGATATGCTATTGAGAAGTTTGAAGAAGAGAAGAGGAAGAAGTATTTAGAGAGATAAATTTTTTAAGAAAAAGAGGATAGGATTTTGACGAATAGTTTATAAACAAATCACTTATTAGTAATAACAACATGGAAATGGGTATGTCCTCCCGACAAAGTATGGGCCAAAATATGTACATGAGTCTTGACTGGCGTACAGAAGTAAGACCGCTTTGTCATATTGTACATTTATTAGAAGAAAAAGGAGATTTTTCTATGGCTCAAACATCTGAAGCTTTTAGTGATTATAATAGAAAACATCCCAGCGAATCTTTGGCAGAAAGAGTATACTCTCTCTGGAATGTAGAGACTTTTATTTCTCCAGAAAATTTAAGAACTTTTTGGAACACTTTTAATCAGAATATTCTCAAAGTTGCTTGTTACGGTTTAGAAGAAGAATGTTCTAGGGGAGAGTATGATCCAGTATTGGCTTCAACTCGAGTGATAAAAAATTTATTCTTACTTTATGACCATACTTGCACGTTATTAGATCCAAATGAAGCTTCTGATCTTGCGAGTAAGTTTTATGTTCAAGGATTAACCGCATTTCTTAAAAATAAAGATTATATTGATAAAGTGTTGTCAGAAGAATGGCGTTTAGATGAAGTTGGTGAAATCACCGAAATCATTTCTAATTTGGGAATGATTGATTTTGATTAAATCTATTCCACCAAAATCCCTAACTTCCCCGGCAGAGCCGACTTAGCTTTGGGATTCTCGCTCTCTTCGGCCAAAATCACTTCTACCTTACAGCCAAACTCTTTCTCTAAATACTCCTTAGCCTCTTTCATCACTTTCGCTTCTTCCACCGGAGAAGTAACTAACTTAGGCACTTTAGAAACATCTTTTAACAATCCCGGAACAATCTTGCTAATATCCTTACCGCGAGATTCTAAATCCGGAACGGCTAGTACTTTGCGCATGATTTCTCCCAAATTGTGTGTTACTTTAATCTCGGAAGAAACAATTTCAAACAAAGGATACAACCAAGGTTCAGCTACAAATAAAGTGAACTTCTGTGGAGTTTCAATCTTGGCCAATTTCAACACGTTACGCATTCCTTCCGTCGTGTTTTTAACTAACTCTTCTCCTGCTTCTGCCTTTAGCTGAATTTTAGTCTCGTCCACTTCTGGCCATTCTGAAGCAGAAACTAAACCTTCCAGATATCCGCCCAAAAAATTCAATTCTTCACTTAAATGAGGCGTAATAGGATTCATCACTTTGCACCACAAGCTTAATACTTCTTTCAAGGTCTTGGCATCATTACCACCTCTACGTACATACCAACGTAAATCATCGTAAATACCAAAGTATACGGTAGAAGCCAATTCACGCAGATCATAACTTTTCATCGCGGCATTAATGTGTTTCAAATGTCCATGTACTTTAGATAGTAACCAATGATCAATAGATTTAGCGTGTTTTCCATTCAATTCTTTCAATTGTTCACACAAAACATAAATTCTTTCTAGGGCACTCTTATAATTAGAAACAGTTTCTTCAGTCCAGACCACGTCTACATGCGGAGAACCTATATGCGCATAATACAAACGCATGGCATCTACCCCAAACTTTTCCATCGCTCGAGGAATAGGTTCAGCACCGCCTTTACTTTTTGAAATTTTACTTCCGCTTCCGGTAACCCACCAGTTCACGAAAATGCCTAAGGGCCATTTCTGTTCCGGAAGGATAGCCACATGATTCATTAAGAATACTGGGAAGTGTACGGTTTTATGTTCCTTACCACCAAGATTAAGATCTAAAGGATAGAAATAATCAAACTCTTCTTTGATTGGTTTCCAAGTGGACTTTCCTGCTCCTTTACCTAAAAAGACATAATCAAAAAAATCTTCCGTCAACTCTTCAGTTTTAATTGTTTTGTTATTTACCCATTTGGAAACGATATAATAAGCCGGATAAAGAGTAGAATCGCTGATGGGTTCGATAGTCCATTTAGGATCGAAAGGTAATTTACTACCGAGCCAATTTCCTAAGCGAGCACAAGCCCGATCGCCAAACCAATCTAATACTCCGGCAATGTTATCGTGATATTCTTTCGGATAGATGTTCATTTCCTTCGCTTGTTCTTTACTGCGCTCTTTCAATTCCGAATCAGAATATTTGATAAACCATTGATCGTCAATCTTTTTGATGATAACTTTTCCGCCGCAGCGGCAAATTACTTCTTCCGTCAAATCATGCATGATATCGGCCTTACCTTCCTCAATCAATCTAGCTTTCATCATTTCTTTGGCTTCTTCTACTTTCTTACCAGAATACTCTTGTGCTGTTTCACGCATAATGCCAGTATGAAATCCAGTTTTGTAAACTTCTTTAGTTGCTTCTTCTAATTTCGGATCGTCTAAAGAATGAATGCCCATCTTTTGCACGATCTCTTTCGCCGGGAAATCACCATAACCTTCGGTTTTGATAATAGGGATGAGATGAATGTTTTTTACAGTTTCGTAGTTCAAGTTATATTTACGACACTCTTCCGGATGCTCTTGCAAGAATTTCAAAGCCACATAATCGTAAGGAGCATCACTAGGAACACAAGTAACGATTCCGGAACCAATTTTTGGATCGCAGAAAGTTGCGGGGAGGATAATAATATCTCGTTCTACTCCCGGAGCCCGAGCATACTTGCCCAATAACTTTTTAGGATCAACATTATCTTTCATCAAGATATCTTCTTTCTGATGAGTCAATTTCTCCGCTGCTTCTTCGCTGACGATCCAGTTTTCTCCTTCTACTTCTATTCGAACATACTTGGCCTCGGGATGAATCCATAAATTAGTCTGCCCAAAAACGGTTTCTGGACGTAAGGTAGCGGCAATTAAGAAATCGTTTTCTATCTTGAATTTCAATAAAGTGTATTCTTGCTTTTCGGCATTTCCTCCTTTAGAAATGTCTGTCTCACTTGGATCTACCGCTACGGGTCCGCAATTTACGCAAGCAGTAGCGAAATAAGGCTTCTGCACTAAGAGGTCCTTTTCCTGTAACTTCTTGAACTGCCATTGGATGAACTTTTCATAATCTTTGTAGATAGTGCAAGTAAATCTGTCCCAATCGCATAAGAAGCCAAACTTCTTCCAATAATCTTCAATATAAACCTGATTGAAAAAATTTACTACGGTACTGGAATCAGTAAGAGTAGCAATGGTTTGTTCTGAACAACCGTTATTCTTGAGGTATTCAATCCAACTGGGATCTCCCTTAAAGACCTTGTTGGCGAAAGCGATGGCTTGATTACCTGAAGCATGGGTGCCTACGGGATAAAGGACTTCTTTTCCTTTTAATCTCTCGTAACGGCAGATAGCATCGGTGTAAGAGAAACCGCGCATATGTCCCACGTGTAAGTAGCCAGAAACTCCCGGGTAGGCAAAGATCATCATGAACTTCTCTTTGTTCTTTTTTACGGTCGCTTTGCCTAGCTCAGCTTCTTGCCACGCTTTCTGCCACTTCTCTTGAATTGAATTCCACTCTAAGACCATACTTCAAAGGAGTGGAAGGTGGTTTTTAAAGGTTATGGGAAATTCGTGTTTAAATTCAAGTCAGTTCCTGATCTCCACACTGCGTACACATAATATAAGGGCCATTCATTACAGACAAAGGATGTGGACAATTTTTGGGAGTATATCCAGCTAATCTTCCCCGAAGAATACTCTCATAAACGGGTGTACCTTTAATCAAATCCAAAGCTTCAACCTCTCGAGCGATATCAGCAATACTTTTTTTTCGATGAGGATCTTCATCAGCCATACCCTTACAAATATTGCCCTACATTTAAAATCTTTCTTTAAAAACAATATTTCTTCCTAAACCTTTAAATCTAATCCTAAAAAGTGAATTAAAGTATGAAACTCACTACTTACTTTGTTCCGATACTGCTAGCTTTAGGCTGCTATTCTCCTCTTCCTCCCGTATCAGTAAGATGTCTAAATGGAGAGTATGTAGTAACTAGAGAAACTAATCCTTCTAAAGATAAACAAGAACTTACCGCAAAAGATATCCAAAACCATTATTTAAGAATTACCATAGAATCCACCGAAAGAGAGAAGCACGTAGAAATAGATAATAAAAAAAGTGAAGAAAAAATATTTCAAGCTAGTGATTATAAGCCCTTTGATGGAAGTTTAGGATACTTTTCTATTAATGGAGTTAATTATGGCAAGAACAGTGAGAAAGTCAGCTGTTATTATGATAAGAAAGATGGCTGTCGAAGACATCCCGAGAAAAGAGAGTTGGCTGAAGCCTTATTCAGATTAGGATTATGTATAGATGAAGGGGAAAGAGTTAATCGCCAGAGTGTTGTGGATAAGTTAAAATGACGGTTTCTTTAAAACAACCACCGCACCACAAAGTTTATAAACACTCGTTCATTTTATTAAACACATGTTCAAAGAATTAAACATACTCAAGATATTTTTAGAATCTCCCACAAAAGAGTTTAATGTGCGTGAGGTAGCCAGATTGTTAGAGATTACCCCGGCTACAGCCAGCAAGGATCTTAAACACTGGGCTAAAAAAGGAATTCTAAAGTTTAGAAAAGAACGCATCTACCAATTGTATAAATCCAACTTAGACTCGGAAGTATACCGAGATTTCAAAAGATATTATAATACCCAAAAGATAAAAGAATCCGGATTGCTAGAAAGCCTAAATCAATTTTATCTAAAGCCTACCATTATCCTTTTTGGCTCTGCGGCGCAAGGACTAGATGTAGAAGAAAGTGATTTTGATTTAGTGATTATAACTGAGAAAAACAAAGAATTTCCCCACCAGAACACCTATGAAAAAAAGATAAACCGAAAATTACAACTGTTTGTAATAAGAGAATTAAAAGAATTAAAAAATGACCATTTAATTAATAATATCATTAATGGGATAGTAATTCAAGGTGAACTAAAATGGATTTAACTGATTGTTATAAACAGGGATTTATTAGAAAAGCACGTTTAGACAAAGAATTAATTAAATCCCTAATTGAAATGTCTAATATCAAAGATAATGCTGTAACCACCGCAAATATCACCGAAAATAATATTTCTGCCTATGTTTCTCTGACCTACGATTCTTTAAGGGAAGCATTAGAAGCCTTATGCTTATCTAGAGAATACAAAGTAACAAATCACCAATGTATAGGAGAATTATTGAAAGAAATGCTTACTGATTTTGATTACAGCGAATTTGACCGCTACCGCTATATTCGTAACGGAATTAATTATTACGGAACAAAAATTGAATTTAAACAAGGAAAAGAAATCATTCAAAAAATCTTAGTTATTAAGAACAGAATTATCCAGAAATACCTTAAAGAATACACATGAAGAATCAGGAAATCGCCCAGCTCTTGTACGAGATTGCGGACATTCTAGAAATACAGGAAGTGCCCTTTAAGCCGCAGGCATACCGAAATGCCGCCAGAAGCATCGAAAATCTTTCTGAAGATATCGCAGCAATACATCAGCGCGGAGAATTAGACCAGATTCCGGGAGTGGGAGAGCATATCGGAAAGAAGATTATCGAATTATTAAAAACAGGTAAGTTGGAATATTACACCAAACTAAAAAAAGAAATCGGTTTTGATGTAGAACAGTTGCTAAAAGTACCCACCCTCGGACCAAAACGGATTAAGATTCTGCATAAGGAATTGAAGATTAATAGTGTTAGCGATTTAGAGAAAGCGATTAAATCTGGAAAACTAAGAAAACTGCCCGGATTTGGAACAGAATCAGAAAAACATCTTCTGGAAGGAATCAATCTGATTAAAACCACTCCGCAACGTTATATGTACGCTAGTGCTATTCCCATCGTAAAAGAAATCATCGCCTACTTCAAGAAACAACCTTTTGTGAAAAAAATAGAAGTAGCCGGTTCATTCCGCAGAGGAAAAGAAACCATAGGAGATTTAGATTTTTTAGTCATTTCAACACAACCAGAAAAGGTCATTAAATTATTCATCAAATATCCGGAAGTGAAAGAAGTGCTGGCTAAAGGAACCACCAAAGGCTCGGTGCGCCTACGCAACGGAATGCAAGTGGATCTGCGCGTAGTCAAAGAAAAAGAATTTGGCTCAGCTATGAATTATTTTATTGGTAATAAAGAGCATAATATTGCTTTACGTAAATTTGCTCTTTCTAAAGGATATACTTTGAGTGAGTATGGCTTATTTAAACTGAAAGGAAAGAAATGGGTAGCGGGAAGAACCGAATCAGAGATTTATGATAAATTAAAAATGGATTACATTGAACCAGAATTGCGCGAGAATACAGGCGAGATTGAAGCATCTCAAAAGCATCAACTTCCAAAATTGATTACCCCTAAAGACATCAGGGGATTGTTTCATAATCATTCTACTTGGAGCGACGGAGAGAATTCGTTGCTAGAGATGGCTCAGCAAGCAGAAAAGATGGGCTTTCAGTTCATCTCTTTCAACGAGCATTATAGTAATATTGGGATTGTTAATCCTTTAAATGAGAAGCGTCTTTCTGGCTATTTGAAAGAGATTGAAAAAGTGAGGAAAAAAGTGAAGATAAAAGTTTTTTCAGGGATAGAAATTGATATCCAAAAAGACGGAACTCTTAATCTGTCCCTCTCTAAACTGAAACAATTTAATATTGTTATCGCCGCTCTCCATTCTTCCTTACAACTGCCAGAAAAAGAGATGACTGAAAGAGTATGTAAGGCCTTGAAGAATTATCCCATCCATATTTTAGCTCATCCCCTCTGCGGCCAGTTTGGAAAACGTCCCCCGATTCAGCTTAATTTAGAGAAAGTGTTTGCGGTTTGTAAAAGAAAGAATATTTTCTTAGAGATAAATTCCTCTCCCCAGAGGATGGATCTAAACGGAATCAATGTCAAAGCCGCGTTAAAAGCAGGATGTAAATTAGTCCTCAGTACTGATGCCCACGATGTACATCAATTAGAAACTTATCCTTTAGGAGTATTATGCGCTCGTCGAGGATGGCTGGAGAAGAAGGATGTGATGAACTGCTGGGAGATGAAGAAGATCGAGAAAGAATTGAAGAAAATAAATTATAAGTAAGCAATAATATTTAAAAAAAGAACTTAAAATCCTAAGCTTCTTCTTCGCCTTCGCCCAGGCTTTCTTCAAACTCATCGGCGCATTCTTTGGAACAGAAAATGTACTTCTCTCCTTCTACTTCACGCGTAACTTTCTTTTCAGCTTTTACTCTTTCCCCACATTCAGCACACTCTTCCGCTTCTTTTTCATCATCTTCAAATCCTTCCAAAAAGCCATCTTCGTCAGTAGTATCTAAATCTTCATCCTTGGCACCTTCGCCTTCTTTCTCGTCACCATCAAATACGTAGTTTTTCATGTTAGACCCCCTTTTTGCCTCCCCCTTTTAAATTTTGTGTATATGTCTAATATATACCTAAACCGTCAAGTTAGCACCGCCCTCGCTCTTGGCTGTTTTGTTTTATTGCGGCACCTTCCCGTAAGGAGCATCACCTTCCGCAATCAAAGTTTGATTAACAGCACCGCTCGTGAATTGGTGCTAACTCTATCTTCACTCCCCATATCTCTTCAGCAAACGTTTAATTCTATTAATAGATCGTTCCCAAGAGAAAGAGTAAGAGATAGTCTTACGAGCATTCTGACCCAATCTATTCTTCAATTCTGCATCTTTTAAAATTCTTTCAATTTTCATGGCCAAGAGAGAAGAACTGTTTTTGGGGAAGAATAAACCATTATAATCCTTAACTACATATTGTTTGATGAAGCCAACTTTAGTAACTACTACCGGCAAGCCGGAAGACATGGCTTCTAAAGTAGCTAGAGAAGTAGTTTCGGTTAAACTGGGCATGACAAAAACGTCCATCGCTTTAAGATAATCTTCCACATTATCCACAAAGCCAGTAACTAAACAATTAGAGTTTTCCTTAAATGGTTGAACTTGCTCTTCCGGTCCGTCTCCCACTACTAACAGAAAATTATTGCGGCGGTTACGCAATTTATTAAACCCGTCCAATAACATTTTCACGTTTTTCTCTTTAGAAATTCTTCCCACGTATCCGATCACAATTCTTTCTGGAGCGATGCCTAATTTTATCTTCCAGGGTTTTTTATCGAACACGGGAGAAAACTTAACAATGTCCACCCCTAATTTAGCTACGCTGATTTCCGTTTCCACCCCACTTTGTTCCAATTGAGATTTAAGGTCGTGGTAAGGTACTAAAATCTCATTACAAAGATTGTAATATTGCAAGCATTTCCGCTTGATTATCCCAAACAACATCTTTTTCAGAAAATTAGGAAGAAACTTATCGAACAATTCCCAGGTGATAGTGTGTACATATAATACTACCGGCTTGCCGTAACGGTGAGCATATTTTATTCCCAAATAACTGGCCAGAGCTGGTCCTTGTACAAAAACTAGATCGGCTTTCCTAATCTGTTCTTTGATTAGACCACGATTGTGCCGAGAAAATTTAATGCTGGGATAGTCTGAGACCTGCCAAAACTTAGAAACGTCCATATAAGTAACATTGCTGCCTTTTTTCTGCCCAAAGTTAGGAACCAGTAAAGAAATTTCGAAATCCCCTTCTGCTCGCTTCAAGAATTCTCCCATAAATTTCATGGTTCCGTCTACTTTGGGATAATAAGTATCGGCAATGAGCAATAGTTTTATTTTATCTGTATTTTCCATGGTTATTTGATACGAAAAAAACTCTCCCCATACAGTGAATGTACTTTCAGTCCGTCTTTAATAGCGCGAAAAAATAATAATACTACGGGATAAATGATGTGAAATTTCTGGCTGCGATAGGTCTTTAACGCTTTCAGCTTTATATTAAAGTAATTCCAGATGTTAACGTAAAAAGAAGGATAATGGTTACGGAAGGAAACCGGATTCCAGATAGAATAAGTATAAATCTCTGGCCGAATCGTTTTGGGCAGCTTTTCCCAAAGTTGAAGCGTAATTTGATTGATAGCTTTATGGTCTGGATGAGGATCCTCTTGGCTATGCGTGAAGATTTTAGTAGGCTTTTCCGTTTCTAACAATTGTAGTAATTCTTTTTCCACATTTTTATTCTTGTACTCTTCCATAAAATTTAACTCAGCCAAGTCATAAAATACTAAACGAGTTATTTTCATTACGTTGCAAGCTTCTACTGCTTCTTTAGAACGCATCTGTTGCACAATTCCTTCTTTCAGCCAAGGATGAGAATTCTCTCCAAAAGAGAAGACTACCGAGATAACTTTCTTACCTTCTTCTACGTATCGGGCTAGAGTGCCGCCTGCTCCAATCACAAAATCGTCAGAATGTGCCCCAAATACGATAATTGTCTCTTTTTTACCCATTATACTGGAGAATACAATTGGGATTTAAGAAGTTTTTGGAAGGACTCGGAGTACTTCCTGATACATTAGCCTATATCCCTCTTCATTTGGATGTAATCCGTCCTCTTCATCCAGAATGGATTTATAATCCAATTTCAACCATTTTTCAAACAGATCGATGAAAATCACTTTTTCTTTAAGACAAATCTCTTTAATAAAATAATTGTAACGCTTCAAACTGCTATTTACAAAATATTCAGTAGAACTCCAGATGGTAGGAGTTGTTTTAGTTTCTACCGCCGGAGTATTACCAATCCAAATTATTTTGGAAGTGAATTCTTTACAAAGAGCGATAATCTGTTCCACATTATCTTTAAACTCATCTTCCGGGGTAGCTACACTTTCTGGAGTTATGTTCACAAAGCGAGAATCGTTAGCTCCAGTACAGATGATAATGACTTCTGGCTCTCGAGCTAAACATTCCACCTCGATCCTTTGTAATAAGCCCTGGGTGGTCTCTCCCGAGATTCCCAGATTAAAGATGCTGTCTTCAGTATCAAAATTAGATCTAAGCAAAGCCACCCAATTTTTATATCCATAATCCGACTCTTCTGAACAAGTACTGTCTCCAAAGACGCAGATGCGCACCATAAAAAGATTAGAGAGGGTTGGAATTTAAATGTTTTCTCATTCAATATCCTTTATTACTAAAAATAGATAATAATTAATAATTAAGCATAAATTTATAAAGATATGTAAAATAAGTAACAAAATGTACATCTACCAACCCGAACACATTTTGCCAGAAAGGATAAAGCAAGCAGAAGAGATACTGAAACAGATACCGGTAAAACACGCCTTCATCTCCGGCTCTTTTTTATTTAGCCATAAATATAATGATATTGATTTATTTGTAATCTCCCGCAGCAAAAATAAATTTTCCTTACCCAAAGGAGTAAAACTGAATTACCTTGATTTTAATCAATTGTATTCCCTATTTTATCACTCTTTGATTAAGGTTTGCGTTTCAAAAAGTATCTTGCCTGTTAGACCTATTAAGACCACCATTGCCCATTATTGGAATATCATCAACGAAATTGTTCCAGAATATCTTAACTATCAAAATTTAAAACAGCTGCGTTCTTTGATTCTTTATACAGAATATTACAAGAACAACCATATTCTTGATTCGAAAGAACTTTATTTTTTAACTAAAGATTTAAAAGACCCCTTGGGATATATTTTGAAGGAAGTTCCTGGAATTATGACAAAAATTGGAAAGTTCTCTTATCTGAAAAGATTTTTTTACACCCAAGCAGGGTTCTATAAAGACATTGAATACGATTCACAAAAGTATTTATATCAGTTGACCCATAGTATCACAAATGAACTCTGAGCAATTCAAAGATAAAGTAATAGAAATAGTTTCTCAGCTCAGTGAAACTAAAACAGAACGGATATTCTCTTGGATTCAAGAAGTCATTGATAAGAAAATTAGGCCAATCATAGTCAATACTGATGAAAGTTATAAACAATTCAAGATGAACCAATTATTAGTCTTTCGCTATCCCTTAAATATAGAAGGAAATGAATATCGTATTCTTTTAGTTAAGATAAAGAACTCTTTTTACTTGGAATTTCACTTTGGAGATCATGAATATTATGATGATGTTCGAAAGGAGTTAGGACTCAAGAAATCCAGTTCTTAAACAACAGAGAGGAAAGATTAATAAAAATAGCCAAAAATAAACCCACAAAAGGTGTTCAAACATGAAAATACTAGCTATCCATGCTGATTACATTGAATTTGAGATTAAGAAGAAAGCGATTAAAGATGCAGAAGAAGCTCCCCCGGGCAAACATCGCGTAGAAGAATGCTTAGTCATTTTCTCGGCAGTAGAAAAACGTGATGAAGCGGATTTGAAGAAAACAGTAGAATTATACTTACACGAAATCAAAGATATCGCTACTCAAGTCAAGGCTAAGAATATTGTGCTTTATCCTTACGCTCATCTTTCTTCCAGTTTAGCTGCTCCCAAGAAAGCAGAAGAAGTATTGAAGGAAGCAGAGAAATTATTAAGCAAAGAAAAAGAGTACAAAGTCACTCGCGCTCCTTTCGGTTGGTATAAATCTTTTAACATTGCCTGTAAAGGACATCCACTTTCGGAGTTAAGCAGAAGTTTTGGAGTAGTTCCAGAAGAAAACGCTGCTGCTGGAGAAACAAAAGTAAAAATCAAACCAGCAGAAGAAGTCATTGACCATAAAAAATTATTGGCGCAAATTTCTCGTTCTCGATTAGACACCAGCAAATTAAAAGATAATGATCATAGAATATTGGGGCAAAAATTAGACTTATTCTCTTTCCAAGACGTCGCTCCGGGGATGGTATTTTATCATGACCGCGGATTGACAATTTATAATGAATTAGTCCAGTTCTGGAGAGAAGAGCACCGCAAAGCCGGATATAAAGAGATTTCTACTCCGCAAATCCTAGACAAAAAATTGTGGTTAATCTCGGGACATTGGGATAAGTACAAAGATAACATCTTTTTGACAGAATATGAAAAAAGAGATTTTGCCGTCAAGCCTATGAACTGTCCGGGAGGAATGTTAGTTTACAAATCTACTCCTAAAACTTACCGCGACCTACCCTTAAGAGTAGGAGAACTGGGCATCGTACATCGACAAGAATTGAGTGGAGTATTAGCCGGATTGTTTAGAGTAATCAAATTTACACAAGATGATGCACATATTTATTGTACTGAAGAACAGTTAGAATCAGAAATAAAAAACATTATCGGATTGATTGATTTATTTTTCAAAAAATTCAAATTAGAGTTTGATCATGTGGAATTATCCACCCGTCCGGAAAAGAGAGTAGGAGACGATTCTGTCTGGGATAAGGCCGAGAAAGCTTTAGAAGAAGTTTTAAAGAAAACTAAGATGAAATATAAACTTAATCCCGGAGATGGAGCTTTCTACGGACCAAAGATAGACTTCCACTTCAAGGATTCACAAGAAAGAACCTGGCAGCTTTCCACCATTCAATTGGACTTTGCTATGCCGGAACGCTTTGAATTGGAATATGTTGATAATGATGGAAAAATGAAACGTCCAGTAATGCTGCATCGAGTAATTTATGGCTCATTAGAAAGGTTTATTGGAATATTGTTGGAACATACTAACGGAAATCTTCCTTTATGGCTTTCTCCAGTACAAGTTAAAATCTTAACCGTGACGGACAGAAACGTCAAGTTTGCGCAAGAAATTTTAGATAAGTTGTTGGAACAAGGATTCCGAGCAGAGTTAGATACTTCGGCAGAAACTATTGGGAAGAAAGTACGTGACGCACAATTGGAAAAAGCCAATTACATCCTTACTATTGGAGATAAGGAAGAGGAGAAGAAGACTTTAGCGGTAAGAACTCGCGCGGGTGAAGTAAAGTTCGGAGTGAAAGTAGAAGATTTCCTCAAACAGTTGGTGGATGAAAGGGATAATAGAAAGTAAAGAATTAAACTATTTTCCATACTTCTTTTCGTACTGCTTTAATTCTGTTACGTTTGCATCATACCATCGGTCATGATCCCTTTTCTTTTGCTCAATACTCTGTTCAATTTGAGAAATCGTTCTTTCTAAACCATAAATTTTCTGAGGTAATTTTCTTTTTTCGAAAAAGCCTGCCGGTCGAGTGATATCCTCAAAAGTCTCATTATATCCGTAAGGTCCACTCTTCCCAGGTTTATGCCGAAAATCCCTCACTTCTCCGCCCCTGTATGTCCTGAGTAAACTCTGCTGTGTGTCTAATTCAGAACTTAATTGAGTTATCTCGGTAAATCTTCTAGAATGCTCTACTCTTAGTTCCTCATATCTTTTAAGTTCTCTCTCCTGTTTTTTCTCTTCATCAACATTCCAATAAGGCATTTTCCACCCTAAAAATTTGTTTTAGAATGTTATTAAGAAACATTGAAATATTTAAACTTTTCTCTCATAATCACTACAAAGTTAATAATGAGATAAAAGATCGCAACAAGCAATAAAGAATTAACAATTCAAAAAAAAAGTATTCCCAACCCTAAACTAAATATATCCCTTCCAGAGCTTTCTTGAGAATACCTTCGCAATTGTTCATCTTATTACGTACGCGATAATCAGAAGTGGCTTTTTTTATTTGTCCCACCCGATCTAATATCTGTAAGAATATCCTAATCAAATCACCTTCCTGCAAATTGGTTTGTTCCAACACTTTAAAGAAACTCTCTCCAGTATAAATGGGATGAATTAAAGCCGTAAGCTTCTCTAATTCCTTGAATTTTCTTTCTTTAACTAAATAATCGTTCTTATGTAGAATCTGACGCAATTGCTTTACTCTTTGATCTACTTGCTGTCCTTTAAATTGATCCAAATCACGAGATTCATAAGCTAAAGCCGCGAGAACAAGTAGGGTTTGATATTCATCCATACTTTCTACTAAGTCCGTCGCAAATATCTCCCCGGTGGTAATTTCATCAGAAAAGACTTTAGAAGAGAATAATCCTTTAGCAGTTAATTTCCCTTCTTCAACATAACCAAAAGCTTCCAATTTTCGGGTAATACTATCATATCTCGCTAGCAACACTCGAGCGGGGACTTTAGCATAATTTACTCCAAACTGCTGATAACTCCAAAAACTTAAACGCAAAATCTTCTCAATCTGTTCCGGAGGATGCTGGTTGATTAGATTCAAAGTGGTATTTACAGACAGTTTAAATTGGGATTGGATCGGTTCCATATCCTTAGAAGTGATATGCTTGACTTCTTTATAATTAAGATTAGGACGATAAATGATAGTAATCGCATAACCAATCTTATCAATTCCTCGACGTCCGGCTCTTCCGGCCATTTGAAAAAATTCTTTAGTGGTCAAACCTCTAAAATTGAAACCATCATATTTACGCAGATTTTCAAAGCAGACCGTTTTAGCCGGCATATTAATGCCCACGGCAAAAGTTTCTGTGGCATAAAGAACTTTAATCTTTCCTGCGGCAAATAATTCTTCAATAGTTTCTTTGATAATCGGCAACAAACCGGCATGATGAAAAGCAATTCCCTGCGGCAAAGTTTCTTTCAACATTTTAGTAGAAGTTAATCGCGAGATTTCGCTGGGAGCTGTTTCTAATCTCTTATTCAAAGTTTGTAACAAAACATAATCTTTTGAGAAAAAGTTCTTTCGAGATAACTCTTGGGCTTTCCTCTGACAATCCTGTCGAGAGAAGACGAAAAAAATGCAGGGTAAACGATCTTTGCTGATTTCCTTAATCAAAGCAGTTTGATCTGGAGGAGGCAATCTAAAATTTTTTCTTTTCTTTCCCTGCATCCGATGATATTCAGAATCTTCAACAGCGGCATCCTTAATTTTTTCTAAAGTAGTCAGTCCTAAATGATCATCATAAAACTGCATTTGTAACGGAACGGGGCGTTCAGTAGAGATAACTGTTTTAACTTTATGATGTTTAATGGCTTGAATCCAACGGCTAAACTCCTCGGCGTTAGGAATAGTAGCAGAAAGACATAAGAAACGGACTGTTTCCGGACTGTAAATAATAGATTCTTCCCACACATAGCCGCGTTCGATGTCATTAATGAAATGAATCTCATCGAAGATGACATAAGCTACATCCTTTACTTCTGCATCGCTGGAGACGACCATATTACGATAAATTTCCGTAGTCATAATCAGAATTTTAGCGGTAGGATTGATTACTAAATCTCCGGTCATCAAGCCCACTTTATCCTCTCCGTAATCCTTAGAGAAATCGCGATACTTTTGATTGGAAAGAGCTTTAATCGGAGCAGTATAGATGATACGTTTAGTATCGTTCTTGTGCTGTTCTATAATAAAATCGGCAATTAAAGTCTTCCCGCTGCCGGTGGGAGCAGAGACTACTACCGAATTGTTTCCTTCAATAGCTTTGATGGCATCTTCCTGAAACGGGTCTAAGGTAAGATTTTTGTATTGCATGGGAGTTTAGTTTAAATTAATAGTTTATATATGTAAACTTTAAGTTTATATTCTTGTTATTAAACTTTTGCCTGTTTCCACAGCAGCTCAAAATACTTCTCATAACTTTGAGCCACCTCCTTGCTTTCGATTACCATAGCGATAGGGACTTCGCTCCAAATAATTATAACGATATAATCAATGTAAAAGGAAAGTGAATTCCATCTTTGAGAATAATTATTTCTCTTTTAGTGATGCCTTTCTCATTTTTTTCTCAAAACATTTATAAGTTTCCTATTATTAAGTAACAAACTGATGGAAAACCAACCCTATTTAAATGAATTAAGAACAGTACTTGGTCCAAATTATGGCATTGTTTTAGAAGATCCTCAAGTAAAAGAGTCCTACAATAAATCTCTTGAAATTCTTACCTTCCGTGTTTTAGCTGCCTTAGCTAGACATGAACGAAAAGTAAGGGCAGCACATTTAGACAAACATAGTGGAATTATAGAAAATATCGCTGTTAATGTTTTAGAAGCAGCTAGTAAATATTCCTCCTTAATAGAATCCATAATAAATATATATCAAGATACTCCGTCACCTTTACGAGAAATTTTTGGAGGAAGCAAGAACCTAAATCGATTTGGCTTTGGTCTCTATCGAGAAAGAGAAGTAACCGAAACTTGTGGTTATGCAAAATATGGACACTCATTAATAGGACGTAGTGGTCTAGAAGCCGCTTGTCAAGAGACAGAGAGAGTTCTTACTGAAGGAACAGCAATTCCTAAATAATCTTACATTCCCTCCAACACTTTAATCCAAAACAATTTTAAACCATTCTTTAAAACGTGACGCACTCTATCAATCAATAAAATAAAACAAATAACTTAAGACCCACCCAAATTCTTATCTAATTTTCGAAAATCTCCATTCAGAACAACGGGCTGCATGGCTTTAATCTCATCAGTATAAAGCATCTCCGGAATGGAATTAAGTAAAAATATCTTCTTGTTAAGAACATGAGCAAAACCCATTTCGAGAAAGGAATTGCCTCCGATATGATTTTTAATTCCTTTCTTGTCAAAGTTAGCGATTAAAACGGCATCCGCTTCTTGAATAACCTTCCAATAGTTACGAATGGAATCATATTTGATAGCTCTCTGAGAAAACTCTCCTTTCTCTTTTTCATTTTTGATGTCTTCTAAAGAAAATTCTCCTTGTAAAATCTTTTCAGAGGTTATGGGGATGGAAACCTCAAAACCAATATTTTTTAATTCGTCAGCTATTTTCTTAATTTCGTAAGTAAAATTTAAGCTTCCGCAAATAGCTATTTTCATAATCTCAACCCTCAAAAAACAAACGAAACCAAAACAACTCTAAAATCCGCCTAAATTGCCAATCAACCCCGGCAGATTATCCATTACTCTTCTGATAACATCCTTTTCGTTCAAAGCCGGATTCTTTTGAGAAATAGTTATCGCTTCAGTAGCGGCAGCAATCATACCCATCTTAGTGATTTCGTCCTTACCGATAGCCACGTTCTTAGAAATATGCTGCAAAACCCGGTCGCTGTCGCAAGCCGGATTCTTTTTTCTATAAATCAGCGCTTCCGAAGCAGCAGCCACCATGCTAATTTTCCGTTCGATGGGATTAACCTCTTTTGCCATAATTAAACTGTTCTAGCGAGGATATTTATATAGTTTTCGTTCTTACTGATTGTTAGCAATAGGGGTTCTGCAAAAGTTGTTTTGTGATGTAGAGATTGAGAAGAATAATGCCGTCAATAAATGAACAAGAGTAGTCTTTAAATACCTCCTCTTCTTAATCCTCTTTATATGGCGCATAAGAGGTGGTATCAACGACATTGGAAGCTCTTAGCTATCTTAGCGATAATTTTAGTAATCATTCTTTCCATTTTTGGAACTAAATTGTGGTTATGGGTTAATTTTCTATTGGGAAATGATATGATTATCACTCTCAGCACCGATCAAGAGAATCTGCAGTTGGCTAATAGAGAAGAAGGAAAAATTAATCTCATGGTTAAAGTGCAGACTAATCCCTTCTGCCAAGCTTTATGCACTTCTGAGTTTAAAGATATCAGCTATCAAAGAGATTTAGATGATTCTGTTTTCACTATCCGCCCCGGTTCTCCTTTTAACCGAGAATATGGAGTAATTCCTTATGGCAAGGGCAGTGGAAAAGAATTATACTCATTTAGCGTCACTTGTCAAAGCAAGAAAACTACTTGGTGCCACACTTCAGAAGAGAATATTACTCGCTCTCTGCTTATTACCGTTAGCCACGATTTAAATCCAGAAGAGCAGCAGTTAAAACAACTAACTAAGGAGAAACTTCTGTCTTTAGCTCAACAGCAAGCGGAACAAGAAGCAGGATGGCAATATTTAACCAACTTAACCGCAGAAACAAACAAAGTGATCCAAACTGAACTTTCATCTTCCGCGTTTGAGATTAAACAAATTCTTACTCAAAACAAATTGATTTTGAACCAAAGTGTAGACATTTGGTTAAGACAGGATTATGCGGCAATAGATGTAAATATTAAAAATTTAGAAGAGAACTTTCGTACCTCTAGTTTTTATTTGGACCAATGGAATGAAAGCCTTTCCCCTCTTTTAGTAGGATATCAACTAGTGGGTTTAAGAATCGAACAAATCCAAGAGCAATGGAAACAAATTAATAATATTATTATTTTGGATGCGGAATTTCTTTTTGCCTTAAATCAAACTATTCCCGTCTTTAACCACAAACTAGAATTAGTCAATCAGAAAAATACTTTGGCCGAGAAGGAACAATTTGTATTGGAAACAGAAAGTTATACCATTGGATTGAATAATACTCTCTCTTTGGAAAGAAATAAAGAAGCTTTGAAAAAAGAGCTGACTACCAACATCAATAAAGACATTTTATGCAATCTCAGCGGAGTTTGTGCTCAACATCTAGAAGTTAAAGAGTACTTAGAAAATCTTCCAGAATTGAGTAAGACTTGCCAGCAACAACAGGAATTTTTGGTGCTACTAAAAGAGTCTTTAAATTCTCTTAAATCAGACAGCTACTCTTATACGGCAGAATTCAATGTCAGTGTTAAAAATTTATTAAGATATCTACAGTATCAGCAAGCTCAAAAATATTTAACCGCTCTTTCTGTACCAAAGAATAGTTCTAATGGAGAACTATTATTAGATATAATGGGAAGTTTCACCACCACCGGCAATAATACTTTCGACCCCTCTTTAAGTTTAGCGATAGTGCAAGAGATGATTAGACAGCAAGAAAATTGTCATTTCTTTACTCTAAACTTTAACTTTATTCAATTTACTTTAATAAATATAAATGTAGAAAAGGTTTCTGTGAAAGAGATTAGTCTTAATTTAATTGAACCCCTACCTCGCTGCCCAATATATGGAAAAGAACAATCTTGTTGTTTAAGTCAAGAATGTCTTATTGATGAGAAGAACATTCCTATTTTATTTGTTCATGGACACGCTTTCAACAAAGAGATTTCTACGGAATACAGTTTAAATGCCTTTAACCAGCTACAGAATAAACTAATTGAAGAGGGTTATGTTGATGCGGGAGCCCTCTCTGAATACAATTACAATACTGATGATCAAGGAGTATGGAAAGTTATCCCTGCTCCTTTCACCTTCAAAGGAAGTTATTACTATGATTTCTTTGCCCTGGGCAGCGATTATAATCTAGTGCAGACTAAATCAGAAAATATTGACACTTATGCTATCCGCATGAAAGATATGGTTGATTGGATCAAATACAAAACGGGAAGACCTAAAGTGATTATCATAGCGCATAGCATGGGGGGCTTAGTTTCTCGACGCTATTTACAAATTTTTGGCAGCGAAAGTGTAAAAGAATTGGTTATGATTGGCACTCCTAATTATGGTATTGTTGGTAATGTCGCTGATTATTGTTCAGTAGTAGGCGAACAGTTAGAATGCCGAGACATGAATGAAGGCAGTTTATTTTTAAATAAGTTAAATCGAGAAAGTTTGCCCAAGATTCCCATTCATAATATAATAGGAGTAGGCTGTGATACCGATGGAGAAGAAGGAGATGGAATTGTGCCCAAAGGAAAAGTAGAATTACCGAGCAAGGATAATTTAGTCCATAACTATTACATCAATGGCAATTGTACTGGCACCGATTACTTGCACAGCGAGATGCTGAATGTTAATGCTTATCCAGAAGTGTATGGGATTGTGAAGGATGCGGTTAGGGGTTGAAGTGAGAATCTCGACAGAAAAGTCTATCCTAAAATCTTATCTAATTTTTTAAGTGCTGTAGCTAAATCTCGTATTCCCTTTTCAAATCGATTATAACCAGCAACAGTTCGAATTCTTTCTCCTAAATCGGCTATCGTTCCTTCTCCAAGCACTTCTGTAGCGGGATGATAAAATGCTCGATCAAGACCTTTACAAAGAATGGGATATCGGTTTTTGGGGTCCCATTCTTCGACCGTCCGCGGGTGAAATTTTCCAGGAGCATGTTCATCGGGACCAATACCCGGAAACAGAACTGGATTGATTAAATCAACATCACGTATGTTTAAACGACCATCTGTTTTTTCTTTAGTCATTCCATAGATCAGTTCTGAACCACTACAAAAGGAACCGACACCAAAATTTCCTGGATCAAAATCATGATATTGAAAGTACACATTAAGATAATCTCCTCCAGTTAATCTTCTCTCTAACACATGAATGCGAACACGACTATCGGAATGAATAGCAACCATTTTAATTTCTAGAATCAGTACTCTTTATAAATGTTTTGTCCCACAAAAGTAGTTACTCACTGCTCGAAATATCCTTCCTTTCTCACGTGCTTAATTGTCTCTTCAAATAATTCTTGAATTTCAGGAAAATCCACAAACAGGGGTTCCTTCTTACATCTTAAGAACTCTTCCGTCCAGCTTTTCCAATCCTGTTTGTAATCCATCTCATGGATCTCGGCGTCAAGAGCATCAATAGCTTTACAGAATCTTGCTTCGAGAGTTTTCTGCTCTTCGTATTCTTGGAAAAGGGTTAAATACTTCTTAGACAGGGAAGAAGGAATTTTCTGAGTAATCAATTCTGCTGCCTTTAATTCTATTTCCTTCTTGTTCTTTCTTTTTTCTTCGTGAAGAATATTTACATCACCCTCTTCAATCTCCACCAAGTCATGATACATCAACATCTTGTACACTTTAACTCGATCTAGTTTCTGTTTGATCTTACTAAAGAAATAATCTGCCAGTATTAAACAGCTCCAGGTATGTTCGGCAGAAGATTCCTTACGGCTGCCTTGAGAATTGTGGCGGTCAACGGATTTCAACCGATAGAAGTAACGCAGTTTATCTAGCTCTGTCATCATCTTTTCGGATTATACTTCTCTTCTTTCATTTTTAGATACTGTTCCACCGTGAGTGGATAATGCTTAGCATTTTGCATCATAATGTTAACAAACATCTTATGCTGTTTCCCCCAGACTTTATCCGGATTATTTCTTACAAAATCAGCCCAGAATACTACAAAATTCATGCGGTCCTCTTCGTTGCTCTTTGCCACCTTAAGAAATTTCATTCTTTCATCAACTCTTTTACTAACTGCTGATACTTTTTAATCTTTTCTGGATTTAGATGACCTTTAGCCACTTCTTCTACATAACGAGCGTCTTCTAAATCTTTCGGTGAGCCCAAATAATACTTTTTGAAAGCTATCTGCCGTTCCAGAGAGGATATCTTAATGCTTCCCCCTTCAGTCTCAACATCTACCGCTTCATCAAAAAGGTCGTAATCCTGAATTCGTTTCACAAATTTCACTTCAAAATTGGGGATAACTTCTCCTTTTAAAGCAAAACGAACAGCTAAACCCTCATTTAAATAATCGTAAATCTCTTTAACATTATTGGTATTCAGGCATTCAAATCCGTCCTGACAAAGATTCAGAAATAAAGAAGAAAGGGGATTAAATTCTAAGTAGTGAATATAAACATCCACGTCCTCGGTATTTCTCGTTCTCCCCAACAGAAGAGAAACATAACCACTAATTATTACATAATCAACATGTTTTTTTAAGATATTCACAAACCTTAACACTAATCGATCTAAATCATTGAGGGGCTTTTCTAGTTTTATTCTCTGGTCTCCGATAAAAATCATTTTTATCATAAGCAGCCGCAATTATATAAATTTTCCTCTTAAAACTCACTTAATTTCATGTCTTGGGTAATATTAACAATAGTAGTATTGCCATCTTTGCCGGAAACTTTTTCCACGGAGATGAATCTTCCTTCTGAAAGTTTATTAATTCTACGCTGGAAACTCTTATAACTCATTTCTCCACCCATCTCGGCATAAGTGGCATAAATATCGCCAATCTTTTTTCCGGAATGCTCTCGCACTAATTCCAATACCAGCTGCAAATCCTCATCCAGCCCATCCTTAGGCTTGATATGGAAATCGTCCACTTTTTTCATCGCTTCGGCTACATGTGGAAGAGCGATTATGCGAGAACTTTTTTCTTCAGCCAAATTTCCCGCTTCTCGCATTAAGTATAAACCAATGCGTACATCTTCTAGTTCCGTACTTTTTTCTACCATTTCTTTAAACGCCTCTTCTTCCCAACAATTAGGAATGAAAGCATACTCTCTTCTCTCTTTAAGAATTCCGGTAATTTCCGCTTCATTATAAGCGCGGAAAGATAAAAATTCTGGAGAGAAGCGGCTGCGAATGCGTTCATCTAATTCAGAATAAGTATCACGATAATTAGTTAAGACAATAATAGATTTGCGGTAAATATCTTCAAGAATATTGTATAAGAAATCAGTATCTTCTAATTTATCAATCTCATCAAAGACAAAGACGATGGGTTTCTTGTTGAAATGCTGTTTGATTAAGGCAAAGAGTTCAGAAGTTTTCTTGCTTTGGATGAATTTATAGCCTAAATCTTCACAAATCTTGATGAAAATCTTAAAGGTAGTATTTTCTTTCCAGCAGTTGATGTAAACCGTATACACTTCATCGGTCTCTTCATTCAATTCTCTCAAGACATGCTTACAAGCAGTAGTCTTGCCTACTCCAGGAGGGCCATAGACGAAAAGGTTTCTTCCGTTATTTCCCTGTAAAAGCGGGCGGATAGCGGTAGCGAAGCGCAGCTGCTCGTTCTCGCGGTATTTCATCACCTTGGGCTGGAAATCATAGTCTAGAATAACGCTGTCGCGAAATAAAGTTTCCCCACCTTTTAACATCTCTTTGAATAAGGACATATCTCTTGAAAGGGATGGAGGGTATATTAAGTTTTCGAGGGGGGAGAAGTGAATTGGTCTCGCGCTAGTATAGTACGCTTATTCCGAAATAACCTTAACCTGGCACAACTCCCTAAAGCCCAGCACTCCCATCTCCCGGCCCATCCCCGAATTCTTATACCCGCCAAAAGGATTGCAAGGAAGCCAGTGATTAGCGCAGTTGATTTCTACCACTCCTGACTCTAAGCGGGAAGCCACTCTTCTGGCTCGCTCCAAATCTTGAGAGAATACTCTACTGCCTAATCCGTAAGGAGTGTCATTAGCTAACTTTAAGGCTTGTTTTTCCGTCTTAAAGGCGACGATAGGCAGAACTGGCCCAAAAACTTCTTCTTTCCACACCCGCATATCCGGAGTGATATGAGTTAGAAGAGTCGGCGCATAAAAAGCTCCGTTAAGAGCAGGAACTTTTCCTCCAGTGATCAGTTTCGCCCCTTTCTCCAGCGCATCTTGCACCTGCTCCTGAAGAACAAGAAGCTGTCTTTTGGCCACTAAACTGCCCATTTCCGTCTGTGGGTCTTCCGGATTTCCTAGTTTTACTTGTTCTACTTTTTGTTTCAACTGTTGAACTACTTCTTCAAACAAGGATTCGTGCACGATTAAACGCTTCAAAGCGTCACAAACCTGCCCGCAGTTAGTAAAGCGATCGGAATAAATCTGTTCAATTATTTCGGAAACATCAATATCTTCAAAAACAACCGCTGGATTTGAACCTCCCATTTCTAACACTACCCGAATGAACTTCTTCGCGGCAATTTTGTACAATAATTTTCCTACCTTAGTGCTTCCGGTAAACCAGATTAGATCAATTTTACTTTTCGCTAATTTCTGGCCTACTTCGCCAGCACCATAAACTTCTGAAAATACTCCTGCGGGAAGAGTATGTGAAACCATTACTTGCTCGATCAATTTTCCCAGCAAAGGACATTCTTCAGAGATTTTAAAGACGACGGTATTGCCCGCCAACAGATTAGGAATTACTCCCCACACAAACATCCCGAAAGGATAATTTCAGGGAGTGATTACGGCAGCAACGCCCAGAGGTTCGTAAACAATCTTATGCTTAGAATTATTCTCTTCAGAAGTGACCTCATCAGCCAAAGCTTTTTCGGCATTTTCAACGAACCAAGTCCATTCGCTCAGAAAGCTGCTTACTTCACTTCTGCTCTCGGTGTTCGGCTTTCCCATTTCTCTGGTGATGAGAAAGGCTATTTCTTCTTTTCGAGAATAGAATTCTTCATAAATGGGCTTAAGTAAAGTTATTCTATCTTTGATGGCGGTCTCTTTCCACAAAAGTTTAGCTTTACTGGCTAGTTTAACTTTAGCGCTGATTTCTTTAGGTGTAGAGATATCTACTTGACCTAAGACCTCAAAGTTCTTCGCCGGATTAGTAGAAAATAATTCAGCCATAAAGAACAATAATCTCAGTTTGTTAATAAAGATTTCTGAGAAGAGACCCTCATTTTTCAGCACATATATTTATAAACAGCCCTCTTTTATTTAAGTTATAACAGATTTAATCTGCAGAGTAACGCGGACACTACTTCTGTGACGGAAATGAATATAATATCTTTTCCGAATATAGATATAAGGTGAAATATACGAAAATGGGAAACTTTGGAGACAGAGGAAATAGAAGCGGCGGAAGTGGTGGCGGATTCAGATCCAACTTCAGTGAAGGACCGAGAGAATCACATAAAGCAACATGTAGCGAATGTGGACAGGAATGTACTGTTCCTTTCAAGCCTACTGAAGGCAAGCCGGTATACTGCCGAGACTGCTATCAGAAGAGAAAGAGATTCTAATCAGATATAATTCTTATTATATTCATATTAGATTTTTTTTATTTTTCTTATTTTTTATTAACTTTTTTTGGAGTTTTACTTCTTTATTTCTCCGGAGAAAAACCATTCCAATACTAAATTAAAATGATACGCATAATCATCTTTTCTGCCGGCATAAGTGTCCTTCACTTCTTCAAACCTCTTTTTCAAGAAGGTTAAATCAACCTTGTCAGCCTTAGCTAAGGATTTAATATCTTCAATATCCCGAGCATTAAGCCGAGAAGTTTTAGTTACAATAATATCTTCCGGCTTCAAGGTTTTTAAATGAAGATGTTTAAACGGGTACGGATAATCCTGTGCCAGAGTTATATAATCTGGAGGCAATTGTAAAGCCACGATATAGCCACTATGAAAAATATCTACCTTAAACAAATCAGTATGAGAAAGGCATTTAAATTCCTCAAAATCCGATTCAGGCACGCAAAAGTCCACATCTCGGGTAGATTCCTTAAGATTGAGAAGAGTCATCGCCGTTCCTCCTGCCGCTACAATTACCATTTCGTGGTTCAGTTTTTGGTCAACTTCGCTCAGCCAGTCCAATAAATCCTGTTTAGTAATCATAAATACCCCTCCGCAGCATTGATAAAATCTTCATCAAAGTATCTTCCCCACAGATTCCAAGAAAGCATCCTGGGAGGAGTATTATGAACCATAAATTCCTTGATTTTATCGGGCTGCTCTTCTCCCAAAATCCTTTTTTCTTTATCTTTATTTTTTTTCAGATAATCCCGCAGCTCTTGAAGCTCTTCTTTTTTATGAATCAGTAAAGCTGTTTCCACAAGAAAACCTATCTCATTTTTAAGGTGATATTTTGTGCATAATTCTAACAGCTGGAAGGAGTCAATCTTATTTTTAATCAATAAAATAGGAATGGCCTCTATAAATCTTGGTTCGGGGAAGTCCCGTAAAATTAAGATTATTAATTCTTCCAAACATATTTTTCTTTGTTTAGTTTTTCCCTTACTTAAAGATATCAAATCGTAGCCGTAATGACTGAGAGAAGAAATAATTTCCTGCCGAGAGTTTTTTTCTCGTTGAGGATCAATAGTTTTAAGCAGATTAAAATGAAACATTTCTTGGATAGCCCTTAATTTAGGACGAACGGAGCGGGAGAGATAATTCCGCTCTACTTGAGAAAGAGGCTGATGGCGAATCCTTTTCAGGATGGTCTCTATCTCCACCTTTCCAAACAGCTTTCTCAATAAAAGTTTATCTAACATTGTAACCTTTAAAACAGTTATGTAGTATATAAATGTTTCTGTGTTTCAGATGCTGCTGGAGAAGTATCCTAAGGGGGATTTTTATTAAAGAAATTTATTAAGGATTAGATTTTTTTATTTTTTAAATGTACCTTCTGAGAAGGTTAATAAATGACTTTTCTCAATTGTTCTTCAATCGGTTTAGCAAGCTCTCCGAATTGCTCCCTATTTATTCCCACTACTTCTTCAGCGGCATGTTCAGTAAAAAGATTTTCATGATCAATATACTCAAGGTGCCCCCAGTGCTTTTTAATAGACCACTTGGCTTTTCCAAAGCATATCTTTTCCAAGAAAGACTGACCGTTGCTATCCATTAATGGAAGATTATAGCCCGAAAGTTCATTTTCCTGCCAGAGTGGCCATTCTGTTCCACCAGAAGGAAGACGTTCTATCGGTTCAAAAGAGGAAGGGATTCTTAAGAAAGGAAGAGCGAGATCAAAATGTCCTAAATCTAATGAACCATAAATTCTGCTGTCTTTTCCTTGATGATAAGATATTACTTCTAAGCGATAAGCTTTATCGATATCTCCGCCCAAAGGACCTTTAATAGTGTAAAAGAAATAATTTTCTAGCGGATCAACTTTCGGCCGCTCGGATTCATTAAACCAATCCGGATCACCTTGATAAATGCCAGTTAATTTGGCAGTTGGTCCTTTCATGAGAAGGCTGCCGCTAACCTTCCCCACCACTCGTTTCAGTTTATCATCGATAGTAATTATTTTTCCTATTGCCATTCTATTTATTCTCCCTTAGAAACGCATTTGTATCTTCAATAATTGAATGGTATGTTTCCTCAACTTGATTTCTAAATTTACCCAGCGGGGCGTCTTTATCTGCATTATAAACCAGATAACCTAATCCTCCAACAATTAGAGCAGTTACTACAACCGCAAAGGTCATAGAATAAAATCTGTTACATCTCTCTTCTAATCTTGCTACAGTATCCTCTAATTTTGCTTGTTGTGCAACCTCACTTATACGCTTCCACCGTTCATTCATCAGCAAATCATGTCGCTCGCCTAAGGACAAATCTTCTAATCTATCAATCCCGACTTGTTTTATCACATCTTGATAAGTTTTTTTTAAATTCAGTCTATCCGGAAATCTTCTCTCTAAGTATGATATCTCATATCCTTTACTATCAAATCGTCTTACCATTTTAATCGCTGCTCCCATCTATAAAGAAGAAATAGGACTATAACCTCCGACTCTCATAGAAAAGGGTTCCATTTTCCTTATCTCTTCTTCTAGTTTTTTAAAGGTATTATATTTACTTTCGTCATATTCTATTACGTCACGATAACATAAAATTCTAACTAACGGAAATTCTTGAGATGCAGCAGAGTCAATTAGCTGTTGAACTCTTTGATAAAATTTAGTATTCTCTCTTTGCAATTGAGCAGCGGTTTCCGATTGCATAGAAGCCAATCGGTTTCTTGCCGCTTCAGCATAGAGCATATGATTATAATACCATTGACCGACTAATTTTTTTAATTCTGAAGTATATTGGGGGTTTAGTGTTTTTTTTCCAAAATCAAAAATAGCTTCTCCTATCAAAAGGTCTATACTTTCTTCCAAAGTTATAGGTGTGGGGGGACAATTCTTCTCTTCATATGGAATTCTCCTTACCTTAAGGATTCGAGCTATTTTTTCTGTTTCCGAGGAAAATACATGAACGTCCATTTCTACTATCATAACCTAAATTTCGGAGTGGAATCATTATTAACTATTGTAGTATCCTATAACTACCACAAAGCTTATATTGAAAGAAGTAAAATTAGTGATTATGAACACTAAGCTGCTTAAGGAAATCGGTTTAACGGAAACAGAGATAAAAGTATATTTAGCACTTCTTTCCTTGGGAACAACTTCTGCCGGGAAGATTGTAGAGCAAACGGGAGTATATCGCAAGAATCTTTATGATGCTTTGAACAAATTGATCGATAAAGGCTTAGTAACTTATGTTATTGAGAATAAGATCAAGTTCTTCCAGCCCAAGAATCCCGAAAACTTGTTTAGATACTTAGAAGAGAAGAGAAATAAGATTTCCGAGAAAGAAGAGGAGTTAAGGCAAGAATTACCCCAATTACAACAGAAGTTTATTTCTCTTGCTCCAGAGATAGAATCAGAAATTTATCGCGGAACGGAAGGGATTAAAACAATTCTTAAAGAGTGTTTGAACCACAAAGAAGTGTTATTTATTGGCGCTACCGGAGACGTGGAGAACCGCTTGCCTTACTTTTGGCCCCAATATAACAAGAAAAGAGAGAAATTAAAGTGTAAATGGAAATTGTTATTAGATTATGAAGCCAAATCTAAGCCTATTACTAAATCTAAGTATTACGAGTATAAAGTACTGCCGAAGATATTAAGCGGCCCTAATGTGGTTTATATTTATGGAGATTACGTTGCCAATATTTTATGGCTGGAGAAACCATTAGCTTTTGTGACCAAGCATAAGCTGTTAGCAGACAATTATCGAAAGTATTTTACGTATCTGTGGAAAAGTATTAAATAATAAATATAATAAAACAAGAACAACCTTACTCCCTCGTCATACTTCTACTTCTTCGAGGAGGTCTATCTCCACCACGAGAAAAGCTACCCTGACCTTCCGGTCTTGGTCCGCGATGAAAGCCACCGCTTCCGCCACGAGAATCTCCTCCTTCTCTTCGCGGTCCACGATTAAATCCGCCTTCTCCACCGCGATTGCTACGAGAACCATAAGCACTTGTAGCTACACCGCCATGCTGCGGCCCACGAGAGCCGAAATGACTGCGATCTGAGAATCTTCCACCATGTCTTTGTTCCATCTCTCGTACAAATCTGACTTTCTCGAATTCTGGCAAAGGTTCTTCCTTAATCTTTAAACTGCGATCTCTTTCCACATGGGCAAAATTATCGTAATCTCTCTCGCTCAGTAAAGAAACAGCTTCTCCACTAGAACCAGCCCGCGCCGTTCTTCCAATTCTATGGATATACTCTTCCGAAGTCTTGGGCAAGTCGTAATTATAGATACTGGTGACGTTCTTGATATCCAAACCTCTGGCAGCCACATCCGTAGCAGCTAAAACATCGATATTCTCATCACGCAACTGTTTTAAAGCGAATTCCCTCTTATTCTGAGTCAATCCGCCGTGAATAGCCATGACTTTAATCCCGTTGAATTTAAGATTTTTGGAGACTAAGTTAGTTTCTTCACGAGTAGCACAGAAAACTAAAGCCATTCCTTCAATCTTATGTTTCAACAAGTGCAGTAACAAAGAGAATTTCTCTCTCTGGCTGACATTAAAGTAAACCTGTTTCAGCAAACTGCAGTCAATATAACTTTCCGTCTTGATGTTGATGGGATTATGCTGGTGCTTCTCTACCAGATGCATCACCGCATCGGACATAGTGGCGCTAAAGAGCAAAGTCTGCCTTTGTTTGGGAGTATAGTCTAAGATCTGTTCCACATCCTCAATAAAGCCCATTTCAAACATTTTGTCCGCTTCATCCAGAACGACCAGATGCGCATGGCTTAAGTTTAAAGTTCCTTGTCTAAGATGATCCAAGACTCTTCCGGGAGTACCGACCATGATATCTGCAGTCTGTAAGGCATCAATCTGGGGAGACATTCCTACTCCACCATAGACTTTAGCAATTCTAATGTTCAGGAATTTTCCTAAAACTCCTAAAGTCTCAGCATTCTGCACACATAATTCTCTGGTTGGTGTTAACACCATCATCTGCAAGCCTTTTCCGGGAGTTAATTTCTCTAGAAAGGGTAAACCGAAAGCAGCGGTTTTACCGCTACCGGTGGCAGACTGACCCACAATATCTTTCCCCTGTTGGATTAAAGGGATAGTTTTTTCTTGGATGGGAGTAAGCTCCTCATAGCCAAGCTGTTGCACCGCTTTTAACAACTGCGGCGCTAAGTTCAATTCTTCAAATTTCATATATATTCTACCTCTGTAGATTTATGTCCTGAATGGAATACGTCAAGAAATAATTATATTCTTGTACGTTAAAGAACGCCAGATGCGCTTTAACGCACTCGTTCTTTGCCCAACTAGACACTTGTAGTTTTTTACTATTTGAGTATTTGTTTAAAAGTGAGGCTGATTTATAAATGCTTTGGGAATAATCACCCGATTAAGTAGAACGGAATAACTACGCCGTCCAGGTCCCGACCTTCTTTTTTCTCAAGAGCATATCCACGGGTTAATGAACGCAGAATTTCTTCGCCGCGACCAGCATTAGGTCCAAGTAATAAGTGAGCCATAGTTACTTGTCCCTGAAAGACATCTTTTGGTTCACTTCTGTCAGGAGTTCGAAGAAAGTAAATTGCTCCGGGACGAGCATTTGCTACCACGGCATAATCTCCTACCTGCAAATTACCATAATCAAATCTATCGTAATCTCGAGGATCGCTCCAAGTCTTAAATAATACTTCTGGACTTACTAAACTAACAATATCTTTTACCATTTTAATACTCCCAATTATTCCTTTTGTTTTTTTAGCAATTCGTCCAAGGAAGGATCCTTCCCAGTTAAAACTGTGGTTATTGCCTCAGTCCCAGGTTGCCCAAGAATTACAGCATATAACGGGTTAGTTGGAGGAATTTCTGTTCCTTCCCAATGCATTACCCCTCCTTGATAGGTCAATACTGGACTATGAGCATACTCTCTTTCCTCATGATAGTGTTTGTCATATCTAATCTGTAAAATCTCTATTACCGAAAGAGTTATAATCTCTTGTCTGAACTCATCTAACCCCCAGTGTCTTTTTAAAAGCGATCTCCTTTCTTTTAAGCCCTTAATAAGAGCAGGTAACACCGCCTCATCTGAAGCATCAAAATCAATTCTATCAATACCATCGACAGATTTAGTAAGTTTGGCGCCAGCAGCTTTCTGTATTCCTTTATACTCCAAATTTACTTCATATTGGTTATTCATTTTATTTTCTCCCTTATTTATTTTATCACTTGTAAGTAAGAACTATAAGCATCACCTGGTATATTAAAGTTACCATCTATTTTTACTAAATAATGGGAAATATTTATATAAAATGACAACATTCTACTATAAAATGCTACTTAATCTAGACAAAATTGATCAAAGAATCTTATACGAACTAGATAAAAATGCCCGTATTCCGGAGACAGGATTAGCCAAACTCGTGCACAGAAGTAAAGAATCTATCCGCTACAGAATTAAGAAGTTAGAGCAAGAAAAGATAATCCAAGGATTTACTATCTGGATTGATCCCACTAAAATTGGATACTCTTCAGCTAAAATATACCTAAACATTGCTAACAAGCCTGAACAAAAAAAAGAATTGATTGAATTTGTAACCAAAGATAAAAGATTATTTTGGTTGGGAGTAGCAGAAGGATCTTGGAACCTCGGAATGACTTTCTTCGTACAGTCAAACCAAGAGTTTTTTGAATTAAAAAACCAACTGATTAGTAGATTCAAAGATTTAATAATTGACAGCCACACGGCGATATTAATCGGAGTAAATTATTGCAACAAAAACTTCTTTTTTCCTGGACAGAACCAATGGAAACAAATGTTTTCAAGCCGAGAAGATTACAATTTAGATCAAACCGAGAAAGCTATTCTCAAAGAACTTTTCCAAAACTCTCGAGTTAGTGTAGTAGAAATAGCTAGAAAGAACGAGACTACAGTAGATATAGTCCGAAACAGAATAAGAAAGATGGAAGAAAGACGGATTATTTCTCGCTATCTGACCAAGATTAATTATAATAAGTTAGGATACGAATTTTATAAGACTTTCTTATATTTCAAAAACTTAAATACCAATGACGAAAGAAAATTAATGCAATACGCCTTGGAAATACCTCAAATAGTCCATCTAGTCAAGCAAATCAGTCCTTGGGATATCGAATTAGAGATAATGTGCGAATCGTATCACCAATATAATGAAATCATTTCAAAAATAACCCGAGAATTTTCTTCCATTATTAATCGAGTAGAAACCGCGATTATGGGAGAAGATTATGTCTGGCCGGCAGAAAAGATGATTTTTGAATAATTATTTCTTCCCGTGCATACAAATCATGCCTCTTTTGCATAAGGCAGAGCAACCGAACCCTTCGAGTACATACTCCGGATCGTACAACAATTTGGCAATCACTTCTTTCAGACCATAAGCGTCTTTGTAATCGATAATCGCCAGCAATTGTTCCTTACTAAACTTGAAATCGGCAAAGAATTTGCGGCAGTAATCTATCTCCGCCTTATTCATTTCTTCATAAGTATTCCATTCATGATGCAAACGAGCGTCGTATTTCTTAATTATTCCTTGGTATAAACGCAAGGGATGAGTATCTTTAGGATTCATTTCAGTTACGGCCCACATACCTCCTTTTTCCCAAGCAAATTTCTTGAAAGAGAGATGGAGCATAGATTCAATCGAACCCATTCCTTTATGCACACTCTTTCGGCAGACCATCCAAAAAGCATCATAAGTAGCTTTACAACATTTTTTGAACAGCTTTTCGATGGGATGAATTCCCTTATTGGGGTCGCTCTTCTTTCCGTACTTTTTCTGTAAATAATTCTTAGTATTATTCAAGATGAAGAGATTCTTAAAACATTGGAAGAGCATCGCTTCTTCGCTGTAATTATCTAGACTTTGGATGTTATGGATGCGGTCAGCCAATTTAATTTGAATCGCTTTCTCTCGCAAAGATTCGTCTGGACAATTAAAAATCTGAGAAATGGAGCGATAATAAAAGTCGCGCTTATGGCGAGTGAGCAATTTCAAGAGAGACATTAACTCTTGAACTTTTTGTTGTGGACACTTATTTTTTTGACAGAAATACAACAGGTCTTTCTCCAATTCCACCCACACTTTTTCTTCATAAGCATCCAGTTTCTTTCCATCTTTCTCATCCTTCAGCCGATGTTCTCTTTTGTACAGATCTACTCTTTCTTCTATTAAATCATGCACTAATCCGGCGCAAAGAGTCACTTCGTCGTCAACTAAAGCTCGGCGTAAATCTAACACCACATTTAGCGGATGAGTAAATTGATTTTTTCCATTCTTACGTCGAGGGAATCTTTCGTATTCTTGTTTAACTTTGAAGTAAAGATAAGAAAAAAGAAGAGAAGTCTTCTTACCAGGAATATTCAATTCTTCCAGCAGAACTACTTCATCTTGAGATTGCCAATGCTCTAAAGATTTATAGCGTTTATATTCGAGAGTGTGTTTGGAAGGAGCCACAAAGGATAATAATTCAATGAAGAATTTAAATCTTTTGGGAAGTTTGAGAGGAGTAAGTAGCAAATTCCGAGAGAAAGCTTTATAAATAAAATACTTCGTTTCAGGATTATGGAATTTAAAGTCATCGAAGAATCTAAAACCAAGTTTGTGTTTGAGCTGAAAGGAGAGACGCACACTTTCTGTAACGCCTTAAAGCATGAATTACATGCCGTTAAAGGAGTAGAAATAATCACTTATAAAATTGACCATCCTTTGATTGGCGTACCTCATTTCTTATTAGAGACTAAAGGCATCGAACCTCGAAAGGCGATTAAGGAAGCTTTAGCCAGTTTGAAAAAAAAGGCCAAAGAGTTCCAGAAAGAAGTTAGTGGATTATAAGTTCTACCATGGCTTTTAGAAGAATAGCTACTTTAGATACGCTGGTTAAACAACATTCTTGTGATCATTCCTCTCATAAAATCAAAAGGGAGGCGGCTTTTTACGCCGTATTCTTCGATTATTACACGTCGGGAGAAGTTGATTTAGAACAATCTTTGATTATTCCGGCTTGCGGTTCAGAACATTTAATAGAATTAGTAAATCAGCAGTATAATAAATTGATGCAGTTGCCTAAAACGGAAAGACCATGTTACACTATACCTGACTTAGTTGTAGATCGAAGAGGAAGAATACAATTTAAGTTAACGGAAAAGGTAATCTCTCCGTTATATAATGATGACAAAGATTTTATGTCCACTTATTTTAAAGTTAAAATGTGTAATAATGATCAAAATATCTGTCAAGTGTGGAAAAGAATTAGAGAAGAGTTAGAATTATAATATTTTGAAATAATATCTTAAAAAAGGCAATCTTATTTTTAGATTGTAGAAATTCTTTTAAACTACCGCTTCAATGTAATATTATGATTGATCTCTCCACCTGCTTACGCTTCTACAAACGGAAAGATATCCAAGAAGCGATGATTGAACATGCCGAAAACAAAGAAGTGGGCACTAGATACGAGGAAAGTTTTGGCAAACGTCCAGACACCTTAAGATATCCTAAAGAAATCTTAGAATTAGCCTTGAAAGGAGTAACTTCTTTCCACTGCAGCGAAGAGTTGTGGGAAAATCCTCTGGACTTGACCAGCACCACCACTAAAAAAGAATTAGACGAATTGCGCAGCGGCTGGGATTTGGTTCTAGATATCGATTGCAAATTCATTGATTACAGCAAGATCTGTGCCGATTTAATTATTCAATTGCTGAAAAAGTGTGGAGTAAAAGATATCTCAGTGAAGTTCTCCGGTAATAAAGGTTTCCATATCGGCGTTCCTTTCCAGGCTTTCCCTCCGCAAGTAGGAAACACACCCACAAAATTATTATTCCCAGAAGCAGCCAAGAAAATCGCCGCTTATGTTAAAGAGAACATCAAAGAAAAATTGGGTCAAAGAATCTTAGAGTTTGAGAAGAATGATTTTAATAAAATCAAAGAGAAAGTAGAATTAAAAGCAGAAGAAATAATTTCCTATGAGAAAAATCAATACGGAGATAAAATTCCTAAACTTAACGTGGACAAATTCTTAGAGATTGATACTATTTTGATTTCTCCCAGACATTTATACCGTATGCCTTATTCTCTGCACGAGAAATCCGGTTTAGTGAGCTTACCTATCGATCCGGATAAAATAATGGAATTTCAGCGGGAAATGGCTCATCCCGATAAGATTCTAATGCCCATGTTTAAGTTTCTAAATAGAAATGTTTCCAGTCAGAGTGCTACTGATTTGTTGCGCCAGTCCTTAGATTTTCAAACTAGCAATAACGTACAAAAAGAAGCTAAAGAAAAAGTTAAAGCCCAAAAAGAGAAAGAGAATCAAGATTTGACTTTAACCTCTCCTATTCGAGAAGAATTCTTTCCCCCCTGTATGAAATTGTTATTGAACGGAATGGAAGACGGAAAAAAAAGAGCGGTATTCTGTTGGGGTAATTTCCTGGGAAAAATCGGTTGGAACAAAAAAGAGATGGAAACCTTTTTGTTAGAATGGAACCGAGAAAAGAACCAAGCTAATCCTTTGCGTGACAACTATATTACTTCCCAGCTGCGTTTCTTAACTCCCGGAGATAAACTTCCTCCAAACTGTAATAATGAAGCATACTACAAAGATATGAGAGTATGCAAACCAGATTCACTATGTACTCACATTAAAAATCCCGTAAATTACACTTTATTACGCTGGAAGGACCACTTGAAGAATAAAGAAGAAGAAGAGTTATTGGCGGCTAAAGAAGTAAAGAAACAAGCTAATGAACTTAAGAAGCAAGAACGAGATGCCAGAAGACAGGAACGGGAAGCAAAGAAAGCAGAAAAGGAAAAGAAGAAACAGGAGAAGGAAATTGCAGAAGATAAGAAATAAACTCTCCCACTCAGTAAACTATATAAAGCAAAACATTCTTTCTAGCAGTGAGGTCTAGATGTTAGAATTAAGCTTATTGGAACGGTTCTTGGTGGCTTTAGCTTTAGGAGCATTAATTGGTCTGGAACGGGAGTATGCCACTTACAAACATCGCGGGCATTCCGTAGCCGGGATCCGCACTTTTCCTCTCATCTCCTTATTCGGGGCGCTTTGCGCTTATTTTGGACAAACCATTTCTCCATGGATATTAGTGGTAGGTATCCTTCTAACCGGAGCTTTGATTATCGTCGCTTATTTCCTCATCTCTCAACATTCTCATCATATTGGAGGAGCCACTTCTGAAATCGCGGCATTTTTAGTTTTCTTTATTGGATTGCTCTGTATTTATAATGAAGTTACCCTAGCTATTATTCTTTCTGTTACCATCACTATTATTCTTTACACTCGTTCCATCTTACATCATTTCGCTCAAAAGATAAGTAAAGAAGAAATGGCTGACACTTTGAAATTTGCGGTGATTGCCTTGGTTATTCTGCCCTTGCTCCCCAACCAGGGTTATGGTCCTTATGGAATCTTTAATCCATATATTATTTGGTTAATGATAGTATTTGTGTTAGGAATCAGCTTTGCCGGTTATATCGCTATGAAATGGTTCGGGGAGAAAGGAATGATCTTGTCTGGATTATTGGGAGGATTGGTAAGCAGTACTGCGGTCACTAAAGATTTTGCAGAAAGAAGTAAGACAGAAAGTAAACTTTACAAAACCTTAGCTTTAGGATTAATTCTAGCTAACGGAGTGATGTTTGCGCGGATATTTATATTAGTGATAGCTGTAAACAAAGAACTTACTGTAAAATTAATTCTTCCGTTGGTAGTTTTGGCGGCTTTAACCGCTATATTCTCCTACTTTTTATGGAAGAAAACGAATAATATTCACCACGAAATGAAATTATATTCTCCTTTTACTTTAAGTCCGGCCATTAAATTTGGAATATTTTTTGCTTTGATTTTAGCCATTGTAAAAATTACTGAAGTATACTTCTCTACCAAAGGAATCTATTTAATTAGTATCCTTTCCGGAACAGTTAACGTAGATGCGATTACCATTTCTCTTTCTCAGCTAGCAAAAAATTCCATCACTTTAGAAACAGCCAAGAACGGGATTTTGTTAGCGGCCCTGACTAACATGACCGTAAAAGGAGGAATCGCTTATTTCTTGGGCGGAAAAGAATTTCGCAGAATAATTGTAATTTTATTTGCAGTATTGATTGTAGTGGGATTGTTGATGATGTTCTTTCTTTAATAGCAGGTAGATATTAAACAAATTCTTTTAATACAATTCTACTCTCGGCTCGTCTAAATATTTCCGAGAAGCTTCTTTCTTCTTGTTGGCATCCACCAGATTCAAGAAAGATCCGAAAGCAGGAGCAGTACCATCGGAAGCAATAGGATTAGGGGTAGAAGAACTGACGGCTGATGCATCTCCGAACATGCTCATTAAATTAGTGGTATCAGCAGGAGGAGAATCAGAAGAAGGAACATACGCTCCTCCTCCGGAATTAGATAAACTGTGCAAGAAAGTAATGGCCTTACGAATCTCTTCCGGACTGTCTTCTTTAGTATCGATGGTTATTTTCATGCTATTAAAGAAGTAAAGAGAGATATATAAATGTTGTTTTTCATCCCAAAATATAATTATTACTGAAAAATAGCAACTTATTTAAATAAACACCTATTTTAAGAATCAAATGGCTACCCCCAGAATACTTACCCCGGAACAGACCAGAGAAGTGACTCTCTGCTACTTGTGTGGGGTAGAAACAAAACATCTGGCAGAAGAAAGCGGTCTCTCTCCGGATAGCATAATAAAAAATATTGTTCCGAGATATTCTTTGGAATTAAAAGATCCTTTAGTGGAATTCTACCGTCAGGGAACAAGAGTAGTAAATTCTGCCCATTTGATTCTAAGCTGGAATGATTATGTCGAAGATATACCGAAAGGAGAATTAGTCCGCCTCCATATTCCGGAGAATCTTACAGTGTACAAAAGAGTATATAGCCAAGTTTACTTTCCTCTGATCCAAGAAGTGGTAAGAAGAACAGCCTTAGAAGCTTTACTGGAGCCGAGCAATGGATACGAACGAATGCTAAAGGAGAGGTTGGGATTAAGAGATGCGGAACGGATGGTAAAAGGAATTTTCTTAACCAATCTGGGAGGAGCTTATTCACGAGGACAGGTATCGTTAAAAGAAGTAGCAGAGGATACGGAAAAGAATTTAATACGGGATATAAAAGAAGGAAGATTAAGCATAACTCCTTACAAGATTAAATTGATTAACGATATTTTGGATGGATTAGAAGAAAGAGAACAAAAAATTTTAAGATGGCGTTATGGATTTAAAGAAGAGCCATTAACCCAAGCTCAGGTAGGGAAAGAACTTAACCTTTCTGGAGCGAGAATCGGACAAATAGAGGAGAAAGCCTTTCGAAGGCTTAGACATCCTTCTCGCTTCAGAACTTTAGAGTATGCCGCTGGTATTTTCAGCAACGAGCATCTTAAGCAACATCTGGAACAGAGGGAAAGAGAAAAGAAAGAAGAGGAAGAGCGCCGAACCGTAACTAACGGATTCTTCAGATTAATTGCCATTCGTCCAGACTATCTCCGTTCGGTAGAAGAGCGTTCTGAAGTGAATTTTCATGATGTTCTACTTAGATCGGTATTCGATCTGGATATAAGTGTGCGCGCATACAACTGCCTACAGAATGCCGGAGTCGGAGTGATAGCAGAATTGGTGCAAAAGACCGATAGTGAGATGCTACATATCCGCAATCTCGGACATAAGACCTTAAAGGAGATAAAAGATGTTCTGAGCGACATCGGACTTTCCTTGGGAATGAGAATAAATTTTTCTCTTCCGGAAGAAGCTTACAGAATTGTTAAACAAGATTTAGCTGAAAGTAGTTAAGTATTCTTTAAAATTTTAAAAAATAAAGGCTATGCACCGGCGGGGATTCGAACCCCGATACACAGCTCTCGTCGCTAAGAGCTTGGAAGGCTGTAGTCTTCTGCGGTACAAGGGTTTTGATACCCAGGTATAACCGTTGGACCACCAGTGCATCTAAGGAATAAATCTGAAAGCTATTTATAAAACTTCCTCGCCCCAGAGCGGCGGACAGGCCTTGGCCCTTGCCACTCTCTCGCCAATAAATTCCTGAAAAGAGTGTAACTTAATTTTCCTGCAAGCAATTTCTTAGCTCGGGCCAAATCTTGGCCCAGTCCGCCTTGCTCTTTCCCCATAGAAATCTTTAAAAACCGCCTTTTCTTTCTACGACGTATGTCAGAATTAAAGGGACAACCCTGCCATCTGTGTGGGGAAAAGAAACTTATCTTGAAAGAGAACGAGATGCAGCTGCCCTATTTCGGAAAGGTTTTCATCCTGAGTATGGAATGCGAAGGCTGCGGTTTCAAGAAGTCGGATATCGAGCCGGCAGAGGAGAAAGAACCCGCTAGATTCACTTTTGAAATGCAGAATGAAGAAGACTTAAATGTAAGAATTGTTAAGTCTGCTGATGCTACGGTCAAGATTCCTCATATCATCACCATCGAACCAGGAGTAGCTTCGGAAGGTTACGTCACTAATGTAGAAGGTCTGTTAACCAACATCAAGAAAACTATTGAATCTTCGGTAGAAGGAGAAGAAGATGAAGATGTCAAAAATAAAGGTCGCAACCTAATAAAAAAGTTGAGCAAGGCTTTAGTCGGCAGAGAGAAGTTAAAGATTATTATTGAAGACCCTTCCGGCCATTCAGCCATTATTTCAGATAAAGCGCAGAAGAGTAAGCTGTAAAATGGATGACCGCCAAACGATAGATGAATTACTTCAAACAGACATAGAGCTGCAAGTGAAGGAAAAAGAATCGTCATCACCTGAAACGCCCAAGTATGAGATTTATGAAATTGTTATTGGACCAGTAGCAGAATATTTCTCGCCAAAAATGGTTAAACCTTTAAGTACAGAAAGATGGCCGCAAGAGAAAATTCGACAAAGATGCGCAGAAGATTCTCGGTTCAGAGATTTATTTAATGTAATTACTCTTGGTGAAAAAGAAGCTTATGCCCGAGCCAAACTTTCCGGAGCGGGAAGCTTTCACGAATTTTCGGAACTTACTTATCGTTTCAGAAAAGATGGTTCTGAATGGAGAATTACAGAAACTAAAAGAGTGGAAGGATTAGAAAGTGTGCATTAAGAATATAATCCTACAGCCCCTGATTCCCTTCTTCAGAATGATTTGCTTGGAATAGATGCGGCAGGTCAATCACATACTTTCCTTCTTCCAATTTGATGATTAAAGGATCTTTTTTGAACAGATGCACTAAGTCCAGTTCGTACTTTCCCGGCTTCAAAATCCTGATTGCCTCAATATCTAGCACCACCGGAGCATCCGGCTCCATCTTCAAACTTAAGATCTCAGAAACGTCTTCCTCAATCGCTTTCTTTTCATCCACGGAAAGATTGCTAATCAGCCTCTTTCCTTCTTCGATATGCTGCTGCTTGATGAAGAAAAATAAACGGCCTCCACACTTACAGCCTTTAAGAATTTCTTGAGCTCCTTCCTGGTAAAGGGTATTGCAACGGACGCATTGATGTGGCATAAGTATTTATTAGCCTTAATCTCTTTTTAACCTTTTCTCTTTAAGAGTATATACTTTTAACATTTGTTCAGCATCTTCGAAATCCTTAACGTTAATCCGAAGACGCTGCGTTCCCGTAGGGAGCATCCCCTCGCAACGCGTTAGCATCTGTAATCAATGGGATTTCGACCGGATGATGCTGAACAAATATTGCTTCTTCACTTAGTATCGCGAGTAAATAATTCAATCTTGTTAGGATTCTTTTCAATCTTCTTTACGATGGAAGCAGGGCCGATGATGGTCATACCTACCCGATTGCCCAGCAGAACGCTGGTCATGGTACCTTTAATCTTCTGCATTACATCTTGCTTACTTTTATCGGGATAAACTACACTTAACTCAATTCCTTTAAACTTATTAGTGATTTCTTCCATGGTAATCTCAATCAAATCCGCTTCTTCTTCCTTCTTCAAACGTCCTTCCATCAATACAATCTTGTTTTCCTTAACAATATTCAGCAATTTATTGATCCTTTTGGCCGAAGAAAGGCTTTCTATATCTTGATACGGAACAAATTGAAATGTAACCATGTTTTTCTCTATCCTCTTTTTATAAGCTTAAGGAAACACTTATAGTTTTTAAACTTTATTTTTTATTATGCCTATTTCAGTATATATCTTATTTAGCAAACTTGAACAATTCTTCATAAAACTCTTCCACATTCTTACCGTATTTGGCGGAAATGCCGATGACTTTATACTGAGGAAAAGCGGCTTGAATGTTATCAATGCTAGATTTCTTTAAATCCACCTTGTTGGCAATGATTAAGACCGGAATGTCTCGAGCTTGCAAGTTTCCCAAAATAGTAACATTAACCTGGGAATAAGGATCCTGCGTAGCATCTAATACTACCATCACCGAATCCATCTTATCCAGCCACTTAATGGAATCAATTACTCCTTTAGTGGCTTCTTTAGCCCTTTTCTTAGACTCGTCCTTATTCAAGCCTTTTCGCATGAAATCCTCAAAGTCAACTTTAGTAGCAATTCCAGGAGTATCCACCAGAGAGAAAGTCAATTCTTTGCCTTTTTGGTTCTTAATCGTTACCTGCTCCTTAATTATGATTTCACGGGTTTCGTGGGGGATATGTGAAACAGTAGACATAGTCTGACCTAACCAGTCTTCACAGATACGATTAGCTAAGGTGGATTTACCCCCATTAGGCGGCCCATATAACCCTAATTTGATATGGCTCTTCTTAGCGAAAGGATTGAAAGAGAGCTTCTTAAACAGATTGATGAAAAATTGTTTTACCATGATTTACCCCTCTTTTCTAGGATAAGCGGAAAGTAAGTGAGGGGCTTATTAAAGTTTTTGGTAGTCTAGAAGTGGTTTTAAGGGAAGTATTTCTCTGGAAAACAATATACGTCCAATAGTCTTTCTAAATGGGGCAAAGCAGAGAAAACATCTCGTGGCGGTGTAAGTCCGGCAAAGATTTTAGCTTCGTTTGAATCGGGTGGAGCTCCACCCGCAGTTATGGTCTTTAAACCTCTTTTTGAATCAAAACGGGCAGACACACTTACACCATATCCGCCTTTTAGGGCGTAGGCTATATGGGTTTCACTTCCTTCCGATTCTATTTTACGGTGATCAAATCTAGACTCCCCCGGAGCCAAAGGAAAAAATTCAAAATACTCTTTAAAAAAGATGAAGAGATGTCCCCGCCCTTCTGCGGAAGTAAAATTATTTAATGTACGCCAAAAAGAAGCGTCTACATGACCATAGTAATGATCATAACTCGCTCGAGAAGGGTCTAAAGTGACTTGTTTGTCTTTCCCTTCAATGACAGAAATGAAAGCTTTTACTAAAAGATTATCTGTATCATTAGCTAAAATTCTTTCAGTTCCATAATATAATCCGACAGTCATATCGAACTATGCTTCGAACAGATATTTAAACATATCTCAACTAGAAAATAGATATTACTGTTTCAGTTCCAGCTTCTTGACTTTTCGATACAAGGTCTCCACCCTCAGCTCAATCTTCTGCGCCGTTTTAGATATATTGTTACCATTCTCATGCAACGCCTGCCGTAAGAATTGCTTTTCGAACTCTCGTTCTGCTTCTTTCCAGGACAATTCTTCAAAAGGAATGAATTTAGCAATATTTCGGGAAAGAGAAGGAACTTCTTGATACATTTTCTCCATTTGCTGCGGATGAATAATCTGTTTATATTGCTCTAAAGTAGAACGAATGGATTGCCCGATTAAATCTTGATGATATTCGTCTTTAGAAAGAGTAGCATCCTTTTTAATTCCTAAATCCTTGATGACACGATGCACACTACGGCGATTAACTTTTAATAATTTGGCTAATTGAGAAACATTTCCTTTATTTAAACGCAATTCTCTTTTGATGAATTCACCTTTGAATACTTTCTTGGCTTCAGAGAAAGTAAGATTTGGCGGAATGTAAATATTCAATTGCGGATTTTTCAAGCTATCAGTAATATCTGTCTCTAATTTGGGGATAGTAATACCCCAACTTTTTTCCATAGTCTCTTCTAATAGAGGAGAAACTTTCTCTTTCAGGGCTTCTTCCAAGTCTTGTCTTTCTTTTGGTTTCATTTTGTTCTTAGTAAGGTTCCTAGTGGCAATCCGTAGAGGAAGATGATGGATGATGAGATTACAGCATAATTCTCTACCGGGAATAATACTCCTAACAGGATAAAGGTAAAGATAAAAACTAAATAAGCAATGAATTCAAATTTTAATTCTGGAAACTTCCAACGAAGAAGAGATCCGAAGATTAATAGGATTAAAATAGATACGGCCAGCAGATTATTTTTCAAACTCCACACGAAATATAAGGTTACTAATCCAAAAATCACGTATAAAAAATTCTTTAAGATAATAAAATACTTCTTTCCCGCAGACAATTCTTCCGGAGCGATATAACTTAGTGCTAGTCCAAATAATACTCCTGATATTCCTATTCCCAACATTCCTATTTGCGAAAAGAGAGACATTTTAGTCCAGAGAATAAAGTCGCAGTTTATAAAGTTTACTTTTGGTTTAATCTTATTTTAGTGTTTACATTATAATAATCTTTAATAAGGTTCTTGCTTGGCAGGAAAAGATGAACTAAGAGTTAAGATTAGCAGAAAGAAACAGAAAAAAGGTAGGCCAAAGCATTGAGAACTTTTTTCCTTTAAGTTTAGAAGGAAAATTAGAAATCCCAAAAGGTCATCTACCCAGCAATTACACCTTTGTTCCTTTTCCACAATTAGTTTCTTCTTTCTTTATGGCTGAAAATTATGAATGGTTTGATTCGGAAGATTATCCTGCGGTACTACAAGCAGTAGCGATGGAGTTGTTTGACTATTTTCTGTTTAGAAGAACGGAAGCTTGGCAAAAGTACCCTGAATTAGGAGAAGGATAATTAACCGGGATAGTACATCTGGCCTTGCAAGATATTTACTCAGATGCTAATCAACTTTCTCGGGAGTATGAACATTTCCGTAACCTAAACGCACAAAACGGGCACCAAAACAAATTGATGTCATTTTGGTTAGATTCTTTATTTCATTACGGCTGTTTAAGCGTATATTGTCTTCGGTTAAGAGAAAGGGAGTTGAATGATTAAATTCCTTTAATCTCTCTCTTGAAATTCTTCAAGAACCGTTCAGTTTCTTCCTTATCTCTTCTCTCAACTTCTTAACATAAAGACTAAACTGCAATTCTACTTCCTTCCAGTCTTTGAAGTTAATCGGAGCGCCATAATAATTAATCCCATTTCTTTTAGTTCTAACTTTCTCGCAGAAGTCCCAGCTAAACTCTAATTCTGGATGCTTTTCACAGAGATAAGCAAATAAGCATTGGTGATTATCTGCCTTAATTTTATCAAACTTGAGAAATGATTCTGCTAATTCGTGAAAGGCATCGTAATACAACTTATATACGCTGTTCCATTGAGAACTATTTTTATCTAAAATCTTTCTGAGGGCATCCGCAGAGTTCACATCGGCATCAGCAATTACCAAAATAGATTTTATTCTTCCAAACTCTACCTCTTCCAGAACAATAAACCTTCCCTCTTTTTTGCATTTTAAAAATGCTTCCTGCTGAGTTAAAAATTCAGGCATTTATCTTCACCGTAATAAAATCTAAATCTCCTTTAATCAGGTTTCCTTTAATAATGTTTCGAAGGAGATCTTCACTATATTTTGACAAATCATCTTTAGTTTTACAAATAAATAATTGAATGTCACGGTGTAACCTTGTTTCGTAAGAAGAAAGGTTTAATCCTTCTGGACTACCGTAAATGAATATATCAATATCACTTTTTTCGTACCAATCTGAACGGGAAAAGCTTCCAAACAGAATAATGGTTCTGGCTTTAGGCAAGGAGCTTAAATGGGATAATAACCCGCTTTCATAAAGCCGCGCTAAAGCAAACATTTTTTTCTTGTTTTTGTATTCGAGGGATTCATAATTACTTAAATAAAAAGGCATTTTCCCTTTTTCTTTAATGCGCTTAATCATTTTTTCCTTGAGAAATTTTTTCAGCCAGCGGTCCGCTTTGCTTCGCGCCATTTTTGCTTCTTGAAGTATCGCCTCAAAATGCCATTCTCGGGTTGGAGCATTAAAAAAAAGTTCTAGCACTTGTTCTTCCTTGCTTTTCATAATAGTTCCTGTAATGGGTACTAATTTAAAAAGGTTTCGCCGAAAACATCTATTTTCGAACATAAATCCTTAAAAAGACCACATTGCTCTTCCCGAAATATGGTTGACGCACAATATTCCAAATTATATCAAAGAGCGGTAGGCATAGCTAAAGAAGTAAAACAGGCCAGTCCTACCCTCTTGGGAGATCTTGCTAATGGAATGGGATTAGCAGGAATAGTAATAGGTGCTACTCGTCTAATAGATAAAGCAACCTTTAAAAAATTAAAAGAATCCCTTTCCGAACTGTGCGCCTTGGATGAGAAAGTGCTGTACGAAATGCAGGATGAAGCCTATCAAGCCCAAAAGAGAGCTAAAAGAGATGGTGATTATTCTGAATTAAATATCGCGCCTTATGATTTAATAAGAGCAGCAATCAAATTAAGGCCAGATTATCGCTCTCAAGGTTTATCCCAAATTAAATCCCCTTAATCTCTCTCTTGAAATTCTTTAAGAATTGCAGCCAGTCTTCTTCCTTAATTACCGCACCACAGGCTTCGGGATGACCGCCACCGTAACCATTAATTCCGACTAATGCTTTCTCCAACGCACTTGAAATGGGAACTCTTGCCCGTAAGCTACATTTCATCTCTCCCGATTTATTTCGAGCAATCAAAATAATCTTTTTGGGATATAAAGAGGATAATTCATTAGCGATATCGGAGGTAAAGGACCACTTTTGTTCTTGATAATAAAACAACAATAATTTATTCTTTCCCGCTTTCTTTTTTCCCAATTCTAATAATTTCTTATAATACTCATTAACTTTTTCATAATGTTTATACAAAAATTTTCCTTGAGAAGTAGTTTGATTAAGGATTTCATCGGGAGTTTTTATTCTCGACAACACTTTAATGAACTTACTCACGTCAGAAGTAGGACCTTTCAAAATGAAAGAGAATAAACGGATTAAGTTGCTTATTGGTTGCTGGAAAACGGCATCGCTCAAATCTATTTTCTTAGACAAAAGGTGTGGATATTTCTCAATAAATTCTTCAATGAAATCAGGCATGCTCCAATCAGATAATGTTCCGACCGTAGCTAACCACAAATCATCCTTATTATCAGAGATTTGATAGGTCATTCTAGTAGTGGGAGTATATTCATCCGAATGCTTTATGCGCGGATTGAAATATTTCACTTTGTTTCTTTGCTGTGGCTCATGATGATCAATCCAGAATACGGGAACGTGCACTCCGTCTAAGAATTCTTGATCTACTAAAGGCATATCTAAGATAAAAATTTTATCCGGTTGACGCTCTTCTACTCTTCTCAAAAAAGAAACGTCCACTTTAGGCGCAGTTTTGACCATGGTGCCATGACCTTCTCGATGCATGCGGTATAATAGTAAAAAAGAACACAAGCCATCGGGATCATCATCGTAGATGAAAAGAGGATTTTTGGCCGTAGCCAGTTCCTCTCGCAGCAGTTGGACTTCTTCCGGAGTAAGCATAGATTAGCCTTATTCGAGAGCTTTTTAAAGGTTTGGGGAAAAGTGGTCTTTAGAAAAAGTCGCCGACTAAGCCAATTAGTGAGCGAGAGAATATTTATTTTAATCAAAAATTAAGTCCTGTTCTATCGAAAATTTGTTATCCGGAACAGGTCGAGCGAACGGCTTAGGCGACTTTCTGTGCCGTTTAAAAGCAAAAAGATTTATAAGAGCCTAAATTTTACTCCTTCATATGTCTCTTAACGAAAAGACCTGGTGGAAGAAGCTGTTTAAGAAAGAACATCACAAAGAACAGATAGATACAGTAACGGATATTCAAGCTATGGGAGAATTTTTGATTAGTTTTAGAAAGGATAACGAAAAGTTGACTAAAATGTTGGGAGAGCTAGAAGAACTTGAAAAGGAACGTTTAGTGGCCACAGAAGGAGTGGTACAAATGAACATCGATGCCCAAGTTCATCTTTTAGAGAAACTTCTGGAACAATATGATTTCTTTCAGAACGATACAGATATCAATGGACTGCGTCTGAAACGAATTGCTAACCATCTCTTGAAGGAAGCAGAGAAAGCCGGGATGCACGATTTGGTCAAAGAAAAGAAGAAAAATCCTAAATGGCAGTTCTGGTGGTAACTTACTAAAAATATTTTAATGTTGAGAATTAATCCAAAAAGTTCTAACTAGTAAACAATCTATACTTCTCTTTGCCTTCCAATTCAGCTAAGATTCTTTTAACTACTGCTGCTTTGGGGTCGGGAAGTAATTTCACTCGCTCCTTAAGGTCATCAAAACTCTCAAAGAGCTTCACTTTCCGCGCTTCCAACACTTCCCACATATGCTTCTTGCCAAATCCTGGAATAAGCTCCAGCTGGTGCATTCTCATGCTTAAAGGTTGAGCCTTGTTGAAGAACTCAATAAAACGAGTCTCATTTTGGTTAATTAAAGCTTCAATAGCGTGAGGCAGCTCGTTTCTAGCTGTACCGGTAAGCTTCTCCATCGGAATTCTTCCTTTAATATGATGTATTTCATCTCTTTTACCTTCACCAATGTACACTTCTTCCAGAGCTCGTACCCCTACTCCTTTCTTAGGAATTAATTCCAATATAGTCAGATGTTCAACCCCCAGAGCTTGCACTATAGACAGCTTCATGGCTCCCTCTTCAAAGGGATAGCCGTGTTCTAGATAGTCGAGCACGATGGCTCGCTCTTCCTTCACTGTGGGCTTTAAGAGTTCCATTCTAATCAGTATTATTCAGGTATTAATAAAAATTGCGCTTTATTTAAGTAGAATACAGTACCGCACCTCTTTCTTATTCTTTCACAAATTTAGAAACTACTTCTACAATACTATCTTGATCTTTCTTGGATAGAGTTAAATTGTATGCTTGGATGATAACTTTAAGATCATTATTATTCTTAGGCAAGAAATCTATAATCTTAGCGACAATTTCTTCTTTTAGTCTAGTTACTCCCAATTCGCTTAACTTTTTAGTTAATTCTTCTCTTTTAGGATTAGAAAGAGGAGGAAAAGTGTCTAAGTATTCTTTGGTCTTATTGGAAAGGAAGTTTAGCTGCCCATCCCGCTTCTCTAATTCATGTAAAGTTAACTTTACTTCACTCAAAGATAAAGGTTTTTGTTCCACAAATTGAAAGTTGGGCATGGTTTCACTCCTGTTTTTTTAGATGAATGGGATGGACGAATAATTTTTTCTCCTTATCATGATCTTTAATCTGTACGGCGTAACAATCTCCCCGCTTTCCTACAATAGTTCCAGTCAAACCTTGGAAACGAGGAAAAAATCTTCCGTGTAATAGATTAGATTGAATTTTCAAACCGACCTTATCTCCTTCTTTGAACTCCTGAAAATAACGGCTTAAAGAAATCTTTCCCTTCTCACGATAGTGTAAACGCAATTTCTGTCTAGACTTCCTTAAAAATGAACCGACTCTTCTTCCCATATTTAACTTAATTCAAAGGTTTATTTATAAAGATTACGGTAAGGTTAAGGGAAGTTGGCTAGGATCCAAACGGAAAGCCTTTTATTATAACCTTCCTTTTTAGAAGGTTATGTCTACCTTTTACTCCGAATTGCTCTCGATACTACAGAAGAAGAAACTTACGATTAAGCAGTACGACCAGCTGAAACGAAAATTAGCGGCCAAATACCAGCTAAAAGAAGTGCCCACTAATATTTTAGTACTTCTTCACACTGATAAGAAACAATTCATAAAACTAAAGGAATTCCTGCTCAGTAAGCCCATTAGAAGCATTTCGGGAGTAGCACCAGTAGCGATCATGACCAAACCTTTTCCCTGCCCGCACGGTAAATGTATCATGTGTCCAGGAGGAGTAAATTCTGCTTTTGGAAATGTGCCCCAATCTTATACTGGAACCGAACCGGCGACGATGCGTGGAATTCGTAATAACTTTGATCCATATTTACAAGTCATGAACCGCTTAGAACAATATGTAATCCAGGGACATAACGCCGAGAAAGTGGAATTAATTATTATGGGTGGAACTTTTCCCAGCTTTCCTTTAGATTACCAAGAAGAATTCATTAAGTATACTTTTAAAGCCCTGAATGATTTCTCGCGATGGTTCTATAAAAAAGGAGAATTAAATTATCTTAAATTCAAAAAGTTCTTTGAGCTGCCGGCAGATATCGAAGATGAAGAGAGAACTAAACGCTTACAGAAGAAGTTATTACAACAGAAGAAAACCTGTAACTTAATCTCTGAGCAGAAAAAAAACGAAACTTCTCACATCCGCTGCGTGGCTTTGTGCATCGAAACTCGCCCCGATTACGGATTATTAAAGCAAGGCAACCAAATGCTTAAACTGGGATGTACTCGAGTAGAGTTAGGCATTCAAAGTGTGTACGAAGAAACTCTGAAAAGAATTCAACGCGGACATACCGCTAAAGATACCATTGAATCAATTAGAATATTACGTGATCTGGGATTTAAAGTGGCTGGACATTATATGCCTGGACTTCCTGGATTGAATATTAAAAAAGATTTGGAAGGGATGAAAAGATTGTTTTCCAATCCAGATTATCGCCCAGATATGCTAAAACTTTATCCTTGTATGGTCGCTAAAGGCACTAAGCTGTACAAGGAATATCAACAAGGAAAGTTTACTCCTCTTAATGCAGACCAAGCGGCTAAGCTAATTTCTCGGTTCAAATCTTTCGTGCCGGAATACTGCCGCATTATGCGCATCCAGCGGGACATCCCTACCAAACAATTAGCAGCAGGAGTAGAGATGACTAATCTTCGTCAGTATCTGCAACAGAAATATCCAGTAAAATGTCGTTGTATCCGCTGCCGCGAACCAAAGAACCAAAGCATTTCCGGGAGAGACGTTAAAATAAAAGTGCTGAAGTATGAAGCTTCGCAAGGTAAGGAATTTTTTATTTCTGTAGAAGATACTAAAAACGACTTACTAATTGGTTTCCTCCGTCTAAGGTTCCCCAGCCGATCTTTACGCAAAGAAATCACCCTTAATAGTGCCATAGTTAGAGAATTACATGTGTATGGCACCGCTACGGCGATTGGAGAAGAAGGAAGTGTACAACATCGAGGATGGGGCAGAAAGTTGATGCAAAAAGCAGAAGAAATCGCCAGAAAACATTCTAAGAATAAAATGGTAATCATTTCAGGAGTAGGGGTAAGGGAATACTACCGAAAATTAAAGTACAAATTAGAAGGACCTTATATGATTAAAAAAATAAAGTAATAAAAAAAATAAAAATTATCTTTTCTTCTGATACTTCCTTTTCTTTATAGTGAGAGCCATCCAAGAGATAATCACTATCAAAACCAATGCTCCTATAACCCACTTCCAAAGGTTATTTTTTGGTACGATTACTGGAACTTCTTTAGGGGGTAATTCTGGAACAGGTACGCTTACTTCTGGCGTAGGTTCAGTAACTTTAGGAGCAGTTACTGGAGCTGCTGCCGTTATCGCTTTCTGTCCGATTAAGAAGTAACTGAATCCGGGGGTACTAGCAGTGTAATGGATGTAAGTTCCATCATCTTTACCTACGGTAGTTTTTAACTCGGTCCATTTACCGTCAGCGTAACGATACAAAGCCACATTTTCTGTAGTGAATTTATTTTGAGTTAACCAAGATTTAGCCACTTTAAAATCTACTTGTGCCTTCTTGAAATCGCTCTCTTTAAGAGTTAAAGATTTAGTAATCTCAATATATTTGTACACTTTCTGATCAAACTTCTTAACCTCACTAGGCAAGTTGTCTAATTTAGCTACCTTCATCCACACCCCATACTTAGTTTGATCCAACCCAAAGGAAACTTTGGTTACTCCAATTTCTCCGTTAGGTACAGAAACTTTAGCTGTTTCTCCGGCATTAATAGAAGTCCAAGTGACTTGTTCAAATTGTCCTGCTGCGCTATTGGAAACTCCACCAGCTGCACCAGTTGCTCCACCGCCACCACTGGAACTAGAGGAACTAGAACTACTTCCAGCAAGAGTAGTAAAGCTAGTAGTGTTAGTTTGAGTATTGGTAACATTATCGGTACA
>JAZDQB010000006.1:0-36033 GCA_043797205.1 Candidatus Woesearchaeota archaeon
AACCTTTTGTTATTTTACTACTGTGGGGTAATTACTGGGGGGCAGTAGCTTAATTGATTGGAAAACACACTTTTTTCATAAAAAAGATATATATACTAGTGGCTATACTTTCTAGTATCGGGGAAATCATGAAAAAACTGATCGTACCGCTTTGTATCTTATTAAATCTATTATTAGTTTTAGGAGCCACTTGGCCCGCAGACTCCGGAACACCTATTCATCAAAACTTACCTTCTTCTGGCTACGAGCCTAGCGGCATCGTTTGGCATCCTTATTATAACGCTTTATTTGTAGTAAATGATAAAGGGACTTTAAGTAAGATGAATCCCGATGGTACGGGAGTCACTTCTTGGACCGTGGCCGGAGATCTAGAAGGTTTAGCGGTAGCCGATCCAGCTTCAAAGTATATTTACATCGTAGTAGAGTATCCTTATAAAATAATTCAATTTAATCCCGAATCTGGAAGCGTCTCTAAATCCATCGATTTAACTGAAGTTATCCCTGCTACGGTTACCACCAATCTCGGTATTGAAGGGATGACTTATGTTCCTCAGGGAGATCATCCTTATTCCATCAATAATGGGTTATTCTATTTTGGGGTACAGGAAAATGGCAAAATTTACGTTTTAAATGTGGATTTTACTGCAGGAACTGCTGCTTTAATAGACTCCTTTACTCCCGTCTCGGGTAGGGGAGATATTTCAGATTTATATTTTAGTCCGGAAACTAAGAAGTTGTACATTTTGTATGATGGGGCAAATGCGTTAAGAGAAATTAAAACAGATAAAACTTATCTGGCCGAATATACTGTTCCGGGTACGGAGCAAGAAGGAGTTTATGTTTCTTCTGGCTGCCCGAATACTAAAACTACCATCTTTATTGCTGAAGATAAACCAATCAAGTTAATGAAGTATAATAATTATCCTATCACTTGTCCCATAATGCCGCCAGGAGATAGCGATGGCGACGGTGTACCTGATGCTGAAGATAAATGTCCTGGATTTGACGATAAATTAGATTTGGATGCTGATGGAATACCGGATGGCTGCGATGCAACTGACAATCGTGATTATGATGGTGATGGAACAATTAATTCTAATGATAAATGTCCTGGTTTTGATGACAAATTAGACTTGGATGCTGATGGTATCCCTGACGGTTGCGATACGATTGATAACCGAGACTCTGACGGTGACGGGATTATTAATCAGTATGACACCTGGCCTTTGGGTTTTGAGATTCCCATTCAACAGAATTTACCGGCGGGTTTTGAATCCAGCGGAATTATTTGGCACCCATATTATACCGCCTTGTTTTTAGTTAGTGATAAAGGGACTCTCAGTCGGATGAATCTAGATGGTACTAATGTTATTTCTTGGAGCGTAACTGGTGATTTGGAAGGCGTAACTATTACTGATCCTACTTCAAAATATGTTTATCTTGTGGTAGAATCTCCTTCTCAATTAATTCAATTTGATCCTTCCACCGGAACTAAGGTGAAGACTATCTCTTTAACCGGAGTAGTTCCAACCACTACCGATCCTAACTTGGGGATCCAAGGAATAGCTTATGTCCCCGCCGGGTATCACCCTTATACCGATATTAAAAATGGATTATTTTACTTTGGAGTGCAAGAAGATGGTAGAATTCATGTAGTAAATGTTGATTTTACTTCTGGAACAGCCGTCTTAGTTAATTCATTTACCCCTGTTATAGGTAGAGCGGATATTTCTGATTTATATTTTAATCCCGAAACACAAGTATTATATGTATTATATGACAGCGCTAATCTCTTAAAAGAAATAACCAGTAATAATAATCCTCTTTTAGAATATACTTTGCCAGGAAAGAATTTAGATGGTGTAACCCTCTTATCTTCTTGCTCCAACACTAAAGCAACATTGATTGTTGCTGAAGATGCCGGAAGAGTGATGGAATATGGTAACTATCCTCTTACTTGCGCCGTGATTCTTCCTAAAGATAATGATGGCGATGGGTATGCTGTTGGTGCGGATTGTAATGATGATGATGCTAACATTAATCCTGGTAAGATCGAGATCTTATATAACGGCAAGGATGACGATTGTAATGCTGCCACTTTCGATACAGTTGATGTCGATAAAGATGGGTATAATTCTAATATTGATTGCAATGATAATAATGCTATCATTAATCCTGGAAAGACGGAGATACTTTATGATGGGTTAGATAATGATTGTAATCCGACTACTAAGGATACTTTAGATGCAGATGGAGATGGCTACAATTCTAATAAGGATTGCAACGATGGTGATGCTAGCATAAATCCTAGCAAAGTAGAGATATTGTACAATAGTAAGGATGATGACTGTAATACTGCTACTCTTGATACTATTGATGTAGATAAAGATAGTTATAACTCCAATAAAGATTGTAATGATAATGATGCTGCTATTAATCCTGGAAAAACAGAAGTATTATATGACGGAATAGATAATGATTGTAATGCTTTAACCCCCGATATGCTCGATAGTGATGGTGATGGAGTAATTGATTCATTAGATGAATGTCCTGGATTTGATGATAAGAATGATGCAGATGGTGATGGTGTGCCAGATATGTGTGACAATGTTGATAATCAAGATTCTGATGCCGACGGTTATCCGGATGTAGAAGATAAATGCCCTGGTTTCGATGACAAGTTAGACTTAGATCAGGATGGCCTTCCCGATGGTTGTGATTTTATTGATGATAGAGATCAGGATGGTGATGGATTAACAAATGCGCAAGAAAAAAGTTATGGCACTAATCCTTTGGTTGCCGATACCGATAGTGATAAATTATCTGATAGTCAGGAAGTCTTAGTTTATCTTACCAATCCTCTAGATTTCGATAGTGATGGTGGTGGAGTTTCAGATGGTCAAGAGATAATCGATAAAACTAATCCCTTAAATAAATCTGATGACTTATTTCTTAATCCTAATCTCATCCTTTCCTTCACCGTAAAAAAAGATAAGGTTTTAGTAAAATATGTTGATAAGACCCAACTTACTATTGATCCGTTTAAAAGTACTTCTTTGATTAAAGCCGTTACTAACACTAAGAATGATCGTCTGATGGTAACTGATGGGCAATCTCTTTCTGTATTTCAAAGAGATAAGCGCGTAGCAGAAATATCGTTTAATCGAGGTGTATCTCCTAGATTTACCTTAAGCGTTAAAGACATGGGTACTTACGATTTAATTACCGTAAAGTATTCTATCTTTAGTTTGACCAAAACGAAGTTCCTTAAGGAGACCACTGTAACGAAGAATTATAAGCTAGTTCATGATACGCTGACTGTAGCATAATTTTAAGGGTGAATTTGCTTTAATGTATAAGAGTAAAAATACTTTAATTCTCGCACAGATTATTTAACTTCCACAAAGTTTATAAATACGTTGTTATTCTAACCTTAACGTTGTTGACTTAAGGTAAACTAAAACCTTCAGTTAAGCTCAAAACGGAAAAAATGAAAGACAAAAATCACGAAAAGGAACTTAAAGAGGCTACGGAAAAGATAGTTCCAGAACCCAAGACAGAGGCAAAAGTTGAAACGAAAGCGGAAGAGCCGATGCAGAGCAAAGAACAAGAAGTACAGGAATTAACTGAACTTTTGAAGCGCACTCAAGCCAACTTTGAGAATTATCGCAAACAGGTAGAAAAGCGTATTGAAGAATACCAGCAGTTTGCCACTAAAGATCTCTTATTACAACTTCTGCCGTTGTTAGATAATTTTGAATTGGCTCTGAAAGCATCTTCTCAAAATGTAGAAGATCTTCGAAAAGGAGTAGAAATGATTTATGCCCAATTGTTCAAGATGTTAGAAAATCAGGGATTAGAAATGATTCCTTGCTGCGGAAAGTTTGATCCTTACTTCCATGAAGCTTTGATAAAAGAGGAATCAGATAAATCCGAAGGAACGATTTTAGAAGAATTACAGAAGGGATTTACACTTAACGGAAAAGTTATCCGTCATGCTAAAGTAAAAATAAGTACAAACAAGAAATAAAAACAAAAACAAAAAAATAAAATTATAATGCTATCGGAGGTAAATTAAAATGTCAAAAACCAATAAAACAGTTTCCGGATTAGGAGTAGGAATCGATTTAGGTACTACTTTCTCTGCTATTGCCATTATGGAAGGAGGCAAGCCTACTATTATCAGTAACGCGGAAGGAACCAGAATCACCCCTAGTGTAGTGCATCTGAAAGAAGATGAAGTTATCGTCGGTCAAGTAGCCAGAAATCAAGCTATTGTTGATCCATCTCATACTATTCGTTCTATCAAAAGAAAGATGGGCAGCAACGAAAAAGTAGAAATTGATGACAAAGAATATACTCCGGAACAAATTTCGGCCATGATTTTACAGAAGTTAAAGAGAGATGCGGAAGCCTATTTAGGACAGTCGGTAAAGAATGCAGTGATTACCGTTCCTGCTTATTTTAACGATGCCCAAAGACAAGCCACCAAAAATGCCGGAGAAATTTCCGGATTAAACGTATTAAGAATCATTAACGAGCCCACCGCTTCTGCTCTAGCTTATGGGTTAGATAAGCAAGAACATGAACATACTATTTTAGTGTTCGACTTTGGAGGAGGAACTTTTGATGTTTCCATTCTAGAATTAGGTGGAGGAGTGTTCGAAGTAAAAGCCACTTCTGGAGATAATATGCTCGGTGGAGATGACATCGACGAATTGATTATGAATTGGTTGATTGATAAATTCAAGAAATCTACTGGCATCAATCTTAATTCTGATCCTCAAGCCATGCAGAGACTGAAAGAAGCGGCAGAGAAAGCTAAAATTGAATTATCCAGTAAGATGAAAGTAGCCATTAATATTCCTTTCGTTACCGCTGATAAGAACGGCCCGAAACATATTAATGAAGAATTGACTCGAGCCCAATTTGAAAATTTAATTGTTGACATCCTGAAACGTTTAGAAACTCCGGTAAAAAACGCTATGCGTGACGCAGGTTTGAGCAACAACCAAATTAACAAAGTAATCTTTGTAGGTGGTTCAACTAGAATTCCTTGCGTGCAAGAGATGGTTAAAAGATTGACCGGAAAAGACGGAGATAAATCTGTTAATCCCGATGAGGCCGTAGCTCTGGGAGCAGCGATTCAAGCTGGAGTTCTAGCGGGAGATGTTAAAGATGTTTTATTGTTAGACGTTACTCCGTTAAGTTTGGGAATCGAAACTCTCGGTGGAGTATTTACTAAAATTATTGAAAGAAATACTACCGTACCAACTAAAAAATCGCAGATTTTTAGTACTGCTGCCGATAATCAAACTGCCGTAACTATTCGCGTAGGTCAAGGAGAACGACCGATGTTTCACGACAATAAATTGTTAGGTCAATTTGATTTGGTAGGAATACCTCCTGCTCCGCGCGGAATACCGCAAGTTGAAGTTACTTTTGATATTGATTCTAACGGTATCGTGCACGTTAGCGCTAAAGATTTGGGTACGGGAAAAGAACAAAACATTAAGATTACCGGTTCTACTACCTTATCTAAAGACGAAATCGAGCGGATGAAAGAAGAAGCGCAGAAGCACGAAGCCGAGGATGCTAAATTAAAAGATAAGATCGAAGCTGAGAACAACGCTGATGCCGTGGTCTATCAAACTAAAAAAGTGTTGGAAGAGTACGGTGATAAAGTGGATGCTGCTACTAAGAAAAAAATCGAAGAGAAAATTAAAGAAGTGGAAGAAGTCCGGAAAGAAGGCGAACCTGCTACTATCAACAAGAAGATTGAAGAGCTGAATAAAGTAGTACAAGAAATCGGTTCCAAGATTTATCAAGAAGCCGCCGCTAAGCAGCAGAAAGGAGCTAAACCTGAAAAAGGTGCTGCTCCGGATGATGCGGGCGACGATTCCGGCAGTTCCGGCGGAGACGAGAATGTGGTCGATGCGGACTTCAAGGAGAAGTAAGCTTTATAACTGATTATTTTTTTATTTTTATATGGCTTCCCAGAACGAAGGAGTGGTATTATCCAATCATTTTTCCGATCTTCTTACTTGGGATTTCGTTCTTACTTCCATCTTTAAACATTCTAATTTTAAACGTTGGGGTTTTAGTTTTGGTTTTCCCAAAGTTTGCTATTATCATACCACTGGAGTGGTGGGGAAGTTAAAATGATCTTACCGGAGATAAAAAATACAGTTTGGAAGAAGATAGGTACTTGGGAAACTCCTTTCTTGCAGGACCATATGGTCGTAAGCGGGACTAATCGTGGACCTTTTTCTAAGTTAGGCTTCTTCAAAAGCTGGTTTTCCGCTACCATGTACCTAGAAGGATCTTTTTTTGTTAATGCCGATGACTATCGTCGCTTTTATGAGGAAGAGTCTCAAGGGTATTTGAAAGAAGGATTATCTTATTTTATTCGTATTCAAAATTTGATGAAAGAATATGCTTGCGATTCATACGCCTTTGTGGAAAAAGTTAAGAGACAAAATCTGAATGAATTAAGCAATTCAGAATTACAACAACTTTTTCGAGAATTTGAAGAAATTATCGATAAGGTAATGGTTTTGGGAGAAGTTATCCAACCATTAGATAGGATTCTCAAGGAGATTCTAACAGACAAACTAGAAAAATACCTTAAAGATCAAAGCGAAGCCGAAATCAATCAAGTTATTGCTAGTCTTACCTCTCCCAAAGGTAATCTTACTATTGTCAATGAGAGAATAGAACTATTAGACATTGCTAAAGAAGTTAAATCCCTCTCTACCAACAAGGAAAAGTTCTCTTCAGACCTAACTCCCCTTAAAAAAGACCATCCTTCCATTTATCAAAAGATATTACAACATCATCAGAGATATTCTTGGATGGCTAACTGTAATTGGCATTTACCTCAATTTACTTTAGAACATTATTGGGAAAGAATCTTGAATACTACCCATCCAAATCGAGAGTTGGAAAAGATATCTCAAGATCGTAGATCAGTACGGGAATCTTTCGAGAAAGAAATGCAGAAAATACAAGCGGCAGGAGTAAAGGTGGAAGAGTTAGTAGAAGTAATCCGTACTTTCATTACGACGAAAATGAATAATTGGAATACTGTTTCTATCTGTGGTAATCAATGCCTACCTTTGTTTGAAGAGCTCTCTCATCGTTGCGGATTAACTTTGGAACAATTTTTCTTGTCTACTTCTACAGAAATTTCTCAAAGATTAGAAGGAGAGAAATTACCGGTATTTACTTCTCCTAAAAGAGGAGTAGTTCGGTTTGGAGATAAAATTACTATTTTAACTCCGGAAGAGAGTAAGGAAGCCAACACTTTTGTACAACACGTGGAAGGGTTGAGTGAGGCTAAAGGTCAAGTAGTATTTCCCGGAAAGGTTCAAGGGGAAGTAGTAGTAATAAAAACCATCGCTGAATTCAGCAAGATGAAAAAAGATGCTATCCTCGTCTGTCCCATGACCAATCCCGATTTTGTACCTTTACTACATAAGGCTAAGGCCATCGTTACCGATCAAGGAGGTATCCTTTGCCATGCCGCCATCGTAAGCCGAGAATTTAACATTCCTTGCATCGTCGGCACAGAAATCGCCACCAAAATTTTCAAAGACGGCGACTTAATTGAGGTAGACGCAGAAAAAGGTATTGTCAGAAAGATAAGATGAAAAATGGTTAAAGCTAACTTTCGAGAACTATTGCCGCAGAGCGAAAAGTTTATATAGAAATGCTCTTTTAAATTAACAATTTGTTAATATTGGAGAACGAGATGAGAAAAAGCCTTAGCGAAAAAGAGATGTCGTTCATCTCCCGATTGGAACTGAAACAAAAATATTTTTTTAATAGGCAGGACATCAAACAAAATTTTACCAGCGATAATGAGATGAATGTCTATCTGCACCGCCTGAGAAAAAAGGGAAGAATTATCAAACTGAATAAATCAAAATATTTTCTCATTCCTGTGAAAGCAGTAGGGAGCAAATGGTCAGAACACCCCTTTATTCTTATTGACGAGATTATGGGGGGGCAGAATTATTGCATTGTGGGCAAAGCCGCAGCCCATTACTGGAAATGGATTGACCAGATTCCGGTAGAATACGAAGTCTACAATACTAAGAAACATGAAATTATGGAAATATTTCATGCTCGGCTTAATTTTAGAAAACGAAGGAAGATCCCTAAAGGAGTAGTAAGAAGGGTTTACGGGCACCCATTTATCATTGCATCTAAAGCAGAGGGTAAACAATGGAAATAATTCCATTAGAAGAACTTCGTATTATTGCAGGAGAACAGGGATTTGAATTCCCTATTTTGGAAAAAGATTACTTAGTGACTTATTTGCTTTACTTATTGAAAGATATAGGGGGAGTTTACTTTAAAGGTGGCACGGCTTTGAATAAGATTTTTCTGAATCATGCTCGATTATCAGAAGATTTGGATTTTACACTTACAGTCAATCTCGATATAGTAGAATCGGATATTCGAGAGAAACTAAAAGGAACGATGTTTGAAAAGATAACGCATGATAAAAGAGTGGATCAGTTTGTCCGTTTAGTTGTTCATTATAAGCTATATCATGAAGAGGGGACTATTTTTATTGACTTAAACGAGCGGGGAAAACTGCTTCTTCCTTCAGAAACGCACGAAATTCATCATTTCTATCTTGGCTATATCCCCACATATTCAGTAAAAACATTACATTCTCGCGAAATGATGGCCGAGAAAATGGCTGCCACTATTGGCAGAAATAGGCCGAGGGATCATTTTGATTTATATAAGATTCTTCAGCTTAAATTCCCCATTGATTTAGAATTGGTCCAGAAGAAGTGTGAATCATCGGGGGATGAGTTTGACATCATTAAGATGTTTAACAAAGCACAGACGCTTAAGAATCGCTGGGATAAAGAAATGGTACAATTTTTACATGAGAAAATAACCTTCCAAACAGTAATGGCCACGCTAGCCAGATATTTTAAGTTGAAAGAAGAAAAAGATAAGAAAAAGAGAATTATCAATGAAAAGACAGCAAAATAAGATGATTACAACCGATTGATAAAATATTTAAGATTAATCTTAAAAAAAGCTACCCAAACATCCAACGCCCTTACGAAAACAACCATGATCCTTCCCACGGAACAGCAATGCCTAGACTGGTTTGAACAATTTAAAGTACCAAAAAATATTTTAGAGCATTGTCTGAAAGTGAGGGAAGTGGCTAATTTCTTAGCTCAAGAACTAAAAAAAAGTGGAATAAATCTTGATTTGGAATTAGTGAATCGTTCCGCTTTGCTTCATGATTTATTTAAAGTAGTTTCATTTAAGGAATTAGTTCCAAATAAATATCATAGTTATATTTTCTCAGCAGAAGAAACAGTGATGTGGAAATTTTTACGCGAGAAATTTCCGAATATGCATGAAGGGGAAGCTTCTTATACTTTCTTTAAGGAAGAGTATCCCGAACTCGCTCTCTGTTTGAAAATTATTTGCGGAACAGCAGAAAGAGAAAGGACTTGGGAAGAAATGATTGTTTATTATGCTGATTTGAGAGTGTTTAGAAATGAAATTGTTTCCGTAGCGGAAAGGACTGCTTACCTGCAAGAGATTTATCCGCACGGATCGGAATGGTGGGATAACGAATTGGTTTTGATCCACGAATACGAGCAAAAAATAATAAAAACTATCGGAACGGATGCGGAAAGTTTATCAACGGAGATAAAAAGTTTAACTTAAACTATGGCGGATAAGGATTATTACAAACTATTGGGAATAGAGAAGAGCGCTCCTAAGGACGAAATCAAGAAAGCGTACAAGAAGCTGGCTTTAAAATATCATCCTGATCGTGCTCCCGAGGAAAAAAAGAAAGAATACGAAGAAAAATTTAAAGAAATTAATGAGGCTGCTTCGGTTCTTGCCGATGATAAGAAAAGACAGCAGTATGACCAATTTGGTTCCGCCGCATTCCAAGGCGGTGGTGGAGCGGGAGCAGGAGGATTCCAAGGATTTGATTTTTCAGACATTATGTCCCACTTTCGTTCCGGAGGAGGAGATTTTGATGATCTTTTTGATCATATCTTTAGTGGAGGTGGGGAGAGAGGAAATCGAAGAAGCTCTCGCGGCCGAAGAGGTTCAGACTTAGCTTACGAAACAGAAATTACTTTAGAAAAAGTATATTCCGGGACTAAACAGAATATCTCTTTGAATAAATTAGAACGTTGTCCCGATTGCAACGGAAAAGGAGCACTTCATTTTGAAACTTGTCACCAATGTCGTGGTTCTGGTTATATGCAAAAAACACAACGTACTCCTTTCGGCATCTTTCAGCAGACTGGTCCTTGCTCCGTTTGTTATGGTCATGGAGAATCATCAGCAGATAAATGTTCTAAATGTGCTGGAGAGGGAGTAGTGCGCCGTAAAAAAGAGATTGAAGTGCACATTCCAGCTGGAGTAGAAGAAGGAATGCGTTTACGAGTAAGAGGAGAAGGAGAAGTGGGCGAGAATAACGGCCCAGCAGGAGATTTATATGTAATTATTCATGTTTCCGAGCACCAATTCTTTGTACGTAAGGGAGACGATTTACATTTAACCCTTCCTATTTCTTTCAGCCAAGCAGCGCTAGGTGATGAGATTGAAATTCCGACCATTGATGGAAAAGCCAAATTGAAAATTCCGGCTGGCACCGCTTCCGAAACCGTCTTCCGTATGAAAGATAAAGGTCTGCCGGTATTGAATCAGGATGTTTATGGAGACGAGATGGTTAAAGTCAAGATTGAAGTACCTAAGAAGCTTTCTAAAAAACAACAAGATTTAATCAAGCAGTTGGAGGAAGAGAAGCCCAGCAAGAATTTTCTGAAAAAGATTTTCGGAAAGGAATAATTTCTATTTTATCTGTTTGATTCAGCAGCTACTAAATCAATCATTCCTTTGATCCAAATCATATTCACTTGATCTGCTAAGTGTAAGGAAATCTCTCCGCTGGTTTCTGCACTAATGGCATGAGGAATACCTAAACGATAAGCTAGATCATCTAAGCTGCCATCATGACGAGAAATGAATCCTCGATGATCAGTATAAAATTGATTCGCAGCAGAATCTTCGTCTTCTTTATACCCTCCATCAATCAGAGTATCGGTAATAAGGGGAACAATCTCTTGAATTTGCGATACTATTGTTGCATAAGGCTCGGTGTTTTTGTTGGGAGAATAATGATAGGCTCCCGGTTTAAGGCCTTCAGTAAGATGATCCTGATGAAAATCTAAAACTGCTTGTATTTGATTCCACGGTTCTCGATGTAACAATTGAAGGAATAAACGATCTTCTGTGGTTAATGCTAATCCTAAAATGGGATCGTCCGCCCAACACCACTTTAAGTAATTTCTTCCTTCTAATCCGTCAACCCAACGACCATCTTCTAGCTGATAATGTAAGCAATCATTGTTCCCGATCTCTTTATCTCCACGATCGTTCTCAATATTAAACCTTTGATTCAAAGCATAACCTGAAGGATTGCGTAAAGGATACATTACTAATTTTATCCCTTTAGAATGAGCGTAATCAAAAATCTCCTCGAAATGTTCATTTAAAGTGTAAGGGCAGCAGCGTTCATCTCCATGAATACCCGCTGCAATCAATACTACGTTGTCTTTCGCAGAAATATCTGCAGAAGAGAAACGATAATAGGAGAAATTTCCAGAAGGATATTCTAAAGTGTACTCTTGAGTAAGGATATCTTTTCTTTTTTCTACTTTCGGTAATAATTGATTGAAGTATTCCAACATTTTATCTTACCATTAACTTTCTTACTGTCGGCACAATCTCTGGTGGACGATCTACCACGTAATCAAAGTAAACTCTTTCTCCCGAGGGAATTATTACTCCTTGGTCTAATATTTCTCTGCTTTCAAAACCGTAACTTACCCCAATAGTAATAAGATTCTCGGGTTGATCTTGTTCATTTACTCGAACTTGGTGTGAAGCACATAAGTCCACTAAAGTATCTCCAATGTGAACCGTTTCTCTTGCTCTTGTTCCTAATTTTCTGAGCATTAGAGCGACGGAAGCGGTAGAAGGTTTATAAAGTTTGGAAAGGTCTCCCCCAATTTCTTGACGCAATACTTCTGTGGTTACTATCGAATCAAAATAACTCGTTAAATCAAACCGGGACAGTTCCGGACCAATAGATTTCCAAGTGTTGCTGGAATTTAATCCGATTCTAAGTTTAGTGCTTTCGCTTGAAGCGGGGTTTAAATTCAATCCAGAAATCTCTTGGATTACTTCCGTAATTCCAGGATAAAGCAAAATGGTATCTTGTGCTTTGAATTGGTCGTATGCTTCCCACACTTCATGACTTTTATCCCAAGCAAAGGGTAGGTCCAATGTTCGGTAAATCTGTTCTAATCCTCCTTCGCGCAATTGTTCATTATAAAATCTTTGGAATTCGGAATAAGTGAAGAAAGGCCATTTTTTATCTTTTACTTCTGCCCAATGCCGCAGCCAGCGCTCTTGCCGTTCTAAGGTTTGAGCAATCGTCCCATCATAATCAAAAATAATTCCTTTAATCATGGTCTTTCTACCTGCGTTACTAAAAGATCAATTTCTTCGTGCTTTATAACGGTTCTTTTCCATCTCTCATAAGGAGGATAACCGCTATCTTTCTGTAATGAAATTTCTGTATGAGGCATACTTTGTTCCGCTACTTCTCTGAAGTCGAATGGTCCAGGTAGATATTCCGGAAATTGTTCAAAGAATTTAGCCATGATCAGATATTTTTTGGGAAAATCATTCAATCTTCTGACGTATCCTCCTGATTTTCCTTCGTTTCCACCTGCTGGTCGTAAGAAACAAAGATTTCCGGCCCATACTTCATGCCAAGCTTCTCCTCCTCCATCAAATTTGTCAAAGAACGAAACAAATTGTGCTTCTAAACGGCTTTTTTCTTTAGCGGCAAGGAGTAATTCTTCATAACCATAACCATTTGCTATTGGATTATATCTCTTTACTAATTTAGGGATAGCTTTTTTTTCCTCTCTGGCTAACGCTTCCAGTTCTTCAGTATTCATATGTTCTTTATCGTGTAATTGCACATCTCCGGTAAGAATTTCTAGGTCATCGTGCACTAATGCCAAGGTTCTACCGAATCCAACATCAAAACCATTTCCATATACTCCTAAAATCTTTGGAAGGGCTTCTTCTAGATGCCACAAGACTCTTCGTGAATGGATTAAATCGTTGGTCCGATAGAACATAGTGTGGGTTATCTCGTGGACGTATCTCTTAATTTGGGCTAAAGCCTCTTCTCTGCCCTCAAAACCTTCTAAAATAATCGGTGCAAAATCCATTCATTTGAAGAAAAGAGAGTGGTTTAAATGGATTTATTGACTAGGAGATATAATTTACTTCATAGAGATTGATGTATCTAAAACGGCAGCTGAATCTGGCTAGCCATGGTGGCAAGTACAATTCCCGCAGCAATAAGAATGAAGATGAAAATTAATAGAACAATATCTTTAATCAAACCTACCACTTGTCTGGCTTGATACAATCTTCCGACTATTTTTACTTTCTGAATCTTTTCTACTTTATCTTCAACCATAAGTAATCACTTTCTCTTGATTTTCGCGATAATCTTGTACTGAGGGATTATTTTTAGAACCACTGTTACTTCCGCTATCGTCCATCTGCGCTAGGATTTGATTTACTTTATTTTTATCTTTCTGCTGCACGGCTTGTTTTAGTTCTTGTATCATCACTTTAGCTTCCGGAGGCAAGTCCATCATTCCACCAGCGGTTTCAAAAGCGTTTAATTTGTCCATCGCTCCATCCCAATTTCCAGAATTGACATCATTCTGGAATTCTTGCACTAAAGCTTCCGGACCTCCTTCTTGCATAGTTTGCATTAAATTAGGCAAAGTATTCATGGTTTGAATTAAATTTGGAACTACCGTAATCAAAGTTATGGCTCCCCCTATTAATATTAGGAGCAGAATAATCATCAGAATATCTTTAATAATTCCCAAAACATTGCGGAAAGTCCATAGTCCTCCGGTGATCTTAACTTTCTGTACCTCTTTATCTGCCATGAAAGAAGGAATATTCTATAGTATATAAATGTGGTAGGTAATCCTATCTATTCTATTTTACTTACAACTTCACCTGTAATTTACAGTAGGGGCAATAGATCCCTTTCAATCCGGAGAATAAGAAGGCGACAAATTTGTACTTGCAATGCGGACATTCAAAACCCTGTTGATTTATTTTAACTTCACCAAAAGAAAAGAAATAAATATGTTTTATATAAAGATTGCGGAAAAGTAAACCGGAATAAAAAATTACAAAGATAAGAAAAATAAAAAAGCTTCTTTACTTAGAAGCTAGGTTCCAGATGGTTTTCATTCCTACGATAATCGCTCCAGGAACGACGAAAACTACGATGTTGCTTAAGATGCTTCTCAAGTATAAGCCTACACCTGGAATTAATCCTAAGTTAACGATACCAGCTAACATCAAAGCTACGCAAGCGACTAAGAAAGGAACATTTTCTTTAGCAGTAAGATTGAATAGTCCTACTAATGTACCTAATATCACTAAAGTAGTTACCAAAACTTCTGGTCCGACCAAGTCACGGAAGAAACCTGCCACAATCGCAATCAATAAACCTACAAAAAAGCAGTAATGAGCTACCTTGTGCAGCTCTAATTTCTCTTTTCTAACAAAAGCGGATTCTTTTTTCGCCATTTAACTATCACCTCATTAATAACCTAATAAATTAATTTTAGTATATAAATCTTGCTACGAATTAAGGGTGGAAAGAAGGAGAAGTTGTCTCGGCCCCGGCTCGGTGGATTTATTGCTAGTAAATTATTCATGCAAATCCAATGCCAATTCTCAATTTACTCGCAGCGCCTCGCCGGACTATTTGGCCCTGACGACAACTTCTCCCATAAATCCCACCATAATCTTTATAAATAACCCCCTAAGTTTAGATGTAAACCGTTAAACTACTATTATGGTAGGAGGTAAGTAAGTTGGATAAAGAACAAGTCAAACAAGCTTTAGAGGAATTGAAGAAACTGCCTAAGCGTAAGTTTTCGCAATCTTACGATCTAATTATTAATCTGAAGAACATTGAATTGAAGACTACCCCCATTGATTTCTTTGCTACTTTACCCAGTCCGCGCGGAATGAAATTAAAGATAGCTGCTTTTGTGGATCAAGAATTGGTGGAGCAAGCCAACAAATTCTGTGACTTAACCGTTAAAGAAAACGAATTTTCTCGTTATACTTCCGATAAAAAGTTAGCCAAAAGATTAGCTCAAGAATATGATTATTTTATCGCCCAAGCTAATCTCATGCCGAGGATTGCTGCTGCTTTTGGTCGTTTCTTAGGTACGCGAGGAAAAATGCCCAACCCTAAAGCTGGTTGTGTGGTTCCTCCTAACGGTAACTTAGAATTATTGGTCAAGAGACTTAACCAAACCGTACATATGAGTGCTAAGAAAGCGATGAACTTACAGTGCTTAATTGGTAAGGAAGGTCAGCCGGAAGAAGAGATTATCGCTAACGTTTTAGCTGCTTATCAAGCCGCAGCCAAACAAATGCCCCAGGATGAAAATCAAAATATTAAAAATGTCTGTTTAAAGCTTACGATGAGCAAGCCGGTGAAGATCTAATGGTCAGTGAAATAAAAAAACAGTTAGTACATACTTTGTCCGGAGAGATTAAGAAATCTCCTTTGGTAGGACTAGTGAATATGGAAAACTTGCCCGGCCAACAATTACAGAAGATGCGTACTGCTTTAAAGAGTAAGGGCGTAAAGATGGTGATGGCCCGTAAGCGCTTGTTAAAGTTGGCATTAGAAGATTCTAAACGAGAAAATATTCAAGAATTGGTAGAGAAGATGAAAGGGATGCCTGCACTTCTTTTTACCGATGGAAATCCTTTTACTTTATACGCCATGATCCAGAAGAGTAAGTCTCCTGCCGCGGCTAAGCCTGGTCAGGTTTCTCCTCGTGACATTGTGGTTAAAGCCGGTCCGACCAGTTTTGCTCCCGGTCCGATTATTTCAGAATTGGCCGCCGTAGGAATAAAAACTAAGGTAGATGCCGGCAAATTAACCATTATCAGCGATACTACTATTGCTAAAGAAGGAGAGGTATTATCACAAAAAGTTTCTGATACTTTAAAGAGATTAGACATCAAACCGATGGAGATTGGATTAAATCTAGTCGCTGTTTGGGAAAATGGTTTGATCTTCACTTCTAAACAACTACATATTGATGAAGCTGAATACGTTGCCAACTTAACTCAAGCGGCGCAGTGGGCTTTCAATTTAGCGGTAGACTGTGCTTATCTCACTGATGAGACCATAGAATTATTGTTACAAAAAGCTTTCCGCGAAGCGAAAGAAGTGGGCATGGAAAGTACTTTCTTGACCAAAGATACTACTGATGACATTTTGGCTAAGGCTGAAGGTCAAGCTTTAGAGATTAAGAGAGAAGGAGGGATTGAAGCGCAAGTGGAGCCTAAAGCTAAGGAGCATACTACTGCTGTTCACGTAAAAGAAGAGCACCCTCTCGCTCCGATGCATAAGGAAGAACATCATGAACCAGTGCCAGTGAAAGAGAAACATCAAGAACCGGTTCCAGTAAAGAAAGAAGAACATCACGTTGCTCCCGTCCACAAAGAAGAGCATCCTGTCGCTCCAGTTCATAAGGAAGAGCATCACGAACCAGTTCCAGTGAAAGAGAAACATCAAGAACCGGTTCTAGTAAAAAAGGAAGAACATCATGAGCCTGCTGCACCGAAGGAACACTCTAAACCTGCACCTTCTCCGGTAAAGCCAGTAGTAGAGAAACCGGAAGAGCCAGTAACGGAAGAAAATAAGGAACCGGTACATCCTAGTTTCGGTCATGTTAAAGAAGATCAGGCCAAACAGCTTTTTGAAATGATGCAAAAAGGTGGCACTCTTCGAGACGTAAACGTCAAAGTGAAAAAATAAAAAAGAAATAAAACTCAATAACTCATAGGAGGAATAAAAAATGGAATATATTTATGCCGCAATGTTGTTGCACAAAGCCGGTAAAGAGATTACCGAAGCTGGTGTTAAGGCTGTACTTACTGCTGCTGGTGTGAAAGTGGATGAAGCCCGAATTAAAGCTTTAGTGGCCGCTCTACATGGAGTGAACATTGAAGAAGCGATCAAAAAAGCTGCTACTGTAGCTGCCCCGGTGGCTGCTGCTCCTGTTGCTGCACATCATGAAGCCAAGAAAGAAGAGAAGCCTAAAGAAGACGAGAAGAAGAATGAAGCTGCTGCTGCCGCGGGCTTAAGCGCTTTATTCGGCTAAGCATCTCTTTTATTATTTTATTTTTATTTTAAATCGGAATCAAGCAGCCCCGGTAAACTCTGGGGTTTGAAATCGACTAACGCGTGAGATAAGATGGAAGATAATCACAATATTGAAGAATTAAAACAGGAATTCCAACAGAAGAAAAGAGAGATTTCTACTATACGTCCGCAGTTAAATTCTTTAAGCACCGCCAAGGAAGATAGTTTTCGAGAATTGCGTTCTGCTCGTGATAAAATCAAATTTAGAGCTTCTAAAATTCAGTCTTTAAAGAAAGAGCGCGATGACTTGACTAAACAGGTCAAAGAGTTTAAGCAAGAGAGAGAGAAGTTTAATACTGCTGTCAAAGAAAAAGCGGAAGAGCGTAAGGAAGTAAGCCAGAAGAAAAAAGAGCTGCTAGATAAGATGGATGTGCATGAAGATCCAGCTAAAATTAAACGGATGATTCATCAGTTGGAGACTAAAATTGAAACAGAAGTAATGCCCTTCACTAAAGAACAACAATTGCACAAGAAGATTAAAGAATTAAAAGTTCAATTGAAAGAGCTGGAGAAATTAGGCGATGTGTGGAAGGAGATCAATGCTTCTTCTTCCAGTCTGTCCGAAGTGCGGCAGAAAGCGGAAGAATCGCATCATAATGTTCAAACTCGAGCTAAACAATCTCAAGAAAAGCACGAAGAAATCAACCATCTGTATGAAGAGTTGAAAGAATTGCGGGCACAGGAGCAGCCGTTGGTAGAGAAGTATGTTAAAGAGAAGAAAGAATTTGAAGAATTATTGAAGAAGTTTGAAGAATTGCAAGTTCGAGTGACGGAACTGGGCAAGGTTTTGCATGAAGAGGATGAACGAGATTTTAAGAGCAAAGTGCAAGAGAAGACGGCCGAAGTCAAAGAGAAAATCAAGAAGAGACAGAAGTTAAGCACAGCTGATATTCTAGCCTTTCAGGCGTCTAAGGATAGGGATTAAGGGCAATTTTAGGATTCTTATAAGTTAACTTTATTAATCCCTAAAATTTACCGCTTCTCATGATAGATGAATTCATAGATGTGGTGGATGAGAAGGACAGAATAATTAAGAAAATGCGCCGTTCTCTCTGCCATAAGAGGAATTTGCGCCACCGTCGTGTGGCTGTGCTCATTTTTAAAAATGATTCTTATCGAGAAACTTTACTGCAGAAAAGAAGCAAGAGTAAAGATGTTGCTCCAGGAAAATGGGCTCATCTGGAAGGGCATCTATGCTCCGGAGACAGCTATTTAGATGCGGCTAAACGGGAAACGGAAGAAGAGATGTTTAACGGAAGGAAACTAAACCAAAAATTAAAGTTAGAAAAATTGTTTAAGTTTAAGTCCAGTCTGGACGGAGATGAAGTTTTTATTACCGTGTTCAGAGCCGTTCTTCCCGGACCGTTCCATCTGCAAAAAGAAGAAGTGGACAGATATAAATTCGTGAAGATCAAAGATTTGATTAAAAATGTTAAATCTCATCCGCGCAAATATACTGAAACCTGTCGTTTATTATTTAGAGAATACGGAGAGGAATTCTTTAAACATGTCCGAAGAAATTATTGATATTGTAGATGAGAACGATAATATTATCGGGCAGGATACGAAGAAGAATGCCCACACTTTAGGTAAATTGCACCGTTGCGCCGGATTTTTCATCTTCAAAGAAGAATCATTCAAGAATGTGCTGGTGCAAAAGAGTAAGAAGGACGGGAAATATCGCTTTCCCGGTGGACATTTGTTAGTGGGAGAGACTTATCTTCACGGCGGGCTGCGTGAACTGCATGAAGAGATGCTGGTGGATAAATGGCTGCCGGATGTGGAGATTACTCCCCTTTTTCGCTTTAAGGTGCTTGATTCCAAAGAATTTGTTTTGGCGTATCGGATGGTATATTTTGGTCCGTTCTCTTTGAACCACGAAGAAGTGGAAGAATATTTTTTTGTGGATATTAAAGAATTATTTTCTCGAGTGGAAAAAGACCCTTCTTCTTATATCTACATCAAGCCAGCTTTGGAAGAGTATAAGAAAAGAGGGTATGTGAAGTAATCTGAGATTAGATTGCGCCCATTTTCTCATAAAACAGCCGGAACTGCACATTGCTCAGATGTGTAACCCGTTTGTTCCATAATTCTTTGGGAAAAAGGATTTTATCGATGATTTCCTTAGCTTGTTTTTTAGTCAGATTCTTAACTCTCATAATAGAAAACATCAAGGCATTCTTAAGTTTCTTATCTTCTTGCAATACTAATTCTTTTAAGATCTTTTCTTTATCAGTCAATTCTTTTTTTCTTGGTTCTATCTTCATTAATACTGAATCTACTCTCGGTTTAGGATCAAAACAATTTCTGGATACGTCCATCACTTTACTGATGTCAAAAAATAATCTTCCAATTACTGACCACTTACTGATCTCTTCCAACAGAAGATAAAAACTTTCTCCCACTAATAATACTGCTAAATCAAACTTCATCTTCAGCAATTTCTTGAATAGGGGCTCGGAGATGGCGTAAGGAATATTCGCTACTAGTTTATTGAAGGGTTGGTCCTCCATTAATTCCAAAGCATTGCCAAAGATGATTTCTACATTCTTGGGTAAACAGCTTAATTTATCTTTAAGGGATTCGTCAATCTCAATGGCAATTACTTTCTGGCACTTTTTAGCCAATTCTGCGGTCAGAATTCCCTTGCCCGGACCGATTTCCAATACCACATCTACCTTTTTCAGTTCTGCCGCTTTAAGGGAAGCAGAAAGGACTTCTTTATCAATTAGAAAGTGCTGGTCGTGGTGTAGGGGTTCTTTTTTCGGGAAGGATTCTTTCATCTTCATTTCTAAAATTAACTTTAAATATAAACTTACTTCTTTTTCAGCTCCTTAATCAATTCAAATACTGCCGCGCTTACTTCTTCCGGAGCCGGTGAAGCATCAATCTGATGGAGCAATCTTTTACGAGCATAATAATTTACTAAAGGAGCAGTTTCTTTATGATATACTTTAAACCGTTCTTTTACTGTTTTGGGAGTATCATCTTTCCTTTGAATCAGCTTTTCTCCGCACTTATCACAGATTCCTTCTTTCTTTGGAGGGATATATTTAATATGATATCCCGCATTACATTTGGGACAAATTCTTCTTCCCGAAAGCCTTTCTATTACTGTTTCTTCTGGTACTTCTAAGGAGATCACTGCATCAACAGATATCTCTTTGATTTCTTCTGCTTGCTCTACACTGCGGGGAAATCCGTCCAGCACAAAACTTTTTCTTTTTCCAATTTCCAGCTTGACCATTTCTACTACAAACTTATTCGGGACCAGTTCACCTTTTTCAATATATTTAGCAATTTCTTTTCCAATAGTGGTTTGTTTACGTACTTCTTCTCGTAATAATTCTCCCGGAGAAATATGAAAAAGATGCAGTTTGTTTACCAACGTATCTGAGACCGTTCCTTTACCGCTGCCCGGAGGGCCTAATAAGATTAGTTTCATGAATATCACCTATACTCTCGGATATTTCTCTTCAGGTTAAAATAGTTTGCGGTAGCTTTAGTCAAAAACATTAATAAATAAGAACAAATTTGATTAAAAGTATGGGGGAAATGACTTTTAAGGAAGCGGTAAAACTGGCAGAAAGCATTATCGTTAGATTTGAAAAGATAGAAGGAAGGAAGTGGGGAGCAGAAGGCTCTTTAATCGAACTTCAAAAACAAGTGGGTGAGCTGTCTAAACTGATTATGGTCTACGAAAAGTACTATTTTTCTGATCGAGATAAGATTGATAAACAATACGAAGCCAGTACGGAAAAGATTGCCGATGAGTTGGCCGATGTATTTTATGCTTTAATTCGAATAGCAAGACATTATAATATCGATTTAGAAAAAGCGCATCTTGAAGCGAGAAAGGAAGAGGATCTTTTTCTCAAATCAAAAGGAGTTTAGTTTATTTGGATCGAAGCCACTTTTAAATTATAAAAATAACAACAATCAATTTATAAATGTGATTTTCTATCCTAAAGAGATGGAAATTAATTCAAAATTATCTTCTAACCTTTGGAAGTATTATCTGTTTACCTCTCTGGCCAAATTTTCTTTTTATACTCCCATTATTCAGTTGTTCTATCTAGCAAATAACATTACTATTTTTAAAATTGCTATTTTAGGTATGGTCTGGAGTATTACTCGGTTAATATTAGAAATTCCTTCCAGTATTCTTGCCGATCGATGGGGTCGTAAGAAAACCATTCTTTTATCCTTTTTGTTTGCCGTTTTTCAGATAATTACTTTAATAATTGTAACAGAATATTGGGGTTTCTTGATTGCAAGTGTGTGTTCGGCTGCTTCTTTCGCTTTCTTTTCTGGAACAGATATCGCTTTCTTTTACGATAATCTTAAGGTATTAAAAAGGGAGAAAGAATTTGATAAACTGTGGGCTCGACAAGAAATTTATCAACAAATTCCTTTGATTATTGCCTTTGTTTCATCCGGTTTTTTGTTTAATCTTTATCCAACTCTCCCTTTTCAACTTTCTTTAATCTTTCTCTTAGCTTCAGTTATTGTTATAATCACTTTAAAAGAACCATCTTATCATCAACCCATTGGTGAAAAGAGTATATTCTTTCACTTTAAACAATCGACAAATTTTATTTTCAATAATTCTTCTTTAAAATCCCTTTTAATATTTACTATTATTTTTAGTATTGGTTCCGATTTATCTTATGGCTATGGACAAATTTATTTAAAACAATTATCCTTGCCGTTGGTATTATTCGGAATTGTTTATACTTTTAAGTCTCTGTTGGTGACTTTTTCTGCCAATTTTGCTCCTTTATTACGCCGAAGATTTTCCGATGGTCTTCTTCTTTTCTATCAAATGTTTAGTATCACTATTTTATTATTAGTAATGGTCATTGCTAAAAATTATATCCTCGGGACGATTGGTTTTATTCTCATTGCCATCCCTTATGGATTATTTATGATTACCAAAAGCACTTATATTCACGATAGAATAGAAAGTAATCATCGAGCTACAGTTGATTCCATATTTTCCTTCTTAATAGCACTAACTCTTCTAGTTGTCGAACCAGTTTTTGGATATCTAGCAGATCAATATTCCATTAAAATGCCCTTATTCATAATAGTAATTATCCTTTTCGTGTACTGTTTTTACTTTCTTTTTTATGAGTACAAGAGATTCAATAGTCCCCTTGACCAAAAAGTCTAACTCTTACCATATATTCTTCTTCGGGGAGAATTAAAGTTATTCTTTGAGCGGATAGTAGTCCTACTAACTTGTCTTCAATGTTCGCTGATGCTTGGTATATTCCTAAAATCATCTCTGGATTATCATCTCCCGCGATGCGATTATAATCTATGGTTTCACAACCTAGGCAGAGATGAACTAAAGAAATTTCTCCCTCACTCTTCCACATTAAACCAACGGGCGCCATTAGGGATTTACAGGTGGAATTAACATGGCCGGTACGATTATCTATATGTCTTGAGTATCCACAAGTTGGACAATGATTTCGGTGTGCTGTGCCAATACTCTCTGCTGGAACCATGTTCTTACAATAACCACAGCGGAAATCTTTCTTTGGGTCTTCTCTATACTTTTTTCTGTAATTGCTTTCTTCGTAATCTTTTTCATCCCTTTTAATTTTCATCTGCTTGTTCCATCATCCCGTTTTACACAAGATTGCATTGCTTCATCCAATCTCCCCATAGCATCATCAATTTCTTCAGGAGTGATGATTATGGGGGGTTTAATGCTGATGACACTATGATATCCTGGAAATGTAGTGGGAATATTGATGAATAATCCCCTTTGAACTGCAGCTCTGAAGATGTCAATTCCAATTTCCGTATCTGGACTACCATCCTGATGAACAAACTCTACCCCTAAAATTAGTCCTAATCCCCTTACATCACCAACAAAAGAATATTTATCTTTCATTATTCTTAAGTGTGACATCATCCTTTCATGTTTCTCGGGAATAGTGTCTAATATTCCTGAAGTGGTTAAATATTTGATATTTGCTAAAGCTGCTACGCTAGCTATTGTTTGTGCACCAAAAGTGTATTCTGAAGTACCTGAGTTAAGTACATCATACTTCTCTTTGAAAATAGTAGCGGCTAATGCTGGAAATCCAGCAGTTAGTCCTTTAGCTAGAGCGATAACATCTGGTTTAACTCCATAGATATTTGATGTGAAAATATTACCACACCACCCAAACGACGTTTGAATTTCATCCACCACCATCACTACATCGTTTTCATTACAAATTCTTTCTATTCCTTTAACGTACTCTTTTGGAGGGACTAGTACTCCAGCATTGAATGGAACAATTTCCATGATAATCCCAGCAATATCTCCCCTACTTCTTACTAATGTTTCAAACTCATTTAGTTTCTCTCCAACCAATTCATCCATAGTCATACCCTTAGGTAACCTAAATGGCTGGATTGGTTCTAAATAAATATATTCTCCAGTACCTCCTAAACAAGGTTCTTGCCAAATATTTCCCCCAGAAGCACTAATAGTTTCTGAAGATGATCCTAAATAACTTCCCTTTAGGGAAACAACTTTCATCTTACCATTGTCCCTATGATATTTCCTTGCTCTTTTTAATCCATCTTCAGTAGCGTCGCTACCGTTACATAAATGTAAATTAACTTTATTCAATCCTTCCGGAGCCAATTCAACTAATCGCTTAGCTAATTCTGCAACAGTACTGTTTTTAAAACGAGGTGAAACATAGTAAGTGAACCCTTCTCTTCCCAATAATTCTCTAAGCGGTTCCATAATGGCTGGATGTCCGTGTCCTAAATTTAAGCATAATGTTTGTGAAGTCAGATCTAAATATTCTCGACCTTGTTGATCATAAACTTTAATCCCTTTTCCACTAACAATCTCTATTGTTCCTGGAATCATATTTTTCGCAAGGTATTGCATTTTGTTTCTTCCTTCTTTTTTACTCTTTTCTGACTTTAAAAATCATAGTTAATGGGATATAATTACTCAGTTCTGAAGTACAATCCCATTTACCATACCATGGATCTCTTTTTCGATATGCTCTGGGGTCTGGTTCGATAATTGTCTCGATAGAAAATCCCGCAGTGGTAAACCCATCAAAAAGTTCACTGATAGTATGATGATACGCCACTAACTTTCGTGTTGAGCCATCTTTCCGTAACTCTTCTTGCTCGAATTTACCAACATCAAAATAGCCCTCTTTCATTACCAAACTGTCTGGATCAACTATTCTTAAAACTGGGTGTGGCATTGAAGCCACAAAAATTCCTTTTTTCTTTAATACTCTATACACTTCACTTAAACAACTTCCCAAATTGTCTACATAAAGTAAGGACCAAGCAGAAAAAACTAAGTCCTGACTGTGAGACCGGACTTGTGGGATCTCTATTATATCTCCTTGATAAAGTTTAATATCGACGCCATTTCTTCTAGCAAGTTCTCTCGCAAATGTTAACTGTTCTGTGGATATATCTATTCCTATAACTCTAGCCCCTTGCTGGGCCATAGCTATTCCACACTGCGCTCCTCCACATCCTATTTCTAAAACTCTTTTTCCGTTTAGATCTCCTAAAAGGTGAAGTTCATCTTCAAAAGGGGCACCGTTACCATAATGGATACCAATCGGGATGTTGCACTCTTCTTGATACTCTTTACTTATTTCGTCCCAATATTCCTTGATTTTATTAGTCATTGTTTAATGTTATTGCCTTTCCTGTTTCTATACTTCTTCTTGCTGCGAAACTAATTTCTAAGCTTTTTACTCCATCTGCATAGTCGCTTCTTACTTTAGTCTGATCTTTAAGTCTAACTGCTTCTAAGAAAGCTTGATTTTCTAAAAGGAAAATGTTCTGCTCTCCCGGGAGGACTACTATCTCTTCTCCCGCTTTAAATTTAATTTTTGTGTCCATTTCCCAATTTGTAAATTGAACTTGAACTTCCGGGCCAAACAAGTTTAGGTAGATGAATCGATCCACTCCCGCAGACCAAGAACTTTGAATATTGACTACTGCTCCTGATTTCATCTGCAGAGATACTACGGTCGCGTCTTCTATATCATGATTTTTGGTTTGAGAGATAATTCCTCTTGATTCGTAAGCGTGAACACCAGAAACTTCTCCACACAAATAACGTACTAAGTCAAACAGATGGGTGGTTTGTTCTAGTAATTGTCCACCAGATAGTTCTTTTTTTGTTATCCAAGGATGTCCGATGGGGGTTTCAAACAACCATCCTCCATAGGCCAAACTAATATGATATTTTTGTAAAAGTGTTTTTGCTTCTTGAACTCCCTTACGATATCTGTTCATATAAGCGGAGCAGGTAACTATGCCTGCGGCAGAAGATTCTTCAGCAATTCTTCTCGCTAGGATTAAATCGTTAGATTGGGGTTTTTCCACTAAGAATGGAATTCTTCTTTCAATACAAGAAAATTCCGCGTTACCGTGAGCAAAGGGGGGAACACAAATATAAACTGCATCTGGGTGAATTAGGTCCAGCATTCTTTCGATAGAAGAATATCTCGTTCCACCAAACTGTGCTTGTCTTGCTTGAAGAACTTCTTCGTTAGGGTCATATAATCCGCTTATGTTTACTTCTGGGATACCTTTAATGGATTCCATATGCTGTCTAGCGATATTCCCCGTACCGATAAATGCAATTTCCATTTTAACCTTATTTCTTAGAATACTGCCATACTTCCGAAAGAGTTTTCTTGGGCATTATTCGATATACTATCTCTTCTGCTCCAGCGATTGATACATAAGTTAGGAACTGGAGTGTGACTAATGGTCCTTGAGACAAGATGTATCTCCAATTGATGGTAGTCTCCTCCATTTTTCTTGATTCTTTGAACTCTTCTTTTTTGTCAATATTATCTAAATCCCAAAATACTCTGCGATATGCACGATAATGTTCACTCAAGGAAAGGTATGGTTTGTAATGAGCAAGGGCATCAAATCTGGTTCTGATGGTTCCCGGACCATATTTAGTATGGATATAATTAGGTAAGAAGGTATCATCAGCAGTATTAACGTCTTCGGGAAGATAAAAGAAACTCACATTCCTCACCATAAAGGTTCTTCCATGGAAATATATTTTTGATCGCTTTTCTGATTCTGGGCTCATTTTTCTTTGTGGCCTAGCGTCAACATAGTCCTTATATTCGGAAACATCATTTACGGAAAACTCTGCTTCGGGATGGAATGCTCTCATATGTAATATCTTGTATAAGAAAATTTCTCGGGGATTAAGTCCTTCTGGTTTATAGGGAACAGGCCATGCTCCTACTACAATTAATTTTTCTAAAGCGTGCATCTCTTCAAAAAGGATTCTGGTGCAATCTTTATCTAAACTTACATCAGCATCGACAAACATTAATGGAACGTCCCTATGTTCTATACTTTTGGCAATCGCATTTTGAGCGAAGGCCTTACCTTTCCTACTATGGATTATTTTCACATTCAATTTAGGATATTGGATCTTAGCGTCTTGAACTACTTTTTCTGTTTCGTCAGTACATCCGTTAAGGCAGACAATTGTTTCTAAATTTAAATCCATTTTTTGTTGTGCTAGTGAATCTAAGCAACCAATAATATTGTCCCTTTCATTGTACGCCGCAATGCAGTAATATAGTTCTGGTCCCATTTTATTCAATACATTTTAATTCCATGATAAGTGTCTCGTCCTGTATCTTTTAAATGAAGCGATTTTGCTAATGCTCTTTCTGCTTGTTTTACTTTACCTAAACTCTTGAGAGCCATAGCTTTATCATAGTGAGCCTCAGCATAATTTGGATCGATCTGAATTGCTTTTTCGTGATCTAGCAACGCCAATCTAAATTGTCTCATTACAAAATAACCATATCCTCTGTTGTTAAAAGCTAATGCGGAATTGGGCATCAAATCTATGCTTCTATCAAAAGCAGGAATCATCTCTTCAAATTTTTTAAGGTACAAATAAGCGTTACCGGCATTTCTCCATGCTTCCCCAAAATTGTCATCTAATGCAATTGTCTTTAGGTAATCTGCTAACGCAGAATCGTAATCATTTAGATATTTGAAACATCTTCCTCTTAAATTATAAGCTTGTGAGAAGTTCGGGTTTAACTCAATGGCTTTATCAAGGTGTTCTTTTGCCTTCCCAGGATCTTCTCGAAGCAAGAAACTATGACCTAAATTGTATTGTAACTGTGAAGGATAATTTTTAATATCCATCTCTTCTCTCGGAATTATAACATAAGTTCCATCTTGCTCTGAAACTTTTATTGAACTCAAAGGAAAGGTTCTCATTTCATATAAGAAGTATTGGGCGATATTTTCATCTGTGGCTCTGCCCAAGATATCATCTAAGTATTTTTCTTTTAGCTGGTCAACTATTCTTTCTAACTTCTTTCTTGGGTGTAATGAATCTATTCCAGCCACAAAACCATTCTCTATTTTCCCATCCATAACCACCTCTATAGTAAATTTGTTTTTATGTTTCTCTCTTGAACCATGGATCGCTTCAAATTTGGCCACAATTCCCAATAAGGCCATCTATCTCATCACCTTTATCTTATTTCCAAAAGCATTACTTATTCGAGCTATTCTTTTTTCTATAGTATCCCGATCTACTTTATCTTTTAAAGAAGCAGATTTCGCTCGAGGATGTTCTGAATAAGCAAAACAAGTAATAAAATCAAAATCCACTTGCTGTAATAGATCTAAAGTTTCTTCAAAATTATTTTCTGTCTCTTCGGGAAATCCTATCATGATGTGAGTTCCGATATCAAAGGAGTATGGTTTTAAGGATAAAAATGTCCTTAATGTTTCTTCCCGGGTGTATCTTCGATTCATTCTTCTCAATATCTGGTCACTTCCCGATTGAATAGGAAAGGTAATCCCTCCAATTTTCCCTTCTTTCTTTGATGATTCAAAAACAAATAAATAGTCTTCCTGATCTTTAATTAACCAATTAATTCCAAAATCATGCACATATATCTGGAACTCTCCTTCCAATTTTACCGCTTTGTTTAACAACTGAGCAAAATTTATGCCTCTGTCTTGGCCATAACTACCCGTGTCTCCGGCCATAAGCATGATGGTTCTTTCTCCCCCGTTAATTCCTTGTATTATGTTCGATAGGACTTCTTCTAGCGGTCTGCTCTCTAATCTTCCGGTAGCTTCTCGAATTACACAATAAGAACAAACGCCTAGGCAACCAGAAGCAATAATCACTTTATATCCATTCTTTGCTCGTTCAAATTTTTCTCTTGCCGATAAATCTGTCCTTCTTTTAACTTCTTGATCATAAATTGATCTAGAAGCTGAAGGTATTTTTAGGATAGATATATTTGGGTTGAATATTCTATCTAAAGATTGAAGATCTCTTGGAGAAAATATTTCATAAACATTAAACGGGGCTAATTTTTCGGGACTTATTGATGGTAAACAACCACCTACGATTAATTTAGATCCTTCTTGCATTTGTTCTGTAACTTTTCTTATTTCACCAATAGATCTTTCTTCATTACTAGAATCTACAGCACAAGTAATTACTAGTGAATAATCTGCTTGTTGTGGAGAAGGAGTAAGTAAAACATTATTTTTTCTTAGATAGTCGATGATTCTTTGTGTGTCCAATTCCCTTTGTTCGCAACCAATACAAGTAATATAAGCCTTCATTTAAGATCTCCTCGATGGATTTCCCAATCCAAGGTGCTTCTCATACTCACAGAGAAGATGGTCTTAGCTTCAGGATAATCTTGATACGTCTCTGATGTGGACCGAGCAATTTTTAGGATGGTTTCTTCATCGGGATGAAGATGTTTTCTTAATACTGTTCGTGGATCTGCGTGAAATATATTTGAAGCAAGTCCTATTCCGCGTTCCAAGAAATAACGATGTCCTTCGATGGTACTTTCTGGTGATTCTAAGCCCCACACTAACCCACAATAAGCTTTATACCTACCGAAGACCTCTCTTGCTTCAATTAAGGCATCTATCCATTTCTCATAACCGTAAAATTTCTCTTTTCCTGGACAGATCTGTTTAAACCTATTTGGATCGTAAACTTCAATGTTAAAGGCAATAGAAGTAACTCCTGCTTGCTTATATTCTTCTATCAATTTGTAATCATTTGGGGGAGGAGCTAAAAGATGGATAGGTATCTTTGGTTGAAGAGCGTCGTACATCCATCTAATCGGTTTAATTACTTTTTCTCTGGTTTCCTCATCGCTTCTACAAGTTCCCATGGTTACAGAAATCAAGGGAATATCTCTCCAAGGTGTATTCTGAAATAATCTAGTTGCTTCTTCGATGTTCTCTTGAGAAAAGTCCGAAATCATATCTTTTCCAACCGTCTGTCTAGTACTCCTCATAGAACAGAATCCACATGGTTTACCCTCGGAAAAGTAGAAACAATTTGGATAAAAAAAAAATCCAGGGGTGTCTTCTCCCGCTACCGCAATAATCGACTCGCTTCTAGTTCCGTCACTAAGAATCTTATCAAAGTAAGTTGGTCGTTGTGGTAATTCTATTTGTCTAACAAAGTTCTTTCCTTCGTATAAATTAATCGTCTTTTCTTCTATCTTAAGATTCCAAGGAGAATCTTCTCTTCTTAATAGGGCAGTTATTACCCCTTCTCCTAATCGTAAGACTTGGGGGAATTTGTGTTCGGGAGTAACATAATCACTGGTTTTTCCATATACAAATTGATTATCATAGAAGGGGTAAGTCATCTGCTTAAACAAATCCAACTCAAAGTCGACTCCTCTGGCCAATAAAGACGCTTTTAATTCTGCAGTAATACTAGTGTCAATACTCATTTTCCCCCAGGAATACTACTCTCAAATAACAAATAGTTTATAAACATTCTGGCAAAATTTATTAACTCCCGTTAAAGTTGGTCAAATTATGAGATACTGTATTATTATCCGTGGACCTGCGGGTGTGGGTAAAACTACTATTGCTAAACAACTAGCCCTATCTTTAGGGGCAGAATATTTTTCTTTTGATCAGGTTATGGAGGACAATAAGTTAGATACAATCGTGGGCGATGGGATTCCTGCAGAAAATTTTATGAGGGCTAATGATTTAATCATTCCATTAGTTATGCAGAAGGGAAAGGCGGTTCTTGACGGATGTTTCTATCGTAAGGAACAATTAGATCATCTCTTACATAATCTTAAGATTAAAACTAGCATATTCACTCTTGATGCTGGTGTTGAAGATTGTGTTAAACGGAACATCATGCGTAATGGTGCTATGACTGAAGAAGATATTAAACAAGTTCACGTTCTTGTTTCTAAACTAAAAGTGGGCACATTCATAGAAACAAAGGGTAAAAGTGTTTCAGAAGTATTGTCTGAAATAAGGATTCATCTTAATCTTTGAGTTTCTCTTCTTACTTCTTCCCAAGTAGGACATATAATCAAGTTCAATCCAGAGCGTATCGGTTCTGAATGGGAATATAATAATATTCTACCCATATATTTTGGATTAAGGTGTAGCAATAATTCTTCATTGTCATCTATAATTCCATTCACTTGAGGAAACATTTCCTCTAATCTTCGAGCTTTCCATTCCATTCCATTGTTTGAAGCCAAGATTTCTCTCTCTGGAAAACCATATCTCTTCAACCATCTTCTTGTTCCATCTATGGTATTTTCTGTTCGATTGGTAAGGTAACAAGCAACAGGAATTTCTCTCATTACTACTATTGCTTCTTCGATTACTGGTATTTCTAATTTTGCTTCATTAGAGTCAATGTGTGCGTCTACCCATTGTTCGGCTTCTTTAATTTTCCAATAAGGTACTTCTTTTACAAATCGGTACTTCTTAATTATCTCTTCAGCATTTAGGCCCTCTGGAGAACCATACGCTCGTAAGTGATGCTTTGTCCAGAATAAATTAGTTTTAGCTAAGGTTTCGTCCAAATCTATTGCCCATCCTGATTCTCTCATTTATTTCTAAAACGGAACGTTTTTTAATAAGTATTTCTATATTTTTTTAAGAGATTTTAATTTGTTCTATTTATCTCCGCAAGCTATAAAAATAAGCTTTATTCTTGAATATATACTTCATTCTCACTATGATCACCCGACTAGAACATCCTTATACTGAACTTCAACTTAAATCTATTTTACATCCTTTGGTAAATAAGTGGTTCTTCCGTAAATTCCAGGAGTTTTCTCTTCCTCAATTATATGGAGTGATGAAAATTCATCAGCGGCAGAATATCTTGATTTCTGCGCCTACTGGAGCCACTAAAACCCTTACCGGCTTCTTAGCGATTCTCAATGAACTAGTGGATTCAGCCCAAAAACAAATTTTAGAAGATCGGGTTTATTGCGTTTATATTTCCCCGCTTAAAGCACTCAATTACGACATTGAGTTTAACTTGAAGCGTCCGTTGGAAGAGATGGAAGAAATCCACGGAAAAAAATTAGGAGTAAGAATCGGAGTAAGAACGGGAGACACTACTACTGCTGAAAAAAGTAAAATGCTCAAACATTCTCCGCACATTCTCATTACTACTCCTGAATCTCTAGCCATTATGATTAATAGCCCAAAATTTAAAGAAAAGCTGACTAAAGTGCAATGGGTGATTGTGGATGAGGTCCATGCTCTGGCCGATAACAAACGCGGAGTGCATCTTAACCTGACTTTAGAACGCTTAGAACGGATTGCCCCTAAATTTACTCGAGTAGGATTAAGCGCTACCATCGCTCCCTTAGATGAAATAGCTAAATATCTCGTTGGTTATGATGGAGAACAAGAACGAGATTGTGAAATAGTAGACGTGCAATTCATCAAATCTTTAGATCTGAAGGTGCTCAGCCCCGTAAAGAGTTTGGTGGACGTAGATTATATGCTCATGCATCAAAAGATGTACGAGTTGATTAACGAACTAGTACAGCAGCATAAAACTACTTTAATCTTTACTAACACCAGAAGCGGAACTGAACGCGTAGTGCATAATCTGAAAGAGTTTTATCCTTCTTCTTATAATGAAGAGAATATTGCTACTCATCATGGCAGTTTAGGCAAGGGAGCCCGATTTAATACTGAGCAGAATCTACGTGAAGGAAAATTGAAAGTGGTGGTCTCTTCTACCTCTTTGGAATTAGGAATTGATATAGGTTTTATTGATTTGGTAATTTGTCTAGGCAGTCCCAAATCTGTAGCCAGATTCTTGCAACGAGCCGGAAGAGCCGGACATCAGTTACATGCGCAAGTTAAAGCCAGAATGATTGTAATGGACCGGGATGACTTAGTAGAATGTTCTATCCTCTTGAAATCAGCTTTAGAACGGAAGATTGATCAAGTCCATATTCCTAAGAACGCTTTAGATGTTCTTGCTCAACATATTTATGGTATCGCTATCAATGAAATAATTAACATTTATGAACTATTTCATTTAATTAAGAAAAGTTATTGTTATCACACTTTATCATGGGAAGATTTCTTTGAGACCATCAAATATCTTTCCGGACAGTATGCCAGCTTGGAAGAACGTCATGTTTATGCCCGTATCTGGTACGATGAAGAAACCGGCAATATTGGTAAGAAAGGGAAAATGGCGCGGATCATTTACATGACCAATATCGGCACCATTCCGGAAGAAACTTACGTGACGGTTAAAGTAGGAGAGCAAGTGGTAGGCATGATTGATGAAGGTTTTCTGGAACGTTTAAGACCGGGAGATGTGTTCGTTCTGGGTGGGAATGTATATATGTTTAAGTTTACGCGAGGAATGACGGCGCAAGTTTCTACTTCGGTCAATCGTCCGCCCACTGTTCCCAGTTGGTTTTCAGAAATGCTCCCGCTTTCCTTTGACCTGGCGATGGAAATATCTCGTTTTAGAAGATTGATGGAAGAAAAGTTTGCTGGAAAGAAAAGCAGGGAAGAAATTGTCGCTTTCATTAATGAATTCTTAACCGTGGACGAGAAAGCTGCCGAAAGTATTTATCATTATTTTTACGAGCAGTATAATTACAGTATCATTCCTTCGGATAAAAAGATTGTAGTAGAAAGATATTCTGATCGTGGCAGAAATTATGTTATCTTCCATACTCTCTTCGGGAGAAGAGTGAACGATTGTCTGGCTCGTTCTTTAGCTTATGTAATTGGAAAATCGCAGCATCGAGATGTAGAAATTGGATTTACTGACAATGGCTTTTATCTCTCTTCCGAGCAGACCTTTAGCGCAGTTAGAGCGTTTGATTTGTTAAAAACAGATAATTATCGCGAAGTGTTAGAACAATCAATTGAGAAAAGTGAAGTGTTGCAACGAAGATTTCGGCATTGTGCCGCTCGTTCCTTGATGATTCTACGTCAATATCTGGGAAGAACAAAAAATGTAGGAAGAATGCAAATCAATAGTAAGATTTTATTTAATGCGGTTAAAAGGATTGGAGACAATTTTCCTATCATTAAAGAAGCGAAACGGGAAGTGTTGGAAGATCTGATGGACGCTCCGCATGCCCAATGGATTATCGCCCAAGTTACGGAAGGAAAAATCAAGGTGGTGGAAGCAGACAACTCTTTGCCCAGCCCGTTCGCTTTTGGCTTGATTATGGAAGGATACAGCGATGTGATTAAAATTGAAGATAAACAAGCCTTCTTGAAAAGAATGCACGAAATCATCATGGGTAAGATCTCTTTGAAGGAAGGAAAAGAGAAGTTGAAAGAGAAAGAAGAGGAACGGGAGAAGTTCTCCTATACTCAATTATGGAGCGAGATGCATCATCAGCAGCAGGATGAGAAGGATTCTAAGTTAGAGAAATTAAAATTTCAAGTGTGGAGTTTGAAGCACGTGCCTATTTATGCCAAAGAAGAGCTGGTAAAATGGATCGATGGCGGGAAGATTCGAGATGATGTGTTGTTGGAGCTGAAGAAACATCGAAAGAGCATTGAAGATGAGTGGCCGGAAGAATTGAAAGAGTGGATGCTGGAAAAGATATAATTTTTAAACTGAACAATTTTTCTTCCTATTATGAAAAAATTACGCTTTTTACAGCAGGTGATGAAGCTGAAACACATTCCGCGTACGGGCTGGGTAAATAAGACCATTCCTAATCCAGAAAGCGTGGCTGGCCATGTTTACGGAGTAGCCATTCTGGCTCTGACTGTACCCTTGCCTAAAGGAATTAATAGAAACAAGCTGGTGCAGATGGCTTTAGTGCATGATTTAGGAGAGGTCCATATCGGAGATGCAGTTTGGGAGCACGGAAAGCTTTCTGATGAGAACAAAGGCAAGACTAAAGATGAAACAGAGAAATTAGCCGTTCTAAGTTTGTTTCAGAAAACAGGATTAAATAAAGTCCAAAAATTAGTTTTAGAGTATATTGAGCATCAGTCTCCTACAGCTAAATTCCTGAAAGAATTGGATAAGTTGGATATGATTTTAGAAGCGTTAGTTTACGAAGAGAGAGTTCATCCTCAACACTTGGATGAGTTCTGGGAGAATGCTGAGAAGTATATTAATGATAAGAATATTTTAAGATATTTTGAAGCGTTGAAGAAGGAGAGGAAGAAAAACTAAAACTTTTCTCCCATCAAAGCACGATAAGCATCTTCTCCGTTTAATCCCGGAAAAGTGTCTTTAGCTGTTCTGCTTAATTCTCTCTCTGCTTGCTTAGCAGCTAAAGCAGTAGCGGGGCTAACTATCGGAATAATCCTAACGATGCGACGGTCTTGTTGGGAAGTTACCCATTCTAATTCTGCTGCATCTTTTCCGGAAGCAATTTCTTCTGGTAATTTGTAATCAATAGATTCTCGATCATGCACAAAACCATACCCTTGATTTTCCGGACCAATATGACTATAATCTAAGATAACTTTGTTCATGGTGATTCTGCGCAAGGATTCTTCTAATCTTTCTTGCGGTGGCTGATAGTAAGGTAGAGCAGCTCCACTGGTCTGCTCTAATATTTCTTTTTCTATTTTACGTAAAGAAAGCATCTCATTGATTTGCTGCGGAGAATATCTTTTCAGACTTTTATCTGCTCTCCAGGAAAGGTTAGTGTCGACCATGCGCACAAAAACAGAACTTCTATCTTTGTAAAGAACGGGGCAAGTATAATATCCGCTTTCCGCATTCTCTTTTACTAAACGATAATAATCTTTAACACTCCCTTGATAATTAGCTAGAATCACCGAAACTGCTCGAGGCTTTTCTCCTTCTTTTTCTCTGATTAGAACGTGTTCATAATTTTGTTCTCTAAAATCATACTTCTGAGAGCGCGCCAGCATTTCTGCCAGAAACTCTAATCCTCGACCTTTCTCTTTTCGACTGACCATATTTTTCTTAAAGAGGAGTTATTTATAAATCTTCCGTTTATTTTGTCACTAAGAAGTGAATAGAAAATGCGGGCCGGAGGGGACTTCCTTGCTTCCACCGATATAGTGGCTGGCATTTGGACCCCCGACCTCAAGATTAAGAGTCTCGCGCTATTTCCTGCCTTTCTTGGAAGAAAGGTACCAGGCTAAGCCACCGGCCCACACGTTTTGTTCAAACCATAAACGTATTATAAATGTTACGGTGAAGATAAGTTTAAATTAATTAAAGATATTCTTCCGGATTTGGTTATAAACTTTCGGCTATGTTTATTGTAAGCCTTGGGCAACATAAAATATAAAGTTAAGCATCACGAACTTCTGTTACATGGAGAAGAACGAGAGATTAACGACCATAGTGA
>JAZDQB010000007.1:0-33394 GCA_043797205.1 Candidatus Woesearchaeota archaeon
GAAGCTCCGCCCACTACGCCGGCGAGCACTGCTCCGAATCCGGCCGCCACGACTTAATGATTAAAAATGAAATATAAACTAAAATCTAAGGGGAGAAACAGCAGCATTAAACTATTATCCAATAAATCAAAAACCCTGTACGGAAAAAGTAGACAGATGTTCGGAAATATTGGACAATTTTATATAATTTACTCTCCAGCAATTCATCAGACACTGTCTGATAAATCTTCTTTTGTATTAGGATGGAGTCATTATAGACTTATTTTGAGGTTAAATGATTCTCTGGCGAGAGAGTTTTACATTAAAGAAAACGAAAGTGATAGAATTAGCCAGTCACTGATTGGCGAATTAAAGTTTACTTACTTAAAATATCCAAAAAGTGAGACGCTGTCTCACCAATTAACAACATTTTCACTAAGAGAATGTTGGAGTAAAAGTACCTGTTTGGTAATTTAAAATGGATGATCAAGAACTTAATTTTGTGCTTCAGGGAGGAGAGAATTATACTGTAGAATTTAAAGAGTCATTCGAACCAAAAAGCCTGGCCAAAGAGATAGTGGCTTTTGCTAATTCTTCTGGAGGAAGAATCTTTCTGGGGATTACAGACAAAGGAGAAATCAAAGGGATAAATATCACTAATGGGCTAAAAGCCCAAATCTATGATTTGGCTAGAAACTGCGATCCTAGCATAAAAATAAACATCTTACCATTCAAAAATATTTTGATTGTTGAAATTCGAGGAGGGGAAGATAAACCTTACAAGTGTAGTGAAGGATTTTATATTAGAGAAGGAACAAATGCCCAAAAATTGAGCAGAACTGAGCTCTTAAACTTAATTGTTGGAATGGGTAAAGTAAGATATGATAATCTGCTAAGCGATAATTTTAATTTCAGAAAAGATTTTGATTTAAGTAAATTTAATCTATTCTTAGAAAAAGCAAACATCACCCAGAATCTTGCTCCAGAGGATATGCTTCTTAATTTGGGTTTAGGACAAAAGAAACTTTCCAGTTTTAGAATCAATAACTCTGGAATCTTGTTTTTCACTAAAGATGTTAAAAGATTTATTCCTCAAAATAATATCAGCTGTGTTCTTTTTAAGGGCAAAGAAAGATTAGATGTGATTGACCGAAAGGAGTTTAGTGAAGATCTCTTGTCTAATTATGAAAATGCTTTTGCTTTTTTGAAAAAGAATTTGCGATTGAGTTATAAAATCGCTGGTAGTGGGCCAAGACAAGAAATTTTAGAAATACCTGAAGAAGCACTTAAAGAGGGACTGATTAATGCTCTTGTCCATCGGGATTATTTCGAGGAGAGGTTTGGAATTTTTGTCGAGATTTTTGATGATCGAGTAGAGATTACCAATAAAGGTAGACTATTGTTTGATAAGAAGTTATTGGGTAAAGTCAGTTTGGCCAGAAACCCATTATTAGTAGAAATGTTTTTCCGATTGAGATATATTGAAAAAATAGGTTCTGGAATTAATCGCATCAAGAAATTGGTTAAGGAGAGAGGCTTATCCGTCAAATTTGATGTTGACGATTTCTTTAAGATAACCTTTTATCGTCCGATTGAGTCTTTGAATGGTCAGAAAACTACCCAGAAAACTACCCAGAAAACTACCCAGAAAATTATAGAACTGATTCAAGAAAACCCAACCATAACTCGAAAACAACTGTCTGAAGAAATAGAAATCACTGAAGACGGTATAAAATACCATTTAAATATATTAATCAAAACGGGAAAAATTAAAAGAATTGGTCCAGATAAAGGCGGACATTGGGAAGTCATCAAATAATAGTCATGGCTTCGTTCAAGTTCAACAAAGTCTTTAAAAACCCTAAATGTTTACTAACTTAAAGATGTATAAAAAGAGGATGATTACCTTTGTACTGGTGTTTCTGCTAGTGGTTAGTATAGTAGCTGCTGCTGCTGAAACATCATCTTCTTGTACTGGTTTCTTGGAAAAGATTGGTTGTTTCATCTTCGGAGATGCTGCTAAACGTGCTGCTGTCGGTGGTCAAGCCTGGTGGGATGGAACGAATGTGGTGGGAATGGCTCCGGGAGTAATACCTGACAATAGTTTCCTTATTTTTGTAATCGATGCTAAGACTACTAAGAATCTTTTTGTTAAAGGTGGAAAATTATATTCTGATTCGGAATTTAAAACACCTTATGTTCCACCACAAAAAGTGATAACTGTTTCGGATGTTACTTCCAGAACAAAAAGAACAGTCTATGTTGAAAGTGATGGATCAGCAGTAGAAGTTAAACCCGTGGGTTTAATGGGTAAAGAACCTATTTATCAGGGAGGAACGGGTTATTATACTAATAAGGCAGTTTTTAATGGACAATATGTTAGTACTAACGGTAATGTGGTTACCGTAACTGGAGGGAAAGTTGCTTCGGAATTGATTCCAGTAAAGAACGATAAACTAAAAACATCTCAACCGGTTTATGTTCCATCAGCAGATCTCTCGAAAACTACTATTGATGATCAAGGAATTCCGCGAGGAAATTTTGTTGATGCTCAAGGAAAACCATTAATCGTAACTACTTCCGGTATCGTTCTCACTCCGGCTCGAGCCCAGGAGATTGATACTTTATTAAAAAAAAGTGGAATAACTGCTGCTCTTTCTACTGTCGCTCCTAATGATCCAAAGTATTGGGAGACTGTTGAGAAGGAAGGAACTCTGATTGAAGTAAATGGACAGTTGCAATTCAAACCAAAATCAGGGGATACACCATTAGTTAATCTAGGAAAAATTGAACCTTGGATTAGTCCTATTACTTCGGTTACTCGCGAGCCAGAAAAACCTTTGGATCTGACCGTTCTTCCAGCCAGTTACCAGGTAGTACCATCAACTACAGGAGTTGATGTGACTAATTTACGATATAGCCCTTTAGGAGAAGTGGTGGATATCTCTAGCGGAACTGCGGTTTCTCGACAGGATTTAAAAGTAATTCAAGGCACGGATAAAAAGCCTCACGTTTATATCGTGGCTACCAGTCAAGGTAGAACTTATTATGTCGATCCTACTGACAAGAATAAGGTGTACTTTTATAATATAGAGACTACAAAATATGATGTTGTGACGACGTTAAAATATGATTCAACAACGCCTAGTTCACCTAATCTGCGACCAATATTAATTTCTGCGTCAGGACCTAGTCCTCGTCCACCCGCTGAGGAACCTCAAATTACTATCGATGCTAAATGTGGAGCAAGTAAAACTTGTACTCTTGCTAGCAAAGTACAAGAAATATCAGGGGCGAGTGTTACTGCACCCATATATGTTCGAAAAAAAGGCGAAACTAAAGAAATAAAATTTGAACCATTTCAGAAACCAGATGGAAGCTTAGATTATTGTGCTGGTGAAGGTTGTGCTAGTTCTTCCAATCCAAAGGTAAAGAAACATGCTCCAGTTACAGGAGGAGAAAAGATTTTCTTTACTGAACCTCCGATGTCTGCCTTAGTTGCTCCCGCTCCTCCCGTTGCTTCTACCCCAATCTATACTTACAAGGTTGCCAATGAACCAAAGTTAGCTCCACTATCCCTTAATCTTAAAGTGGATGTAGTTGCTCATCAAGCAATGGTCCAACAAATGCAATTAGCCGCAGATAAAGGATATGTTGTACAGGGATGTACTTCTACTGCATGTATTATGACTTTGAGAGAGGGCGATAAAACCTACCGTATAGCTATTGATTACAATAGTGATACTAGAAAGATAACCGCTAATGAATTTGATTTTGGTGAGACTATTCCTACTAAGAATCTTGTTACTATTGTTGTCCCTGCGGCTGGAACTATCCCTTCGCCTGCTACCTTGCCAAAAGTTGTTAGTGCACCTGTAGTTCCGATTACAGACCTTTTCGCTGCGGAACAAGAAGTTAAGACCGCAACTAAACCTGAAGTAGCTCTTTTTGGTGAAAATCCTGGAAAAGCGACCATTATTGATGATAAAACTATTACTAGTCCCAGCGGAAAAACTTATGTTAAGAAGGATGACGGAAAGTGGTATGAGAAGACTCCTTGGTATAAAGCAGATCGGAAAGTAGGTGAAGATGAACAAAGTCAGTTGGATAGTAGTGTTAAACTTTTACAAAGTTATCAAGGCACAGTTAATTTATTACAACAACAAAGAACCAAGCAACTGGTGGCGCTGGGTAAGGATAAGACTGCTTCTTTATGGAATGTAGATAAAAGTTTAACTTCACTAGCTGGTGGATTTTATCAGTTAGTCGGAGACAATGGAGTAGTTTATGGTTACGAGAAAGGTGGGAAAGTTTATAATCTGAAAGAGGAAGAGATTGGAAGCTATGATGCTAGGAATAAGATTATTCTTCTTACCGATCCTACAAAATTAGATTCACAAGTACCAATTGGTGCAGTAAAAGATATCTTAGCGTATTCTGTTGCTCCCGTTCCTGTACCAACACCTGAAGCTAAAGCTGTAATGTCTTCGGATAAAAAGACGATTACTATTGAAAAGGAAGGTCATACTTATGTTTATACACATACACCTGGTATGGATATAAATATTGAGAGCACTACTGGGGTGTATAGAGAATTACCCGTTTACGCTTCAAAGGATGGAGAAAAGTTTGTTCATATTGACGGACATGGATGGTTAGAAGTGTATGAATATAAAAATGGATGGCACTTTGTAGCAGCCGATGGAACTACTGCAACTGATGTCCTTTCGGAAGCTAGGAAAAGTGACCACCTCACAGTCCCTCCTACTCCTGCTCCTCCCACTGTTGCTCCCGCTCCTCCCACTGCTCCCCCGATTCCCAAAAAAGCGTTAACTCCAGCACAACAAAAGGATTTAGATGATTGGAACAAGGGATTGGAATTGACTATCCCTGGTCTGCCGGGAGATGGACAAGTTAAATTGAAGAACGGAGTGATAGAATTAGATTGTGGTTCCATCTGTACCAATGAAGGAGTAAGAGTTAATCCCAATAGTGGAGATGTCGAAGGATGGGACGGGATCCAAAGCAAGTGGGTAACTATTCCCGAGACAGCTTGGGCCCAAGTGCCGGACGGACAGGAGAAGCAAAAAGTGGATGCTAAACGAGTAGAAATTCAGAAGACACTATCAGTTCCAACTATAGTTTCAGGAGGAGAAAATACTCAGTATAGAATCACTACCGGTAAGGATGGGGGAAAATATGTTACAGTGATTACTACCACTACTGATACTAGTGAGGAATGCACTAAAGATTCAACAAAATGTGAGCCGTCCAAAACAGAAGAGAGAAGACTTAGTCCAGAAGAGGCTAATAATTTTTTAAAACAGCAAGGAGAATCTGGAACGGCAGGTGATAGTGCCGAAAGTGTTACTTCCGATTATATTTATGGAAATATTAATCCGGCGGAAGCGTCCAATCGATTTGTTAATTTAAAAGAACAAGCTGAAACTAGAGCTGCTGCTGCTACCACTGCTATTAGCACTGCTGATGCAAAAATAGCTGAGGCAAATGCTGTTATTAGCAAAAATGAGGCTACTAAAGAGGAGAAAGAGAAGGCTACAGCAGATAAAGCCATCGCTGTAGCAGAAAGAACCAAAGCCGAAGGAGAAAAAGCTAAAGCCGAAGGTGAGGCTAAAGATGCTAAAAGTAAAGTAACTATTTATGATGTCCTGAGCGGTATTCAAGGTATTGGAGCAGTAGTGAATGAGTTAGGCAAGTTAGGCAAATATCAAGGTATCTCTAATTTATTATTTCCGGAAACTACTCAGGAATGGAATCGTTGGGCCAACAACGAATTCTTTAACACTTGGGCCGATATTCCGGGTAGAGTAGCGCGGGAAGCATGTGAGTACGACCAGAAGAAAAGGGCCGAAAGAGCAGGAGAAGGAGTTTCTTTCATTCACACTCCCACCGGAGCATACCAATTTGTGGGTTCGATCCAAGCCGAAAAAACTACTACTGTAGTTCCGGTGATGTGTGAAAAGAATCCGGATGAAAATGCTACAGAAGAATTTATCTGTTCTGATAAACAACAAGTGTGCGTGAACAATCTGTGTTATAAAGGCACTGATCCGGAAGAGATTGATCCGGATGTAGATAAGCCCGCTACGGCTATATTGTATAAGGTTCATTGGGGAGTAAGCGCTCCGCAAGATTTAGCTTGGACTCCTTTCGTGGACGAAAATGGTATTGCTGTACGATTTAATTTAGGTCTCTATACCAGTACCGGAGGTAATGTCAATGAACCGGACAAATGGGTCTTCAAGAAATCAGGTTCAGCTCCTCTTTCCGTGATTGAATTAAAGAATGGTGCTCAAGACGGAGGAACCATTGTCAAGTATCTGGCGGAAGAATATGTTCGAACCTGTGTAGTTTTTAATCCGGAATATAATGTCAAGGATGATGAAGGAGATTATGTCAACCAGATCTGTGCTAATTTCAAGGACATCAGTGAAAAAGCGGTTGAGTATGGAGGAGGAGGGGCATCTACTGCTTCTACTACTTCTACTTCTCCGGAAGTAGAATACAATATTTAGGGGGAATAATGATAGACTTTAAAATTTATTTACACTCATTTAAACCGAGGAAGGAATGGCTGTACACTTTTTTGGTAGATCTCGTTTCCATTTCTATCATCATAGCCATACTTCTCTCTTTCGGGGGCATGCTTAATACTAAAGCTCTGGCGCTTACGGGAGGACAAGACGTAGAAACGTTTAAAGCAACTTTGCTTTCCGGCACTTCAGAAATTGGTCAGGAATTCTTAAGCAGCGTGAAAGTATTTGCGGCTACTTTCTTTATTGGTGGAGCTTTAGTTGTTTTCATCCTGCTGTTACTTCACTCCTTCTCTACCAAACTAGTGTGGGAACTATTAACTAAAAAGAAACTCTCTTGGAAACCCTTCTGGCGCTGGAATGCTTTAACATTACTGTTTGCTTTTCTTTCTTTTATGTGGGTACTACTTTTCGCGGGAATAATGGTGGTTCTCACTACTTTGCTTTCTCTGCAAGGAACACTTAGTTTTTGGTTCTTACGCACCTTAGCACTATTTTTCCTGTTATTATTTATGTTATTGATCTTCCTGACCAATTATTCTTTCGTCCATAAATATCGAGTGATGGAAGCGTTGGGAGAAGCGTTTCATCAAATGAAGAAGTTCTTTTGGTGGCCTTTTATTCTGATGTTAGGCACTTCCGTAGTGATTAGTATTTTCATCTACCTGATCGGAACGTTCTTCCTCAATACCAGCGAAACCGCATACAATATTTTTTCTGCAATAGTATTCTTCTTATTCCTAGCTTGGATGAGAATTTATGTTGTCAATATAGTAAAGGGAGAACAGCATGGTTGAACTAAAACAACTTAAGGAAGAGATTCACAGCTTACCTTCGTTATCCGAAAATTTCGCTAAATTTCAAGAAAGTTGGTTTCGGCCGTTGCACCAAAATAATGCTCATCTACCGTTCATTAAAGGTCTGGACCGACAGACTAAAACAGAACTGATTCAGCGTCTGGCTTCTTTGCAACCGCACTTACAAGTTCTGTCTGAAAGCCAGATTCTTCCCGACCGCTTGCATCATCATGCCCATAATTTGGTGGAATTAAAACTGACTACTTTTAATGGAGATCGGAAGAAAGCCAAGATGTTAGTGAACGATTTGGGGCATAAGGAAAGCGGAATTAAACGAACTGTGACTCAAGTTAATAACTTACATACCAGCCTGCTGCATCTTTCTCAGCAGTATGAAGAAGTAAATCGTTTGCTGGAAAAGAAACTTTCTTTAGAAGAAATGGTCTATTATATGAGCCTGCCCCATCGGAAATATCTCGGAACTCTGTTAAAGACGGCGGATCATCATCAGAAGATCGTACGCGATTTAAGCCACCATTTTATGAGCATATCGGAAGAATTGCAGCTGCGTAAGAATATGTCACGTTAGTTTTAGTCAGCAGTTATTTTTGGAGGAGAATAATGATCTAAAAGTAGTTGCATTTGTGGTTCTGCTTTCATCCTTCCTCCCAAACTTACTGGTGCAAACTTTAGGGTTTTGAAAACCTCTCGTTCTTCTAATATTTTTACCGCTTTTCGAGCATAAGTGGCTAATTCTTCGGGATTTTTTCGGGCTATGTGATTAGGATTAATCATTCCGCACAAGAATAATCTTATTGCTTTCGGAAGATGATTCAAATCATGGAATAACCCAATGGTATCGATTGTTTCTTGTATTCTTCTTTGCACTTGTCCAGTCAACAGGAATTCTAACGTTTTTCCCGCACTATAAGTATCCGAAACCGGAGTGATTATACCTATTTTAAACTCGGGAGGATAAATAGGGCAATCACTAATTCTATCTGGTCTAATAGTTGATCTATTAAAGGGGATGGCTAACCCAAAATCTAATATTTTAATTCTTCCTGTTTCCGGATCGTACCCAAAATTGTTACACTTTAAGTCACAATGAGCCATTTCTCTATCTCGTAAATGAGCCAAAAGTGAGGGAATTTGAATTATATAATCTTTGATCACGGTTTGGGTGATCTCTCCTTTGGAAAAAAGGCGACTTAAGGTAGTGGGCACGTATTCCATTACCAAATAAGGGCAATCTTTGTTTCCTTGATCAACGTAACCCACCACATTGGGATGTGCACCTACTTTTAGTAAGTTCGCTTCTAATTTCATATTGAAAAAAGTTATCTGGGGATTTTTTTTCGAAGGAGTATGATACTTTTTAACTGCTACTTCTTTTCCTTCGTCATCTAAAGCGCGATATACTTCAGCCGAAGCTCCTGTTCCGACTACTTCTTGTAAAGTATAAGAATGGCGGTTCTTGGAAAGAGGTAATTCTTGAAGGGGGGTCATTTTGGTTAAAAGAATATATTGTATATATAAAGTTTGTCTTTAAATACTATTCTCAAAGGTGTTCTTCCCTTAAAAATAAAACCCTTTCAAATATTCTGTCTTTATTTTAGCTCTGTCCGGAATAGCACTTTAGTGTATACTGGAGCACGGCGCTATAATTTTTTCTGCAGAAAAAATGCGCCTCAATTGGCACCAGTATACACTTTCACTCTTCTCCGGACAGAATCCTTTATCCTAGCTCTGGCGGAAACTTTTTCTCTAGAGCTCTTTATCTTACAATCTACTTATCTTTTCTATTGCTCTAACAAACAATTCCACTTCTTCTGAAGTGTTATAAAATCCAAAACTGGCTCGTACTGTTCCGTCTTTGAACCAGCTGTCGGGATGCTGGTTAAACCAGCCATGCACGCAATGTGCTCCGCTTCTGACCATGATGTTATGAAGATTGTTCAGTAATAAACTCACTTCATGCACACTTTTTCCTTCTATCACAAAAGAAACGATTCCGCTTCTTTTGGAAGCCAATTGCGGTCCCAACAGGTGCACGGTCTCAATCGCAGATAAGCCAATGGTAGCTTGTTCATTTAATTTTATCAAATGTTGATGAATATTTTCTAATCCTACTTCTTTTAGGTAACGCAAAGCTTCAGCAAAACCGATGATCCCTGGATAGTTCTGTAATCCTGCTTCGAATCTTTCGGGAATACTTTCTGGAGTGTATCTTCCGTCCAAGAAGGAATCTTTAACTGTTTCTCCTCCCACTATAAATTGTTGTAATAAGGGTAAATTCTTTTGAGTAGAAATTAATGCTCCCACCCCATTTGGACCGCATAATTTATGTGCTGAGACGGAAATAAAGTCCGCACCCAATTTCTTCATATTGATTTCTTGGTGCTGCGCTGCTTGGGCGCAGTCTAATAATACTAAAGCTCCAGCCTTATGCGCAATTTCAATAATTTCTTTGACCGGATTAGTTACTCCATCCAAATTAGAAGTAAAGACTACGCTAACCAATTTTACTTTTCCGGTGTGCTCCCTTAATTTATTTCGCAGATGATCTAAAGAGAATTCATTTTCGGAGGTGGATTCAATAAAATCGTGCTTTATCTTTCCTTCATTCTTTAATTTAAGCCAAGGGATTAAATTAGAGTTGTGTTCTTTATCGCTGGTAAGCACCACTTCTCCTGGCTGAAAGCGAATAGCGTTGGCTACCAGATTAATTCCTTCGGTACAGTTCTTAGTAAAGATCACACTCTTCGGGGAATCCGCTTGAAAAAAGTCGGCGATAGTTTTTCTCGCTTCTTCTACGGCTTGATGAACTTCTTGGGCGATTAAATGGTTGCTTCTTCCCGCACATCCGGGGAAGTTGTAATAATATTCGTTACTTTTTTCTATCACTGGTGTTGGGCGGAGAGACATACAAGCATTATCAAAGTAAATCATCGGTTTGTTCTTAATTTTCCGTTCTAATATCGGGAAATCTTTTCTGAAACCAGCCAGATTAATCTCTTTCTTAAACAGTTTCTTTAGCATTTTATTCCCTCTTGAAGATAGCAAAATAAATAATAATCAAAACAATTAACATTCCTAATGCCATTAGCCCCATTCCGAACCAGTCGGTATGGGTAGAAAGTGCTCGTTCGTATACTCGCAATGGTTTTGGTCCGATAAATACTTGGTTATTTACAAAAATAGTGGGAGTTCCTTCTATATTCATTTTGTTAATTTCTTTCGTCTGGGCTTGGAATAATTTTTCTGCTTCATAGTTCTCGGAACAAGAAATTATTTTGCTAGAATTTATTCCTTTAATTAGATTCAGTGATTCTATCACATTATTTTTTTCTTTTATCTGTTCAAGGGGCATTTGCATCAAGGCATTATGAAAAGTCCAATAAGCAATAGGACTTTCTTTAAACAAACAATTTTCCATCTTACTAATGTAATTATACTCTTGGTGTAAAGGTAAGTGAATGAATATAAAATCGAGGGTATCTTTATTTTCCGTAACTAGCTGGTTAATCACCGGATTAACTTTTTTGGTATTAAGGCAGGCATAACATCCCACATAAATAATTTCATCTTTAATCTCTTTCCCCGAATATTGCGGAAATAAAGAAAGGTTTACTCCTTCTGATGATGGTTCTAAAGTAGGATGGGCAGAAGTTGGTCCGGTACCTTCACAAGTAGTAATCTGGGCATTTTCATTAGTTGGATCGAATAAACATAATCCCTGCTGATCCTTAACACTAGGACCATTACAATTCCCATATTCTACATAATTGTAGATGGAAATTCCGCTCCACACCAAACTACCGATCATTAAAATGGTAAAGGCCCAAGATAAGATTTCAAAGTAATGATATACTGTTCGTCCTAATCTCGGGCTTTTTTCTAAGAAAGAGGAAGTAATCTTTGATTTTAACCTCACATCTAATCCCGTGGTACATTTTCTTAAGGTGATTCTTTTGAAAATACAGTCAAAAGCTTCTACCGCTAATTTACGATGGGTAGCAGAGAAGATTCCTAAGATTCCAAAGATAATCAGAGCGATAAAGCAGATCATAAGTTAAGGAAGAATTTTGGGTTTATAAAGTTTAGGGAAGTTATCTTTCATTCACCCAAATTCTTATAAATCATCTACTAAATCCAACTAAGATGTTCTGCAAAACTTGTGGCACCTTACTGGTGCTGGAAAAGAACGAATATGGAAAGTGGATGAAATGCCCAAATGGTCATGCCCAGCCGGAGTTACAGCAATCTTCGGAGACTATCAATGTCAAGAACGCTCATCCTGCAAGAAGAATTGAAGTGATGGATGGGAAGAATATTTTAGCGGTGCACGATTTTAAATGCCCCAAATGTGGTTACGACAAAGCCGAGTTAACGGAAATTAGTTGCAATTATACTGACGAAGATAATATCTTTCTGCTGAAGTGCGGCAAATGTGGTTTTGTAGAAATGCAGGAAGGGAAGGTGAAGTGAAATTAAATATTATTCCTTGTGGCAATTTACCGCTTCTTTGCAGAAGAGGAAATTATTACTGTAGGTTAAACTTTTAAATTTATCCCCTACTTTTACCGGATGGTTAAAATATATGCATCCGGTATACTTATCCACTTTTATTTCCGTTACGATAAATTCTTCCCATGTTTCATAATCTTTAACCCATCTGGTTTCTTCTTCCGTCACGGTAACATCAGTGAGGGTAGTCTGCTTCCAGCAGGATTGGTAAACTACCCCGCCCGCTCCTCCTAAAATGATTGAAAGCACTGTCGCTCCCAGTAATGTTTCCAGTCCCGATTTAAGTTTAGGATGCATTTTAATTTGTAGTTAAAATACTTTATTGCGTATATATTATAAGTAAATTTTAAGTTTTGTTTATTCGCACATCATCTTCAGTAAGAGTAATCATTTTTACTATTTCCAACTATTGCTATCTCTGTCGTAACGTGGAAAATCACCTTTATCCCCATTGCGAGCGGGAAAAGGTTCAGTACTTGGGCTTGGAATATCATAACAATGACAACTCTGTTCAAAATTACCGGTGTTAGGATTGTAAACTTCATCTTCACTTTTACATCCATCCCAGCGACTGCAATTCAATCTTTGGCAACAATTGATTCCGGTGGGATTATTTCCCATCCTGGTGGGAATGATTATGCTCGGACCACAGTTATAAACCGTAAAAATCAGCCCTAAGCTTCCCACGCCAACCAATAATTTATGTTTCCAATCCGCAATTTTTTCTTCCAGCATTTTATTTCACCTTTACATTTTTTTTGTTCTAGCATTTTTATTTTGCGTAATCGGAAATAAATTTTTCTTCGCACTTTCCGAGTTGGCATTTTTCACCGCCGCCGCAACTACCTGGCTCACATTCACAGAAACAGCCATCACAGTGCGGATATCTGCTGCTTTGACCCGGTAGATCGCCCCGGGTACAATCATAATCAGATCCGCATTTACACTTTTTCCACTCGTTTGACCCTAATGGGTACTTGTATTCTTTGTAACTCCCCGACGCTTCTCTAAATTCTACACATCCTTGTGCACCAGTTGTCATTACCAAAGCCAAAGATAGCGCGCCTATACTCAATCCAATTTTATGCCCAAAATAATTTATTTTTTCTTCCAGCATGTTTTAATCACCACCTAGATTGATATGTTTAACAAGCTGAAACAAATATAAATAAACATTTAGTCATTTTTCTACGAAAAATATATAAAATGCCCAAATATTATGTGTTTAGTATAAATATGGCACAAAATAAATTTATAGGGCAAGTACCTGAATTCAACCGTTACGCAGAAGGAACTATAAAAGAGGACTTCAAAGTGGATTTGATTGACCGGAAGATATTGTATTTGCTGTCGGAAAATGCGCGATTTTCTTACACTCATATCGCTAAGCAATTGAAAATCAAGCGGGAAACCGTCGCTTATCGTATAAAACGAATGAAAGAAGAGAATTTTCTGCACGGATGCTCTACTATCTTAGACCATCGCCGTCTTGGCTTCAGGAATTATATGGTTTATCTAAAATTAAAGACGCTAAGTAATGAGAAAGAATTCTTGGATTATTTGTTCAACTTCCCTGAAATAACCCGTCTTAAGAATTGTTCCGGGACTTACGACTCTCAAATCATATTCACGGTGAAAAAAGAAGAAGAGTTTCTGGACTTGTTTGAGAAGATAACTAACAAATATCATGCGGTAATTCAGAATTACGATATTTTAGAGATACTTCAGGAAGATTTTTTGGGTTTGGGATTAGTGTTAGAGCCATCAGACATGAAGAAACTTCAAACCATGGAGCATAAAGGCTCCTCGTATCATAAAGAGATGGAGAATGCTTCTCAAGTGTTAGAAGAACCGGATGTGGATGAGAAAGACTTATTGCTGCTGGAAGAGTTAAAGCTTAATGGAGACGTTAGTATTACTGAATTGTCGGGTAAGCTGGAACTTGCTCCTATTGCAGTAGATAATAGAATTAGGAAGCTTATTCGTTCGGGAATAATTAAGAGGTTTATGCCACTTGCTTCTTTGAATCAATTAGGTTACCAGTGGTGGAAAGTTTTTTTCAAGTTTAAGAACCTAGATAAGCAGAAGTTCTTCACTTTTCTGAAATATCATCCTAATGTATTGTGGTATATGAAGTTATTAGGGAAGTGGGATTACCAGTTTAGCGTATTTGCCAAAGATAATGCTGAATTTCATAAGGTGATTGACGAGATTAGAACGGAATTCTCGGACAATATTATAAATTATGATTCCATTATTGTGTTCAATCAGTTCAAGTATGTGCAGAGGGTGAAGTGAGAATACTTTTCATTCTTTCATCAATGTCTTTCTGCCGGTAAACTTTTATTACTTCGAAAGGGGCGTATTCCTCTTCCTTTCCGCTGGAGTATTTCTTATAAATCAGGGCAACCTCACTCTCCTCTTCCGCTTCTTTCAGCAGGTCAGCAAACTTTTTGGGCGGGCTGTTTCCTTTAAAGCAGAAGCGAAACTTTTTCTGTTCTCCCATCCTTTCAGCCACAAATGAGCCGCAGAAATAAGGAACTTCTACTTCTATGCTTGCACCATCAATACTTCCATGGTCTTGGTATTCTTTTCTTAGGTCTGTTTTAGTCTTAATCTTGTTTAGAACAAGGTAATCAATGAAGCGATAAGGATTTTGGGCAGAAGAAGCGGGATATTCTAAATCTTCCAATGAAGATACTGGCTGAATCAAGTGGCCGTACTGCTCTTCTACTGCTGTTTTTCGGGAAGAAATTCTTTCTCCGAGAAAGTAAAATCCTTGGTCTAAAACTATCTCTTCTTGATTGTTTGGAGTAAATCTCGCCCAAGCAGATATAGCGTTATACGTTGCAACTAATCCTCCCAGCCCACAAATAGCTCCTCCAACACCCAAAATTGTTTTTATCCAGCTGAAACCATTATCTATCTGGCTATTTATCAAATAATATGATAGTCCCGTCCCGATTACACCAAAAATAGAACTAGATATAATCCCTTCCTTTAATTGTTTTAATTGGAATTTAGAATCAACTGGCTCGAGACTGGCAATTGCTCTTAGAGTAGAACTAGAGTCAATTCCGGTATTTCGAAGATACTCCTCAATTTTACTATCAGAGCAGGAAATTTCTATCCCTCTAGCTCTTCCTTCTGGCTTGTAAAAAGGGGTAGCTTCTTGCGTAGGAAAAATGCTTTTATTCTCTAGGAAGAATGTTTCTAAGTATTGTTCTCCGTGGTAATACACCCGGTCTCGTGAGCGAGAGGCAGCAGAAGAAATTAATTCTGTAGCGAGAGGAGTAAGAAATTTTCTTTCATTAATCATTCCTGAGGGAAATTTGGGACGGCAGATGAGCTTCCCGGTTCGAGGATGAGGAACCCTTTCTATTTTTACTGAGAAATCTTCTTCCTTCTTAGCAACATAACTTAAAAACTCTACCGGTTCACGCTGGTTTCCTGAATGTTCTGCGTTTAAGAAAAGTTTTCTCTGTTTTCTTAGGGCAAAAGCTTGGATACTTCTTAAAGTGAAATGAAAAATTTCTTTTTGGGCTTCTTTTTCCAGCTCCTGAAAGTTTGCTAAGACTCCGTCAACAATAAGATAAGGTTGAAGAGAAGGTGCACTCCTCTCTTGTTTTTCTTCTTCGGTATATCCTTCTACCAGAATAGCCGTGCAGAGCGGTCTTTGAGGAAGTTCTGGGGAATTAATGTTTAAGTAGTGGATGTAAGGATGGGCGGAATGTAAGTAAGAAGCAAGAGCATGTTTAGCTCGGTTAAAAATACAAATTTGGTGGCCGTCTAATCCTCGGTAGTGGTCATAGTCATTAAAAATATTATCCCAAGGATTTTCGTTGAATGAGGCTACTAAAGTGAGTTCTTTATTTAGAGCGGATATTCTCTTACCAAACCTAAATTGATCATAACCGGAATATTTTTTGGAGTAAGTCTGATTAAGGTAATCAATAAGACCAAACAAGTCCACTCGACCGAGAAATTGGTGGTCTTCCCCTTTTATGGTTTCAAACTCTGGTATTTTGGCTATTGATTCTGGTTTTAAACGGAGTTGGTAAGACCAAAACAATAGATCATTAAGGAAATCTGGAAAATTGGAGTTGAATTTTTTCTGAATAATCTTATGTTGAGCAAATTCCCGATAGACCTGTTCCATTAATTTCTGACTATCTTCCCTTTTGGTTAAAAGGTTGGGTATTCCTTTGTCTTTAAGTTTCCCACAAAGTGCTTGACAGATTCTTTCTAGCTCTTCCATTAAGGATGTAAACCAAAGAGATTATATAAATTTTATGTGTTTTACTACCACGAAGTACTACCCTTTCACATTTCCAATCGGTTTCAAAGCCACTACTCTCTTAGTAATTCCAGACTTCTCTAACGTCTCCACAACCAAATCAATATCTTTGTAAGCTCCACCCGCTTCTTCGGCCAGTCCGGCCATAGTAGAGCCGTGAATGTAAATTCCTTTTTTCTCTAACTCTTTCTGTAATTGGTCTCCACGATATTGTCGTTTAGCCGCTTCTCGAGACATCACTCTTCCTGCACCATGAGCGGTAGAAGCGAAAGTTTCATTATCAGCATGATCTGTTCCGACTAATAGATACGATCCGGTTTCCATGCTTCCACCAATAATCACCGGCTGACCAACTTTGGCATATCTCTTGGGCAAATCAGCATGTCTTCCTGGACCGAACGCTCTAGTAGCACCTTTACGATGTACTAATAATTCTTTTATCTTTCCGTCTACTTTATGTTTTTCCAGTTTAGCAATATTGTGCGCTACATCATAAACTAACTTAATCTCCATCTCTTCGGCTGTTTTTTTGAATACTTCCGAGAATACTTCTCTGACCCGATGCATGATCACCTGACGATTGGCGAAAGCCATATTGGCGGCACAAGCCATGGACTGGTAATAATCTTGCCCTTCGGGAGAATTAAAGGGGGCACAAGCTAATTCTCGATCGAGAATTTTGATATTATATTTTGGCATGATCTCTAAAAACGTTTTCAGGTAATCGGTTCCGATTTGATGCCCAAAGCCACGCGAACCACAATGAATCATAATGACAATTTGTCCGGGTCCGGTGATGCCCATTACTTTAGCTACTTCTTCATCAAAAATATTTCCTGCTTTTACTTCTTGAATTTCAAGATAATGATTGCCGCTGCCGAGAGTTCCGAGTTGATCTAATCCTCTTTTGACCGCCATTTCTGAAACTTTACTGGGATCCGCTCCCGGAATTTTTCCTTGTGATTCAGTGCATTCAATATCTTCTTTGGTAGCGAAGCCGTTCTCTACGCACCATTTCGCTCCGTTCTTGCAGATAGCTTCAAATTGTTCTTTATTTAATCGCACCGTTCCTTTACATCCCACTCCTGCCGGAACTGCTTTGTATAATTTATCCACTAACTCTTTGATTTTTGGTCGGACTTCGTCTACGGTAAGATTGGTAGTAATCAAACGCATCCCGCAATTTATATCGAAACCGATTCCACCGGGAGAAATAATTCCTCCTTCTTTGGGATCAAAAGCAGCTACTCCGCCGATCGGGAAGCCATAGCCCCACTTGTCTCTTCTTAGCTCTTAGCTAAGCAAGATATGACCATCGGGCATGCAAAACGCATTTTTCTGGATTCCGGGCAGAGATGCCACATTAGCGATTTGGCCGAATACGCCCATATCCATGGAATTAATTAATTCCTCGCTGGCATAAATTCTGGCCGGAACACGCATTCCTTCTTTAAAGGAGATGGGCAATTCCCATACATAGTCGCTAATTCTTTTGATTTGTGGTGGAGGACCGATTTTCTGTTCTGTCATTCAACAGGCCTCCTTGTTCTTTGAGTATCAAACAATAATACTCCGATCCGTAACTATTTGTCCACGGACCTAATAATCTTGATTTGAGCTTAAACTTATTTAAAGCTTTCTTTATTTTTAGGAGGTTATTCCTCTTTATTGAAAGTATCTTTACTTCATTTCTTGAAGCTCGAAGCTTACCTTTTTGGCAGATAAATTCAAACAGCTCTTCTTTTTCGGAAGGAATTTTCCAATTATAATCAACATAAGAGTTTATTGCTTGGATTAATTTTTCTCTTTTGGAGGGATGATTAAAATTTATCTGCTCTTTGAATTTTTGTAAATTCTCTTTACCGCAAATCTTTAAGCTCCAAATAGTTCTGTTTTTCTTTTTAGTAACGGCAGAGTTGATGTTAAATCTTTTCAATTCTTTTTGTATACTTATTATCCCGGATTGATTACAACAATCTAGTCCGATTAATCTACTCTTTCTTGGTTGATTCTCTACCCAACTTTCACAGTCAAAGAAGGCTCTTAACCAATAGGAAAGGTTTTTCTTTGATAATTTAGGAAGTTTCCATTCATATGAATAAAATGAATAATCTTTGGTTAGTTTTTGATAAATCTCTTTATTCCCCGTTTTACATCTTCCCTCGTTAGTTATAATCGGTTTTATCCCAAACATTTTTTCGAATTTGTTTTGGAAATCTTTCAAAAGAACCATGTTTGTATTCCTTAACCCAATCATATAATACTTATGCTTTTGAGTGTTCGGATTCTTGATGACATAACCATCTCCGCATAAATATCCGTGGATTGCTGCTAGTTCGGGAGTGAATTTCATCATTAATAGAGAAAGAGAACTCCTTTATATACTTTGACCTGAGTTGACCAGTGGGTAGTGGCTTTTTATCTGCAGTGGTTATTTAAAGGTTTCTGGAGAATTATTGGTGAGGATTCTTAACCTTCTCCCAATCTTGCAGAAATTTCTCTATTCCAATATCTGTCAGCGGATGCTTAACCAATTGCTGCAATACCGAAAAGGGAATAGTAGCAATATGCGCTCCGCACAATGCTGCTTCTTTCACATGCAAAGGGTTTCTTACGCTGGCCACAATAATTTCCGTCTTAAAATCATAATTGTGAAAGATCTGGGCGATTTCTTTAATCAAGTCCATCCCGTTCCAACTGATATCATCAATTCTGCCCACAAAAGGACTGACATAAGTGGCTCCGGCTTTAGCGGCCAGCAGGGCTTGGTTAGCAGAAAACACTAAAGTTACATTAGTTTTTATTCTTTCTGCCGAGAGTTGTTTAGTGGCTTTCAACCCTTCGGCAGTCATGGGAACCTTGATCACAATATTAGGATGAATCTTAACCAGTTCTCGGGCTTCTTGCAGCATGCCCTCTGCTTCTATACTGATTACTTCGGCAGAAATCGGACCATTAACAATCTGGCAGATTTCACTTACTACTTGCTGGAAATTTCTTCCTTCTTTTGCAATCAAGGAAGGGTTGGTAGTGACTCCATCGATGATGCCCCAGGAATGAGCTTTCTTGATTTCTTCCACATTAGCTGTATCAATAAATATTTTCATATTAGCACCTCTTTAATAATTTAAAGAAAGGAAGAATATAAATATTCTGTATCAGTGGCACATATCTTTTTAAGAGTTAATTCGCATATACTTTAGCCGGAGCAGGTTTAGCTCTTCCGGTCTGCTCGCTTACCAAGAAACGCAGGCTAACTTTTCCGCAATCCATCTCTAACTCTGCCTCAAATCTCTGCCCGGAAAGACAGCCAATTACATCATGCTTTCCCTGAGTATACAATCTTCCTTCGTAAGCAGTAGATTTAACTTTTCTTTCCTCTTCTCCTTGCAGATACATTACTGTAGCTTCCATCATCAGCTCTAATCTTTCTTTCTCTAGCAAGCGTGAATCTCCCCTCAGGAAAATAATCCCCCAGCGATATCCTGAATTTTCTAAATCCATTTTTGATCTGTTATTTGGTCTTTTTATAAATGTTATGTTTGTGACTACTTATAAATAAATACATCCTTTCCTATATCATTATAAACTTCTTCTCCTTTCTATCAACTATGCGTAAAATAAAACTCTTTACTTATCCCTGGCAGGCCCCATTGTTTCTGTTTGTAACCATTTATGGCATCTATCAATTCGGCTGGATCGATTGGAGAGTAATTGTGATGTATTTCGTCACTGCTTTCTTCGTATGGGAGAATATCATGCGGATCAAACATTGGAAGAAGAAGTAGTTTTATAATCTCTATTTTCTACTATCTAAACCCTAACCTTTAAAAATCCCTAAATAATCCTCCTCCTTAATGTTAGAAAGAGGTAAAAAGAGGTTTGGTAGACTGAGAAGGTTCTTTAAGAAAATAGGTCCAGGATTCATTACTGGTGCTTCTGATGATGATCCTTCCGGTATCGCTACTTATTCTCAAACCGGAGCTAAATTTGGGTATACTCAATCTTGGATGGCTTTGTTTGTTCTTCCTTTCATGACTGCCATTCAAGAGATGTGTGGCCGCATTGGTGTGGTGACGGGAAAAGGTCTGGCCGGAGTGATGAAGAAACATTATTCTCGTCCCATTCTATACTTCTCTGTAATTCTGTTATTGATTGCTAATGTGGTTAACATCGGAGCAGACTTGGGAGCGATGGCTGCTTCGGCGCAATTATTATTTGGAATTCCTTTTGTATATTTAATTTTAGGCATCACTCTTCTTTCGGTGTTGTTAGAAATATTTGTCTCTTATCATCGTTATGTCAAAGTGTTGAAATATTTATGTCTTTCTTTACTGGCTTACATTATCGTCGCTTTTGTAATAAAAATAGATTGGAGTCAAGTGCTGCATTCTACTTTTATTCCCCATCTTACCTTTTCTAAAGATTATCTGTTCAACATTGTGGCTTTCTTAGGGACGACTATTTCTCCCTACTTGTTTTTCTGGCAGACCAGTGAAGAAGTGGAAGAGGAAGTGGATCGAAAAGCTTTGAAGAGTATGGGTAAAGGCATTCCTCGCTTTAATTTTTCCATGTTACGGGAGATGCGTTACGATACCCTGTTTGGAATGTTCTTCTCTCAATTGGTTACTTTTTTTATCATTATCGTTACTGCATCTACCTTAGGAGCTTATGGTATTACTGATATCCAAACCGCAGACCAAGCCGCTATGGCTTTAAAACCTCTCGCGGGCAACTTTACTTATCTTTTGTTTGCTATTGGCATTATTGGAGTAGGGTTGTTAGCTATTCCAGTATTAGCGGGATCGGCCTCTTATGCTTTGGCAGAAACTTTTCGACAGAAAGAGGGTCTTTATCTGAAGTTTAAACAAGCGCATTTCTTTTACGGAGTGCTTATTATTGCTACCGTCGCTGGGCTGATGATAAATTTTATTAATATCCCGCCCTTCAAGATGTTATATTATGCGGCGGTAGTCAACGGCATTATCGCTCCGGCCTTGATGGTGATGATTATGTTAATTTCTAACAATAAAGAAGTGATGGGCAATTATACTAATAGCTGGAAATCTAATCTGTTGGGTTGGATTATCACCGGAGTGATGATCGTTTGTGCTCTGGCTCTATTGGTGAGTTTGTTGGTGTAAATAAAGACCCCGCCGACAGAGATTTTCACTCTGCCGGTTTAGTGGGGAAGCAGCACATGGCTCTGCAGATTTTCTTTAATTGGGCCAGAAAGCACCTGGCTTAGTTTAGTTTCTCTCTGACTATGATTGGAGGTTAGGGGAATTTTTACTTATCTCTTCAATAGAATGCAAGGCTTCATCGATGGCTTTAATTTTTTCTTCATACATCTTTTCTTTTTCTACCAGCCTTTCTTTGGTATTGTCATAATCCTGTTTGGATTTATCTATCGCTTTTTCTTGTTCTCTTTTCTTTCGGCGAACGTCTTCTTCCACATCTTTATTCCAATTATCTAAATCTTTCTTCAGCTCCTCTATCTTCTGCTGTTTATGCTTCAACTCTTCTTTCAAGTCAGATTTTACTCCCATAATATCTAACTTATGCTGAGTTAATCTTTCTACGATGCTATATCTCGATTGGCTTTCTCCCATCTTGTTTCACCTCTGTTTAGCTTATACTTCTGTTTGGCAATTTCCTGTTGAATCTCTTCATCTCTTCCTTCTTATCTTCAGTTAGCAGTCTCATCTGCTTAATAGCAATCTGATTTAATTTTACCAGTCTCTCTCCTTGAGACAATTTCTCATTGATAAACAAGGCGTTTAGATTCTCCAAGTTAGAGAGGCATACTAATTGAGAAACATTAGCATAATCTCGGAGATTTCCTTCTTTATCTTTGTTATGGTCTCGCCATTCCTTAGCTGCCATTCCAAATAAGGCTACATTCAGGACATCTGCTTCAGAAGCGTAAATAAAATCTATTTGTTGTTTAGTTAGTTCTTTAGGAATAAGGTTCTCTTTAATGGCATCGGTGTGGATTCGATAGTTAATCTTTGCAATACTTCTTTTTAGATTCCACCCTGATTTTTTTTGTTCTTCTTCTTTTAATCTTTGAAATTCTTTGATTAGGTATATTTTAAATTCTGCACTTATCCACATCCCAAATTCAAAAGCGATATCCTTGTGGGCATAGGTTCCTCCATAACGACCAGCAGTTGCTTTTAGGCCAATCGCGTTTGTTTTTTCAACCCATTCTTTAACACTTATCTTGTAATTGTTTAACCCTGCTTTACTCTTAATTATGGCATATTCGCCGTAATTAAAATTAGGATTGTAAATCTTTTCCCAAATCCCTAAGAATTCTACCGTATTCCTATTTCTAAGCCAATCAGAGATAAAAAAATCACCTTCTTTTGCTTTCAACATATCTGTTATGGAAATGTAATCCTCATCTTCTAAAGTAATTACACCTATTTCCGTTCCTTTTACAGTAATTTTATCCATCTTTTGCCTCTTTTCCATAAATCATATTTGCGGCACTCCTTTATATACTCTACCCGGACTTGCAAGAAATGAAGGGGAACTCTTCATTTCTGCACAGAAATAAGATAGTTTTCTTATTTCTTGTGACCAGTGGTCCAGTGGCTGATGGATTTTGGGGTTATAGGGGCTATTACTGGATAATTTGGCAGAATTAGAGGTTGTCCAGTGGCTGCCTCACAGACACTGGGCCGAGAACGCTAGTGACCCTGTCCAATGGCTGTCTAAAATCTTGGTTATAATGTCGGCGTTTAATCTTAAGATAAATTTATAAATAAAATCCATTTCGGAAATGAGTATGCTTACTCGTTTATTTGCACCAAAGCCGGAAACGCTCACGGCGATGCTCGTACCTAAAGATCACCTTGGTAGGGGTTTAAATCCTCGCGATGCGGAAGAATTCTTTTCGCCTTACTTAAAAATAATTGGTGATGATGCTCGGTGGGTTTATCATCAGAAGTTTAGTGTGGAACGTCCTCCTACTTCCGATAGTAGAATGGTTGATTTGGTCTTGAAAGGAGAAGGCGTAAGAATTTCATATACTGCTTCACCTTTGTTAGAAGGTCAGGGCCAGAATATTTATACTGGAATCTTGAATGTAGCTCAAACTCCTTTAGACCTAACGCAAGCCGGTGGTTTTTTACGGAGGCTGATGGATGATTTTCATCTTGCTTATAAAGACGAGAAGCCCCATTTTGCGGTATTCCACGCTAAAGGAAATAAAACCTTAAACGGAGATCGAGAATTGCTGCAACAAATGGGTCTTAATCCTATTGAAGCAGTTAAATATTACTTTCTTCCCGGGATTACTTGCTGGAGTCGAGTAGATGTTTCTTTAAGCCAATTTGCACGTTAAGTGAAGCTACACGGTGAGAGGTAATTTTCCTAACTCATAGTCAATGATATAAGAATCTACATAACCTACCTTAGGGACGTACATTTCTATTGTTACCTTTCCATTATCTAATCTCTCTCCCGAAAAGGTTTGATCTGGAACTAACACGATAGATTTTTTTGATCTGATTTCTAAAGAAGCCGGATTACAGCAGGAAAGGATTAATGCTGCCGCTCTGCCATCGTTTCGGTTGATCCAACTCTGCACTGAATAAGATTTATCTCCGTCCCAATAGACAAACTTTCCTTCCTTTTCATCGCCATGGGCTTCTAAGATGATTACTCCTTTTAACGGAGAGAATCTGTGGATGTATTCTTTATATTTAGGGTTACGTTCAATAAAAATCCTTAAGTTATGATCAATTCTTTCTTCCAGTAGTTTCGGGGTGGTTATATTAAAATCACTGCTTATATCTGGAGAGAGATGCAGTTCGACGTCTTGGTGGTAATAGAGGAGCATGGAATTCTCAGAAACTTTCCTTTTTATAAATATTTCCTAGGAGGAGCATTCATTCCTAAAGAAAGCCCATTCTTCACATTCTTTACCATTTTGTAGGTGGCAGATACCATACTGTCCTTCTGCGTTGGTCTTAATTTCTAACGTTCCATTGTGTTCTATACAATAAGTGGAAGCAGGGTTGGATATCTGTGTCTGTTGTGGTTTAGCACATCCAATCAGGAGAACTAGAATCAATAATCCTAGGATTATCTTTTTCATGAGGGGAGGAAGGAAGTAGAGGTATTTAAGGATTTTCCTGTACTTGCTTGCACCACTTACGGGTTTCTGATGGATGGTCGCTGAAGAAAAGAACATTACTGTTGATAAGGATAGTATACTATTCCATTGATACTTATTGCTTTATAATCACCTAGTACTTTAAAGCTGTAATTAAACGATCTTGTTCCATCTAGTGGTGTAAGTTCTATATTTTCTCCAATAATCTTGTAAGAAAAAACGTTTTGTCCTGAAAGTGGATCTATAAAGTAAATTGTATTATCTGGTTGAATAGTTACAAACGTTTGTATTCCAATTATAGAAGCCATCCAATTCCCAACAAGAGGGTTCTGAATTTTGTATACTGCTTCGCATCCAAAAGTAGACATCCCTATAACAAAAAGTAATAACAAAAATATAATCCTTTTCATTTTTATTAATATTTACTTCCCGGGATATAAATCTTTTGATTGCTAATCACCAAAACATTTATTAAAACCGAAATAATTATTCTCCTGATGGAATTATTAGAAAAAACAATATTAATAATTATTCTAGCTGTGGGGGTTTACCTACTTGTTAGATTTTTTCAAAAAATATTCTATCAGTCACTTAAAAGAAAAATTTCCCTAAAGCCACTATTTCTCTTCGCAAAGATAAAAGCCAAAGCGGACAGAAAATTCAACAAATTACTTGCAAAATTTAAAAGAGAGCATCCGCGCAAAGCAACTCAAAACGACCTATTTAGAATTATTATTAATGCAAGCCATATCACTATTCGAAGGAGAGGAAGAGGGGGTCACTGGGGACGTCAGAAAGTTAGAAAGTATTTGTTAGAAAAGCATCACGTTGTAGATCAGTATAAGATGCGTTGATTAAGCGAATAATTAACCTGTTTGAAAACAAAAGCATTGGAGCATAGACTGTTGAGAAGAATATTCTAAAAAACTTTATATAATGGTGGCATCGTGTTATACTTATATGATCGATTTTGAGGAATACACCAAAAGAAAAATAAAAGCTGCTGTATTTGCATTTGTTGGACTTGTGTTTCTTGTATTGGGTATGGTTATAGAAGTAGTTTATGAGATTAGTATTCCAGTATTGTCTTGGGTCCTTTTAATAATTGGATTAGCATCCTTTATTTATGGCTCATATTTATTAAATAAACTTAAATATGAAAGAGAGAATGAAGGTTCAAGATTATATCATTATAAAGGAAAGTTTGATTAAATAAACGTCCGTCTCTGAAACCAAAAATGTTTATTAGAACCACTAAAGAATAGAATCTTTACAACGCTCCACCTACATCAACAATAATAAAAGAAAAACAAGAACTCGGGGTTTGACCCTCAAGTAATTTGCACAAAAGTACTACGTAATTCCTCCCCGGAGAAATACTCTTCTTACCCGTAATCGTTTATCTCTCTTGGCCGATGTATCTAATCCTGCAAAATTAAAGCGATTTTAGCTACAAATTTGGTCGCATTCTCAAATATTTCTTCTACTCTCCGATGAGTATAAGTATGAATTGCAGAATAACGGGCAATATGACTTTCAGTTTTAGCATCTTCAAAATAATGGATATATTCATCTTCAAAGATCTTGTAAGCCTGATTAAGCAATTCTAAATCTTCTTTCTCCATTGCATCAGGTACTAATAAATGGCCCAGAGCAATCTGAGCAGCATCATGGTCAGAAACTTCGTATCCCTTTGATACAACAGCCGCTTTGGCCGCGTAAAGCATAGAATAGTAAGCAATCGTGATGGCCCAATAATCCCAATATAATTTTGGTGCTTGGTTTTTTTGAGGTTTGATATCCTGGTGAAATTTAGCAATAAGTAAACTATTTTCTGCTTTCTCTAAAAATAATTTAATCTTAAAGAAGTCCAATGATTCTTTGATCCTTCTTTGTTTTACACCCTCATTAAACATCTGTCGGTATTGGTTTTTATCAAATTGCATTTAAGACGCACCCCCAAAATTCTTCCGGATTATTAAGAAGGATATGATATTTTAAAGCTTGCTTTCCCAAATTTTCATTTTTATCTTTAAGCATCAGTTCGAATTCTTTCTTAGTTACAAAAATAGGATTTATCTTCTTTTTGAACAAGAGCTCATATTTTGAGAAGGAGATACTTCTGCTTCCTTCTTTGTTTATAATCAACAGGTCGATATCACTTTTTTCATGTTGTGTTCTTTTCGCATAACTCCCAAATAAAAGAACTATATCTTTTGTTTCCAATTCTTTTACAATTTTACTGATAATTGGCTGATTCTGTAAAAAATCTTTCTTTTCTTCATCTGAAGATACGGCCAAATGGGCTTTGACGATGGGATTATCTCCATTTATTCGAATGGTTTTGGATTTACCTACTTTTTTAATGACCAATAAATCTTCCATTTCTTTTATAGTACGATAAAAAGTAGCATAGGGAATCTTAAGTAATTTGCTCAATTCATGTAAGGTATAAGATTGATTCGGGTTCTTACCTAAAAAATTGATTACCTTTGGTTTATTATCCATATTTGGATAGTATTATCCATATTTGATATATAAGCTTTTCTATCTAAACCGCCCGAAATACTTCCCTCCCAGCAGAAATACTCTTCTTCCTCATCACTATCTATCTTTCTTGGCCGATGCTGAAGAGTTTGACCAAGAGTAAGATTCCATAATAATTTCAACCATATATTCCTACCAAATCTTACTTATTTCCACTAAAATGAGAAAGATTTATAAATAAAGGACACTTTAGTGGAATAGTATGAACGAAACTGACTGGAAAGTATTGGCAGAAATATGTAAAGACAACAAAAACATAGCCACAGCTATAAAGAAAAGTCCAAAGCAAGTATATCGTTCCATCAAGATCCTTAAAGAACTAAACTTCATACAAGATAACGCAGAACTCAGCCGTAATCCTTTCACTAATATTATTGCCCGGCAATTAAAAGCCAACCCTCATCTTCCCAAGATCTTAGCTGATTCTGGATTAAAGATACTTACAGCATTAACCACGTCCAAAACCATTAAAGAACTACCATTTAAGAAAAGCATTCTTTACCGAAAGATCAAAGAAGCTAAAACTATCTCTCTTATAACCAAGAAGGATAAATATTACTTCATTCCTGATTTCTGGCAGGAACTAAAAGACTTCTTGCGTATCTATCAGGAGTACCAAACAGATTTAAGGATACCCCCAGATGCTAAAATTTACTATAAAGAAAACCAAATAGTTCTTTATTCTACTGATAAACCCCAGCAATCAAATAAGACTGCTTTCTCTCGTTACGAAGAGTTCGGAATAAAACTTCTTCTGCCCGAAGATTATTATTACCTCCCCAAAAAATATCTTTCCATCAAAGAAATCTTCTTCCATTCTTTACAGATAGCGGAAAAAGAACAAGAACCACGATTATTCCTTTACCTCACTTTATTTTACTTAAAGCATAAACTTCATCTCCATCACCCTGTTTTAGAAAACATAAAGAAGTTACTCCAAGGAGAAAAAATTAAAAACTATCCTTCATTAGCTGAGATTAAAGAGAAGGCTAAAGTTTATGATATCATCATTTGAAGAAATTAAGGAACTATTGGAACAGATAGATGCCCAACTTCAAAGTAAAGTAAAAGTTTATGCTATCGGCGGATTAGTTTTACTTTATCAGAAGCTTAAACCAGCTACTAAAGATTTGGATTTAGTCACCTTTAATCCTGAAGATTATAATAAAGTGAGATTGGTTCTAAGGAAGTTAGGTTTTGAAGAAACCAAGCCTGAGTTTGGTTATGAGCATTTCAATTTAAGTCAGATTATGATTAGCAAGAATTTTCGTATCGACTTGTTCTCGGTAAAAGTGTGTGGCGGTTTCTCTTTATCTAAGAAAATGACCGAACGAGCCAAAGAAATTTTCCATTTAAAGAACCTTACTTTCTATCTTTGTTCTAATGAGGATATCTTTCTATTCAAGAACATGACCGAAAGGGATGGAGATATTACTGATTGCATTTCCTTAGCTACTACTAAACTAGATTGGAATATCATCTTAGAAGAACTAAATAATCAAATTCAAGCTTCTGGCAATAAAGTTTGGATCACTTGGGTGGGAGAAAGATTTGATTTATTGCAAGAAAAAGGATTGGATATCCCCATAATGAAAGAAGTGGATAAGTTAAGAGAAGAATATTACGAAGATTTTCTGAAGAGAATTGAAAAATAATCCTTTCGTAGCTGTGAGGCAGTTCAACACAGCTTCGTCCATTCTAACAAACAAAAAGAAAAATAATCTCTCTCCACTTAACCCTAACAATATCTACTTCCTCTCCGCAGAAATACTCTTCTTCCTCATCATTATCTATCTGTTTAGACCGATGCTTAAGAGAATGATTTCTTCCGAAACCTTTAAATATAACAGCTATAATAATTATAATGATTATAATGAACACCACTATTGCCGTATCGGAAGAGATTCGAGACCAGCTGAAAGAATTTGGAAACAAAGGGGAAACTTATGAGCAAGTGCTAGCCAGACTCTTAAACAGCGCTAGAGAAAGACAGTTACAGGAGTTATTGATGGACACTACTAATTGTGTGCCCATTGAAGAAGCTCTTTCCCGAGCGAAAAAGAGATGGCAAAAGTAGTTATTACTTTTGAACTGGAGGAAGAGATCAATAAAAAGTTTAAACAGGAATCGGTAGAAGTATTTTCTTTGCTTTATACTTTAGTTGATAATCCCTACAAAGGTAAAGAACTGTTCCATGTTGGAAAGACTGTCCTAAAAGAAATAAGGTATGAAAAGTTTCGCTTTTATTTTATCACTGATGGTTATAAGATTAAATTTCTAAAGGCTACGGAATTACAAGATTTATTGATTAAGTTTGTGCGGATGTCGGACAAGAAAGAGCAGCAAAAAGTTATCGAAGAGATTAAGCACGTTCTAAGAAGTTTGGGGGAAGAAGGATTTTAGATGTACGATAAAATCGTACCACTGAAAGAAATGAAATGGTGATAAAATGTCACCGGTTGAAATTCCACCCCAATGAGAATACTTCTCTCGCTTCAGTGAAATAAAGTAAGATTATATAGTAAAGTTTATAAATAATTATTATATTATCATACCTAATGAACAAAACAGAACTAAAGGTACTGCAAGAAATAATAAGAAATAAAGAAAGCAACGTTCTTAGCTTGAGCCAGAAATTAAAGAAATCTCATTCCAGAATTTATGGCTGTTTACAAACGGTAAAACCATTACTTACCAATCCCTTAATAGAAAGCTACAAGAAATTATTTCTCTCACAACCGTACGATTTCTCCTTCCTAACCCCAACTAATCTTAAGATCCTCTTCAAACTACCTTCTACTTTCACTAAATTAGTTAAAGAAACCAAGCTGAGCCGCTTTACCGTACATCAACTCTTAAGGCAATTAAAGAACCGTGGTTTCATCAATCAGAGTAATGAAATCATCAATCCCGAACTTCTTGAACTCCTTCTAACCTTGAAGAAATATCCCGTTCCTCTCTCTTTACCGGTAGACGCAGTAATAGTTTACCAAGACCAAGAGCATGACCTTATCCTTTCTGAAACTCCATTAAGTTTATCCCCAACAGCCTTCTCTGCTTTTGATGTTAATATCCTGCCGTTACATCGTTATTATACTACCAAAATCAAACCCACAAAACAAGACATCTTTGAAGATGCTAAACTTCTCTCCAAAGATAAAAGAGATCAGTTCATCACCGCTTTATTTTATTATAAACATCGAAAAGAATTAAAAGAAGATAAAGAATATCAAGAGATCATCCAAAGCAAAGAATTTGGAGAGTATAAAGAACATGCCAAATAAAGAATTTCTGTTACAAGACTTAGAGAAGATTCTAGCAGATATCTCTTTGCATCTCGAAAAAAAGATTGGAAGAACGATTATTTCTAAAGATAATTATTTACACTTGGAAGAAAAGAAAAAGAGGAGATTATTTGATGAAACGAAACCGTGACAAATTGTAACGGTTTGAAATCAGCTGGTTACAAAATGTAGTCAACTAAATTATCCCAAATAAGAGATAATATTATCTCTTATTGAGAGATTTCATACGTTATTTATTTAAATTCTAAATCATTTTTGGTTAAAATGGAGTTTGATATTGATGTTAGTGGTGAAGATATCTTTACTAAAGGATATACTGTTTGTATTGCTAACCGAGACGGGATAATCAAAGGATATAAGATTCCTTCTTCCATCGTTGAAGTGATAAATTCTCGTTTCGGTCAAGGATTATACAAATATAATAAGTCTCAAAAAGGTAAATCTACTTTAAAAATTAGAATTTATACTATCATTATTTATTATCTGCTCAGATCCATCAGCAATATAAATTCTATTTCTTTGAATATTTGTCGAGATTTTAACGGAAGAGAAAGAGATATTGAAAATAACTTATACTTCTTATTAGAAAAAGTATTAAATTTAAAGATTGAAAGAGTAGTTTTTGTAAAGCTAGATTCCGATTCTAATGCTCATCAATATGCTTATTTAATGAGAAGAGATACTAAAAATCAGATGAAAACTTATGTTAACATTTCGTTGAATGATATTGAAAGATTTCTAAAGAAATAAAGTGTACCAATGGACACTACAAGAGTGCCGCAACCCTAGATTGCCCTTCTGGACTGGTTACCAGACGAACTCCCTAGCTGTTGGTACAAGGTGGAAAAGGTGGTTTTCTATATAAAATTTGCGTTATTATTTACATTCTCCTCTCATATACACCCATTATTCACAATCTTTATTTTGTAGGTGGCAGATACCAGATTGTCCTTCGGGACTATCTTTTATCTCTAACGTTCCATTGTGTTCTATACAATAAGTGGAGGCGGGGTTGGCTAGTTGTGTATTCTGTTGTGGTTTAGCACATCCCAGTAGGAAGACTAGAATTAATAACATCATCATTATCTTTTTCATGGAGGGAGGAAGGAAGTAGAAGTATTTAAGGATTTTTATTGGCCGCTCGCGTAGACCAAAACGTTTATTAAAACTTAAAGCATTCCTTATTAAAATGAATTGGAAAAATTGGAATTGGAAAGAATACATTTTGTTTATAATTGTAAGCATATTTGTAATTATTATTCTCCAATCAATAATTTTCTTAACTACCCCAACAAAAGCGGAAGTTGAAAGTTTCTTAAAAGTAGATAAATTATTTAATGGAATCTCCCGTTGCGATCCATATGCTACCAAAACTGATTATAATAGTGAATATTCCTGCACTTATTATTTAAGAAAGCACACAGCGTTAGTATTTGGACAAATTATTAATGCGGGGTTCCCTTTGTGTGGATATACTCCTTTTGGTTATTTTAATTATGATCCCACTCTTGCTGATCCTACTGATTTTGGATGTGCGTTAACTGATTCTTGTAAAAATGATGATCACTACTATGTTCTTGTAGTTACAAGAGATGAAGGACCTTTAGTATATAATCCAATAAATGGGGATTTTATGGGTAGATATAATGACTTAATGCGAGAAATGGGTTGTGATGTTCAGCCGTATGAAAAGCCATTTTTCCCAATTCAACCACAAAAAAATAAATTAGAAGCGAAAATGTTTGGGTGCTACATAAATATGACCGGTCAACTACTTGATACATTGAGATTAAACTCAACAGATAAAGGATGAATGTTTTTAGCCAAAACTTTTTATAGAAATGATTCTTAATTATAAGAGATGGTTATCAAAAAATGCCTACTCTGTACTAATTTAGTGCGCAAGCGTAATTATGCTTATTGTTCTGATTGTTTTGAAAAGACTAAAAGAAAATGCCCGCTTTGTGATAATTTAATACCACCCCATCGTATTTATTGTTATAATTGTTCTAATAATTTAGAAGATATAAAAAAATTAAATTTGATATCCAGAGCTTTAAAAGCGAATAGGGATAACACGTCAATTGATATAACGACAAATATATAAACCCCATAATTCTCCTTAGTGATAATGTTTGGAAACGGATTATTCACTCGATGTATTGAATTAATAAAAGTATGGAAGCCTCAACAAAATTATTTGGATGAATTAAAATATCGAGATGATTTACGAGATTTCTTATTCAAGGAATTAAATAAACCTAATCCCCTTTCTTTTGGAAATCCCGAAAGAATAAACGTAAGAATAGAATCAAGTAGATCTTTATGTGACATTGCCATTGATCGAAGTATAGGCATAGAATTAAAATTTAGTGAAACTGGAAAGATGAAAAAAGCAGAAATAGATCGACTTTATGGACAGATAGCCGGACATAAAAAAGAATATTCTCAAGGAATAATTGTCGTTTTAGTTGGAGAAGTAGATGATTACTCAGAAGCAGAAGTAAGAGAGAGATTAGAAGAATTGCATACTTCATTTAATAATAGTGGATTAGGATTAAATCAATATCATTTAGACTTAATAAATAAATCCAATAGTAAACAAACTGAAAAACCAAAACCTTTTGAATACAAGTTAAGTATTTGAGTATTTTGCAAATTAATTTTTTCTTAAAAATTTCTAAAACAACATAGCTCCACCTACATCAACAACAAAAAAGAAAAAATAAGATTCCCCTTGCGGGGAAAATTGCACAGTTAAGTGCTACGATATCCTTGCGGATAAAGTAATGAGAATGCCGAAGCATTCCTCAAACTTTTCTTGCGAAAAGTAATGAAAGCCATATGTAGATCAACAAGATGCGAACGTTAGTAAGTGCATGCTGAATACCTCGCCGAAGCTCGGTACTTACACATCACTTCTATCAAACGGCTGTTATGGCCGTGTTCTAAGGTGTCTCTTATTCTAGGGGCGCTTCACGCTTAGATGCTTTCAGCGTTTATCGCTTATTGCGTAGCTGCCCGGCGTGCCTTGTCAGACAACCGGTAAACCAGAGGCAACGAACACTTCGTTCCTCTCGTACTAAAAGATCCTTCCTATCAGACACCCAACAATCCCAGCAGATATCAAACCAACTGCCTCACAGCGTTGTGAACCCAGCTCACGATCCCTTTTAACGGGTGAACACCCCCACCCTTGGCGGCTTCTGCACCACCAGGATAGGAAGAGCCGACATCGAAGTAGCAAACCGCGCCGT
>JAZDQB010000008.1:0-17896 GCA_043797205.1 Candidatus Woesearchaeota archaeon
ACGATAACCTTTGGCTAGAACCGTAGGATGAATATTTTGATCCAACAGATCTTCTGCTTTCTTGAGCAATTCTCCGGCAATAACTACCGCAGTAGTAGTTCCGTCGCCCACGGCATCTTCTTGGGTTTTGGCTACTTCCACTACCATCTTTGCCGCTGGATGTTCAATCTGCATTTCTTTTAGGATGGTTACTCCATCATTGGTGATGATGACTTCTCCGTTGGAATCGACAATCATTTTATCCATTCCTTTCGGACCGAGAGTAGTTCGCACAGTTTGAGCTACCGCTTTAGCCGCAGCAATATTATTTCTCTGCGCATCCTTACCGGTAGTTCTCTTAGTATCTTCCGGCAGAATGAAGATGGGTTGATAGTTACTATTGTCATTCATGATTAAAATACCCCCGATTAATAACAATTTAGAGGAAAGCGTTTTTATAAAGATTGTGTAAGTCCTGTATATGTTAATTTAAATTAACCGACCTTACTTCTACACCATAATAATCTTTATTAAGTTAAAGCCCCATTTTAAGCTTAAAATCATAAGAAGTAAATAAAAGTAAATCAAAGAGGTAAAATTAATGTCCAGCATCATTTTTTTAGGCACTTCCGGAGGAAATGCCGTAAGTAAACAGATTCAGTCTGCCGGTGGTATTATCGTGCAAGTAGAAGATTTGCAGTTTCATCTCGATCCGGGACCGGGAGCGTTGAGCAAAGCTAAAGAGTATGGCGTCAATTTGAATCGCAACACGGCAGTATTAGTTTCTCATAATCATATCAATCATTGCAGTGAATTAAATCCGGTAATCGATGCTATGACCTACTGTGGGATGGATCACCGGGGAATGGTTCTGGCTAGCAAATCCGTAATTGCCGGACAGGAAGATATGTCTCCCGCCTTAACTAAACATCATGCTACTATGCCCGAAAAGATCATTCCTATGGAAAAGAATCATAAAGTAGGAATTGATATGGTAGAAATTCACGCCATTTCAGCTGAACATGTTGATCCTACCGCTATTGGATTCAAGTTTCTCTGCCCAAAATTTACTTTAAGTTATACAGGAGACACTAAAGTAACTCCCTTGCTCTTACAAGAACTAGCGGGAACAGATATTTTGATTCTGAACGTTCCTTATCCCGGAAACAAAGCAGAAGGAATGAACCTGGATACGGAATCGGCGGCCAAGATAGTGGATGCTATCAAGCCTAAGGTAGCTATCCTGACTCATTTCGGATTTGAGATGTATAAAGCCGGAGTTTTAGATGAAGCTCGAGAGGTGCAAAGAGCTACCGGCATTCCGACTGTAGCCGCTAAAGATGGATTATTGATTTATCCTGAAAGTTATACTAATAGAAGCCCTGTGAAAGGATTTTAATGGTTATTTAGTGAGAAAATAGCTAGCGACATAATCCGGAACATCGACTGTTCCTAATCGATCTCGTTCTCCTCCATGATGATCAGAACCGCCGGTTATTATCATACCAAATCTCTTAGCTAATCCCACAAAGAACTCTGTTTTTTCCTGAGAATGAGCAGGATAAAAACATTCCAGGCCGTCCAAATGGGAATGCAGATGCATATCTCCCACCATCTTTGCTTGAGCTTCTTCTGTCGGAGCTACTTTCAGTAGAGAATAACCTTCTTCACCGCAAGGATGAGCTAACACTGCTTTTCCTCCAGCTTTATGAATTAAATCTATTCCGTCAGCCAAGGAAATATCTCGTGTGGGAACATAACAGCGCTCTCCAAGATAAATATCAAAAGCCTCCTGTAAAGAAGAAACAATTCCTTTTTGCATTAGAAATTGAGCTAGATGGGGCCTACCAATGGTTCCATCAATTGTTTTTTCATATACGCTAAATTCATCAAAGTCTAGCTGTTGATGCCCAGATATACCGAGTAGATCATTAATTTTATTAATAATCTCAACAATTCTACGTCGACGATGTTCTCGATTAATTTGAAGTTCGTGTAATAAATTATGATGATGATAATCGAAACCATAACCTAAAAGATGAAGTCGAATAGGATCTTGCCCATTATGATAAGAAGGATGATAATAATTAATCGCTAATTCTAATCCGCTTACAAATCCTACTCCCAAAGCTTTAGCTTCTGCTTCAGCTGCCCCTAACCCATCCACGGTATCATGATCGGTAGGAGATAATAATAAAGTTATTCCGCGTTGTTGCGCTTTTCGGACTAACTCTCCGGGTGCATCTTTGCCATCGGAAGTAGTAGAATGAGTATGAAGATCTATTTTGGACATTTTACTACTAAGAAAGAGTATTTATTTATAAGAATTACTCTTGTGAAATTAGAAGAGGCTAATAACCCAAACTACGGCTAATCCTAGAAAGCATCCCGCTGAGATAAAAGGCATGGCTGGATAGAATCTTTTTTCTTTGGAGAAAAAAAGTAATAATGCTAATCCTAACAAGGCAAAGAAGGGAATAACTAACGCTTGCCATAATCCCATTTCTTTCAGAATTACTCCCGCGAACAAGAGAGGGAAAGCAATATCCCCTCCACCGAGTAAAGCAATCCTTCCCGACTTCGCTTCTGGAGCAGGTTTCTCCTTTCCTTTTCCTATCTCTTTTCCCTTCTTCTTCCAGGTGTAAGGTATCAATAATCCCGCAAACACTTTAGATTTGGCTTGGGATTGGGCTAAAGTAATCATATGTTTAGACTTCCACACCGCATAAGCATCATACACTGAGATTAGTATTAACAGAATTATGATTGACCAAAGATTAAAAGCAGGAACAAAAATAGCCGCTAAACCTCCGTAAATAAATACTTCAGTAAAATTCTGCACTAAAATATTGGGCCAGAAAGTTCTCCATAAAGACAAGAGTAAAGCTAAGAATAAAGCGATCTTTAACGAAATGAAGGCGTTGAAGGAAATCATTAAAGTTAAGAAGATAGCCAGCAGGAACCACACCTTCCAGATCCAATTCAAATGATATTTGATTAAGATTAACATCAATCCCGTCCCGACTAAAACCATAATCATAATGGGAAGATAAGAATAATTTTCATTCACCTGTGGCCGTTCTCCAATGGGTAGTTCTTTGAATTCCATCTTTCCCGTTTCTGTACTCTTAACTGGATCGATGTATTTGTAGAGAATAGCAATTCCAATAAACTGAGCTAATAAGAAGATGACTAACAGCAGAATGGTGATGTCTAAACGATGTTTCATAAGAAAAATGAATGTTCGTTAATTTATATATTTAACTAAAACCCCACACCCGAAAAACTTACTTTGGTTTTGTTCTCCACCATACTCTTCGCTGCAAATTCCTTAAACAACGGAATCTTCACCGGCACAGCAAACTTAGTAAAAATCGACGTAACTAAAGCCTCTCCTTTATCCAAAGCCGCGATGTTACGATTGTCCTGCGACAAGTCCTGTGGAGAAGATTCAATCACTGCCTGCCGTTCTGAATTCATTTCTAAACCCAGGATAATTTTAGTATTCATGTTAGCCAAGATAGTTTTAGGAATCTCTGAAGGCAATTGAGTAATAGCAATCAAACCCACTTTAAATTTTCGACCTTCCCTAGCAATGGTATCAAAGATATTGCTGCCTTGCTCCAACACGCTTTTTCCCAGTACGCGCGGAGCTTCTTCTAATACAATAGAAATTACGGGTTTTTCTTCGAGTAAACCGCTTCTTTTGTAATACTTATATTTATCCAACACTTCGGTAGAGATTAAACTGCCAATCAGAATTTCTATCGCTCCAGAAAAATAGCTAGTATCGATAATGACAATCTTTCCATGTTCTAAATCTTGACAAATACTACTAACAGTATGCTCTCCAGCAATATCGTCAAAAATTCCTTGACAGTATAATGTTCCATTTTCGATATCCAAATTTAGGAGAGAGATTAATTTTCTTTTCACTACTGCCATAGTATCTTCATGAAAAGCCACTCCTTCAATTTTCTTCTCCGCTAAGATGTTATAAATCCAAGTTTCTTTGAATTTTTTATGATAAGCATAGAGCATCTGTCGCTGCGGATCGCTTAAACTAATCGCTCCCTGAAAATGTTCCGGCTTCAATTGTAAGATATTTATTTTCAGACTATTCGCACCCACGGGGGGATTATGGGGGGTATAATAACTGACTTTGTGATGTTGCGGATGATCTTTTAATCCCAGACCCACTCTTCCGTAATACTCGTCATGCGGATCGAGCACCAGAATTCCGGCATAATCTTTGCCGACTAAATCCCATAAGATGCAAGACATGAGGTTGCTCTTTCCTTTACCAGTACTAGCGGGAATTAAAACATGATGAGAAAGAACTTCTTTTCCGGGCAAGAATAATTGCGTTTCCATTTCTTTGGAACCGCTTCTTAATTTTCCTAAAAATAAAGGTTGAGGAGGAGTAGTGATAAAAGAAAGGTCTTCTTTTTCTATCGCCCGGACTTTAGTGAAGAAAGTAGGCAGTTTTTTGCAAGTTTTACTTACTTTATTTTTCTGGATGTTCAGAATGGGTTTGAGATAAGCCAATTGATAATTACGCAAGGATTCGTCCATAATTTGATAATTTCCTTCCTCCAGACTCATCCCCGAAACCATTTCTAAATTCTGGGGCGAGATTTGGCTGCCGTAAGTTAAGTCATAGGCTTGAAGCAGAATCAATTCCTCTTTGTCTTCAATCGCTAATAATTCTCCGATTTCCACCTGCTCGTTAGACTTAACTCGCATTACTATCTTAGAGAAATCTCCCGATACCACCTGTCCTTTAAGCATAGGTTTTAGAGCAAGTGGTGGTTTTTAAGAATTTGGGTGATGGAAAAGAGAAAACCCCGGCAAAACAAAAATCTTTATAAATAAACTCCAATATGAAACTAAAATATGGCTGAAGGTACTATCTTACATTATCGACAAGGAAGACATCATCAGAATACTAAGCAGAATATCATTAAAGTGGCCGAAGATGCTGAAGGAGCTACCAAAATGATTGGTAAGAGCGCTAGCTGGACCACTCCTTCCGGTAAAGTGATCAAAGGCAAGATTACTCAATTGCACGGCAAGAAAGGAAACGTTCGTGTTTTATTCACGGAGAAAGGTCTTCCCGGACAAGCTTTAGGCAAGAAAGTTAAGGTTGAATAAGTTTTATTCTTGATTAAAATATTGGTGTGTTGTCGAAAGATTATGTCTTTTTAACGTTTAACTACTTTATAGTTAAAACTGCTAGAAAGGTTTAAATATTAATTCTCCATTTTAAGTTTAAAATGGCAAACGATTTAACTTGTCAGGAAGGATCTCGTTCTCTCAGTAATTTACAAATGGACCACCCTTTAGATGTTTTGTATCGTGTAAATCCGGAGATTGCAAGTTTAGCATATGCTAACAGAGAAAATTGGTTGACCCCAGAGATAATGCCACAGATTGCTCAGTTTAGAGAATATCAAATGCATGAAAAGATAGCTCTTCTTGATTTTATTGTGGAAAGATCTGCCATAGATTCTAATGAAAGAATTCAGATGGAAGCTCAGAGAACTATGGAAGCCATTGCTCAGATAGAGCAAGACGGGGCTGTACGCGTCGAGACAATCAGAACTGATGGAATGGTCGAAGCACAAAGAATAAGATACAATTCTGAAACAGAAATGGTTCGGATACAATCACGAGCAGCAGTCGATATAAGGAAAATAGAGTGTGATACTGATACTACCATTTCTCTTGCTGCCTTAGATGTACAAAAGATGAAGTACGAAATTGACGTTAAAATGATGCAAGAACATATAGCAGGCCAACGTTACTTATCTGATAATCAGCTTAAAGCAACTTGTATTGAAGCGGAAGCCTTGAGAGATGCCATTATTTTTTCAGAAACAGCCCGCGCTATGTCTGAAGACAAAAAAACTGAAGCACAATTAAGACAAGCTATTCATCAAGCGGAAACAACTTTTATGGCTAGAATGTATGAAGCAGAAATGATGAGACAAGATCATCATGATGAAAGAATAGCTCGAATAACAGAAACATATATTATTACTCAAGGACAAATAATGCGCGATTCTATACTTGCTAAAATTGAAGCTACAAGAATAAAAGGTGAAGCAGAAAAAGAAAGTTACAGAACAATCGAAAGTATTGCTAGAAGCGCACTTGAACTCTCGGATTCGAAAAGGACAGCAGTTCGTGGCGCATCAAAATATGGAAGAATCGAAGTTGTGGTAGAACGAGATGATAAATAATGATTCATGATGATAAAAGAGAGTCATCTTTGGAAGATTTCTTGCAACCTTTAGAGAAAAGTTTTCAAGAGGCTAAGAGTAGATTTGGAACCGGAATGGAAAAGATTGTTCCTCCAAAGGTTGGAGAAGTTCATAAAAGTGATGATAAAATACTAATTTCACTTAGTGTTGATGCCACAAAATGGATTTATGTGATGAATCCGGGGGCAACCCCCTATGAAGTTCTTTTTACGCTTACTGAACGGGGTGGGTGGCGGGCTCATACAAATCAAAATAATCAATCGCGTATTATCGAAGATCTTGTGAAGAATGTTCTTTGCCCCACTGTGATGCAAATCAAACAGGAAAATCCTTTCTCACAAATAGTATTTGTTTATTATATTGAAGATGTGTATACTGGGTATCCTCCTCACGTTCGTGATATCCCAGCAACAATTCAAATGGAAATAACCCGCCAAATGATAAATATTCCTCGGAAAACAATGATATTTCCAAACCTTGAATATAGCGATAGAGACACAGAAATCATTCAATCAGCACACGGATATGAAAAAAGATAAATAGATTATATCTTTCCATTCTCGATATAATCATTCATTTTACTTATCAAATCATCACAATTAACTTTAACGCCGGGGCTGCCCTTGGTTTTAGTGATAATACAATCTATTTCTGCTGTCCAAGTGGCAGAGGTGGAAAGGGGCAAACCATTCTTAATATCTTCCAACATATCCAAGATAACCCCGCTTTCTGAATATTTGTCATCAAAGAACTTGTGCTCTCCCCCCTTAGAATGATGAGCCACTCTCCTTAGAACATGATTTGCATTAGAGATAGAATCATGAATTTCTTTAACTAATTTATGAGCTTCATTCAAAGCTGCATCCCGTTTACTTTTGTCCAGAGAGCTTCTAACTTTAGTTAAAACATTAATCAAATCCGAAGAAAGAGTATAAGAATGAGTTACTTTTGAAAGAACTAAGCGTACCTTGCCTTCTCGAACACCCTTCTCTTTATCTTCCGTTCTCTTTTTTTCTGCGGCGTCAGCTTTAGTTTTCATCTCTCCGTACTTCTTTCCCATCCATTCTCTTCCCGCTGCTCCTCGCGCTTCCCATTCGGCATCCCGGACTTTACGATCTGGCGCTTTCTCTTCTCTAACTGCGAGCAAAAAGCGGACGAAATAAACTATCGCTAAAATAGCTGCCACTGCCATGGCATAATCGATGAACTCTTTTACTGTTCCCAAGACGATGCTGTTTTCAAACACCATTTACCATAACCTCGTCAGATGATAATTCATTGCACTCAAGATCCAAAATAATACTAAACATAAAATAAATTTGAGAAAGAGAGTACCTTTGGTATCGGGCTTGCCATCGAAAGGAAAGCTCCATAATAGAAAGCCCACCCCTACTACCGGACCAAACAATAATACGAAGGCCATCGCCGTAGCCCATCCTGCTCCCACCGCTAAGATTACTTCTGCTGGTAAGAATACTGCCGTCATTACTGCCAAAATTGCAGCTACAATCATGGCCTGACTGCGATTGAAGAAACTGATCGGAGCACGTTTAACATCCCCCTTACCACCACCAAAGACCGTAATCAAAGCAAAGAATAAAGTGAAAGCGAGCAAGCCTAATAAGATACGAGTGAAAGCTACCACAATCCCACCATCAGACATCCCCAGCCAACTTAAATTTCCGATGGAAAGAATAGAAGTCCAGACATTACTAGATATGCTGCTCAAATCCGCTAGAACTACCGGTAATGCTGTTAAAGCACTGAATATCCACCACTTTTTATTCATAGAAGAAAGAATAATCTTCGGGTTTATAAGATTTATGGGGGAGAAGAGAATAATAAAAATTAAGAATTTCTAACTTCCTTAACAATCTTTTCTAACTTTTTCATCTCAATGATGATCCCTTCATCCAAACTGATGGCTCGACTAACAATCTCTAACATCTTGGCTCTTTTCTTGGGCCAAGTACCAACATCCGCTGCAATAAATTTAAGGCTAGCATCTGTACCTTTATCAAACTTCTTTCCTTCCATAGCACATTCGAATCCTCCACCACGAGCCATGGTTAAAATCATCAAACCGTTTAAGGCATTAATCTCATCTTCAATTCTTTTGATCTTAGTATGGTTCGGCTCTCCGATGGCATTCTTAAACTCTTCAACATCTTCCATCAGCTGCTTTATTCTTCTATTGAAACGTCTTTCTTCCCTTTCTTCTTTATTTAATTCGGTTTTTATATCATTAATCGGACCAGTTGCAGGAGTGCCAACAGGAAGAGTAGCAGGAGTGGCCTCCACTCTGGCTTTAAGACCCCTCAACCAAGTGTATTCCTTTATGGCTTCTGTATCCACTCTTACTTCTTTCGTGCCCATCTTCTTGGCTCTTTTCTTAATCCAATCTCCCATTTTACCCATAGCGGCTGAACCCACGGTTCCCTTTCCGCTAGATAAAGAAGCAATAGTACGAATGGCTTCCACTCCAATCATAATCCCTAAAATCCATAAACCCCACGTACCGAAACTAGCAATAGATTCAGCTACGGGTGAAGCTAAAGCACTACCTAAAGCTAAAGAAGAAGCAATGGTTACAATTCCGATTTTTCTTAAAGTTTTCATGGCACCAATACCTTCGCATGATCAACGGTAGCACTTAAGATCCAAAATAATAAGATTAATAAGATAATACGTAGTATTCTCAAACCCAAACTAGAGGTGGGAATCATGTACACCAAAAACAATCCACCTACAATCACTGAACCAATTAATATGAACGAAAATAAAGTAGCATAAGATATACCGATAGCAGCTAAAACTGAACCAGGAATAAAAATCGCACTGATGATAGATAAGATGGCGGCTACAGCAATAGCTGTATTCCTCTGTAATACATTTGTACGAGAAGCTAATTCAAACAATAATACAAAGATTAAGAAGAAGATAGCTAAACGCATAAATCCAGTTAAGTAATTCTCTCCGCTAACACCTGTTCCTCCGTTAACCCAATCAAGCTTAGCAACATTAAGAACTTCTTGACCAATATCCTTGATATTATCATAAAGGTTAGCAGAAACCATTACTGAAGAAAAAATTAGCATAGATACAAACATCAAACCTAACATCCAACTCTTTTTCATTGAAAATAAAGTAATTTCTAAAGGTATTTAAACTTTTCTCTTCTCTGCCGCTTAAAAGGGAGAGTTAGCGCCTTTACAAGGAATAATTATTTATATTTGCTTAACTTCTAAACAAAGATGGAAATCATCAGCATCATCATTATCGCCGTAGTAGTTCTGCTTATCACTCATTTACTACCCAAAATACTTAAAATCTTATTCTGGCTGCTGTTGATTTGCGTTGTAATCATTCTAGTGATGGGCATTTCTTACCAAGATCTATTCGCTGGGGCCAAAGAAATAATATTGTGGCAGTTCTAGTTATTCTATTCTCCAGCCCCAAAACTTTTATATAGGCTCAGCACGCCCAATTCCTGATGAACGAATCTTCCATCTGGACCGAGAAGTACCGACCGAGCACCTTTGAAGAGATTAAAGGCCAAAAAGAAATCGTGGAAAAAATTAAAGCGTTTGTAGAAACCAAAAATATGCCTCATCTTTTGTTTAGCGGCCCGGCCGGAGTAGGTAAAACTACTCTTTCTTTAGTTATTGCTAAACAATTGTACGGAGAAAGCTGGCGCGAGAACACTTTAGAACTAAATGCGTCGGATGAAAGAGGAATTGATGTAGTCAGAGTGAAAGTGAAAGATTTTGCCAGAACTAAATCTATTGGTAATGTTCCATTTAAATTAATTTACTTAGACGAATCGGATGCTCTAACTAAAGAAGCGCAGCAAGCGCTGAGAAGAACTATGGAGAATTATACTCAGACTTGCCGTTTCATTCTCAGCTGCAATTATAGCAGCAAGATTATCGATCCGATTCAATCTCGCTGTGCTATCTTTCGCTTCAAGCCTTTATCGGAAGAAGAAATTAATCAAGTAATAGATAAGGTGGCCAAGCAGGAAGGATTGAAGTTGTCAGCGGAGGCCAAGAAAGCCCTGTTTGACATTTGTGAAGGAGACTGTCGCCGCTTGGAGAACATTATGCAATCTTGTGCCGTATTAAATAAAAATATTAATCCCGAATTAGTGTATAGCATGGCTTCAGTAGCTAAACCAAAAGAAGTAAAAGAAGTTTTAAGCGTGGCGGCTAAAGGAAATTTTATTGAAGCCAGAAAGAAACTGCTTTCTTTGATGTTAGATTATGGTCTTTCTGGAATTGATGTGATTAAACAAATTCAAAAAGAAATTTGGAATTTAGAAATTCCCGATCGGCAGAAAGTAGAATTGATTGATAAGTGTGGAGAGACCGAGTTTAGGATGACCGAAGGTTCCGACGAATATCTGCAAATAGAAAGTTTTCTGGCTTTTGTGGTATTGGTGGGGAGTAGGAAGTAACACTATTATCAAAGCAAAGAATTATTAACCATAATCTCCTTCTCTTTAAATCATGAAGAATTATCTCTTAGTTTTAATGTTTGTAAGTATTTTTCTAATTTTGGGATGTTCTGAACCTCCCAAAGAAATAGTTTCTCCTATTTGTGGAAACCAAATTTGTGAAGAAGGAGAATCGCAAGATTATTGTCCTTATGATTGTGCCATTGATTGTAAATCAAATTTTTGTAACGATAAGGTTTTGGTATATTGCGACCAGCCCAATTGTACGGAACAAGAACTCTTTCCTGCTTTTTTAGAGATGCAGACGAAAGTTTATGGTTGTCTTTCAGCTTATTTCAAGTTCACTCCGCACAGAATACCTTACTTAATTTATCCTTCAAAATCTCCCCCTTGTTCACAAAAAAAAGGATGTGAAGGATCAGAAGGAGGACAAGCAACTAGTTACGGAATTCGGATGTATGGATTGTCTGGATTTCATCCTTACGAGAAGAATCATCCCACCAAACAAGAACATTTAACTGCAGATAAACATGAAACTACCCATTATTTTATTTTTCAAATGTTGGGGCCGTCCGTTCCGCTTTGGTTTCATGAAGCCATCGCTATCCAGACTAATGAAAGACTATTCTGCCATGACCGAGAAGATCTTAATGGAGATGCTTATCTTAATGAAAGGGAAGAAGCAAAAGACCCGGACTATAAATACGGCGTTGGGATGGATGATAAAACTTCTTTGAATTCAAATTTCTACCAACGTCTAAAAAAGGGACAAACTACCCTTTCAGAATCAGAAAAGAGCACCAGCCATATTCTCGGGACTCTTTTTATCATAGGATTGAAGGAAGATTATCATTGTGAAAAAGAATGCGTAACAAAAATACTTTATCAGTTATATCAACGCAGAGATATTAACGCTCAGATGCCAGCAGAAGAAATTAAGGTAGCAACCAATACGATTGTTGGTCAAGATACCCAACCCATATTTGATCTATTGGGAATACAGTAAATAAATTATTAAAAATTAAAGAAAATTCTAAAAGAATTAGTTGAAACAAACTAGAATAGAAGTAACAAAAACTCGTCTGCTCGTGCCTATCCACGGGCTAAAGCCCGTGGCTTTACGGCACTCGCTTACTTTGACGAGTTTTCGGGACAGAAATTTAGCGCCCTAAAGGACGGGGCTTTACACTCAGCTAAATTTCTGTAAACTGAAAGAAAATCTTAAAAAATAATAAAAATTATTTCACGCTTTGCTTGAGAGAGATCTTCTTGTCAATCAGGTTGCGGTATTTGTAGTCAAAAGTCAAGCGCAGTTGTTTGGTAGATAAAGTATCTTTAGCTAAAGACTCTTTAGTTTTACATAACAGGTCGGCGGCTTTGTCCATCAAGCGTGCTTCTCCAATCTTTCCACCAGATTTACATTCCCACGCCGCATCATCTACGGTATAAGTCAGGCGTTGATAATTCGGATCAAAAGCTTCGCCAGGTTTGGTCACATCTCCGCCGCCGACGTTAGTAATCTTAATGCGTAAAGCCATGATTCCTTGTCCGGCCGTTTCTTCTTCTACACTAGTTACGGTAATAGGAGCGCCAGAAACTGAAAAGGTTTTACTTCCTTTAACGTCACAAATTCTAGTATCAGTCAAATCTTCTTTCAAACACACTTCGGGGATGATTAAGTAAGTTTGATATTTAGATTCAATGCTGGCAAACCAAGAACGATCTAATATTCCGTTGACGGGCTTAGTATATTTAGCGCTAGTAGCAAAGCTAACCGATTCTTCTCCTCCTTGCGGTAAAAGATCAGAAATTATTTCAATTTCTCCCTTGTTGCTTAAGGACCAAGAGGAAATTCCCGAAAATTCATCTTTAGCCGGACCAAGCAACTGTAAGGTAACTTCTCCCGCTTTAATAGCGTATTCTCCTTTGTTTCTTAAAGTGATTTCAATGGGAAAATCTTCGCTATCAAAGACGGAAGAAACCCCATTCTCTAACACTCCAAAATCTTCAAAAGTTCCTTCTATCCCCTGCGTCCCACTAATATATGCTCCTTTTACGGTGGTGGAAGTGTTGGAATTGCTTCCGCAAGAAACCAATAAAAACAAACTAACTAATAAAGTACGCGCTATTAATATTTTTCTCATGATGTATCCCTCTCTTTTTATATTTTAAAACGCTAAACTCTTTAGCATTTAATATTTTAACCTGATTTCTCTTAAAAAGAAGTGAAGGTATTTAAAGTTTATTGTGCAAGAAAAGAAGAACAATCAACTTAAAGGCCAAACTAAGATTCAATTTGAGCTTAAGAAAAAGTCTGACTTCCAGGAGTACGTATGATTTTTACCGTCTTGGTGAAAGATTTGATGTAATTATAATCCAAATCTACCAATAAGGGTGTTTCAAAAGCCCCGGTATTGGGCAAAGTAGCAGAACAGGTGATTATTCCGTTATTGTTGACTAAGCGCACAAAGTCTCGTGGTTTACAATCTAATATGCCACCGCTCCAAGAGACTTGATAATAAACTACGTCTTGATCATTGTAAGTTAAAGAAGATTGACCGCAATTACGTAAATCGGAATAGGAACTTAACACTCTTCCGGTTCCAAGATTTTGAATCCCTATTTCAAATATTGCTCCTCCTCCAGTCATATCTACTCCCACATAACTCACTCCTACCGGAGCAGCTTGACCTCCAGCCATACTGACATCATGAGGTATACAGCTTTTTTGCTGTGAAGTTACTTGATAGAATAAAGGATCAACGCAAACTACCGGATTAGCCATAGTATGATAATTATAACAAACCACAAAGTTTAGAAGAGGATTATATTCAAATACTCCCTGCGGTAAACGATTATCATTAGAATTGAATTCGATTTGGTTTGATCCTCCATTCAAATTGTATTCGTTCTTCCCGTCCAAAACACCCATATTTTCGGCACAGGGATGATAAACATTAAATCCGTTTTTAATGATAAAAGGGTCAAAACCAGTAATCTGTACAAAACAATCGGACAATTTTAAAGGATGATTACCTTTATTTTCTACTTTTACTAAAGCCACTAATTCGTTATCATCATAAATTAAAGTAGGGGGAAAATTGTTCACTAAACTTATTTCTACTCCTTGAGAACCAGTATTGGCTGCTTTTAAACGAGAAGCGGTATCAGAAGGACGCTCCCCCGCTTGTACTATCCCGCTGCAAGAAACTAGCATAAGTAGAATAGATGTAAGAACTAAACTTAATAACACTTTTCTAAAGACCTCTTTCATAAATGGGGACTAAAGAATTAACGTATATAAGTTTTTTGGTAAAACGAAGTCAAAAATCAAAGAAAACATTTATATAACAGCCTGAACCCGAGTTAATTTCAATTTAACTTTAGGAGGAGAATCATGGGAAAATACAAAATTTTACATTATAAAAAAGATTGCATCAGCTGTGGCGCTTGTGCCGCTATCTGTCCAGAATTCTGGGAGATGGACGAAGAAGGATTATCGCACTTAAAGAATAGTGGTAAAGTTGACGACCATTGGGAGTTGGAAGTTAACAGTGAAGAAGATCGGGCTAAGAATCAGGAAGCGGCCGATGCTTGCCCGGTGCAGATCATTAAAGTTAATGGTAAAAAATAATTTTGTAACCTTCTTAAAGCTTAAGATGCGCTTCTAGTTTGATCATTCGGGCTAATCCAGCTAAATGTTCATGAATCTTACCATGAACCTCTTGACGTTTGCGCATCAATTCATGATATCTTTTAGCCGCTTTTTCAATCTTACGTTGATATATCTTGCGGTTATCTACGGTGGTAGCAGAATGAAACTTAGCAGTATATTTTCTTCCGTATTCATGAGTTGATTTAATCTCTTTATCCAGACGATACAACTTTCTGGTGTAATAATAAATATACCCAGCCTGATGAATCATGCTTCCCATAGGAGAGAAGGATTATGGAGAAGTATATAAAAGTTTATTTTTAGATATTTATTTCTTCACGATTATCATGCAATGATCTTTCTCAAAAGGTTCCAGGATTCTGAAATCAATCACGGTATAATGCTTTTCCACTTCTCGACGCACTTCTTGAAATATTTGCGTAGACTTCTTCTTTACTTCGATGCTTCTAGCCTTTACCGCCAGCAGACCATAACCATTTTTCTTCAGGAAAAGATCACAGTTTTTAAGAAAAATTTCTGCCTGGTTACGTTGAGATATATCTTGAAACACCACGTCTGCTAGACAGATTTTATCGGCATAGGTCTCGGGATGATTAGCATCCGCTAGAATTGGAACAATATTATTTCGTTCTTCAGATAAAAAGACTAAATCGCGCATTACTCGTGGAGCGGGATCAAGAGCTAAAATCAATCCTTCTTTTCCTACCATATCCGAAACGAAAGAGCAAGTGAATCCGTGTGAAGAGCCCAGATATAAAACCACATTTCCTTTACGTATACCAATGTTAGTACATCCTTTACGAATCATGGCGGCTAGCTTGCTGCGAGTGGGATCAAACTCACGATATTCATCCTTCCCTTCTCGAATGGTTCGTTCATCAAAATGTATTTTTCCGGGAATTAAACTTTTAGTGTAAATATTATTACGCTGATCTTGATATATTTCAAAGAGTTTGTGGGGTTGGATTTTGTGGCTCATTTTTGTTAATGTTTTAATAAGTTTATTTATTTGAATTTCTCCTCTAGCTCTTTTCGGAATTGGTCTGCTTTGAATTCTCCTTTGAAGTAATCTAATCTGGCACATAAAGACAATTTATCAGCCAGAGAACGAGAAACTTTGCCTTTTTCTTTGGTCTTAGCCCCTTGAATCAACTGATGAGCAAATATGACTCCATATTTAGGGCTTCTGCTCCCTGTTTTTAAATGTCTAAACAAGGCTTTTTCTGCTCCCAATAATTGAATAGTAGAAGCTGGCAACAGAGCTAAGTTTTTCAATCCTTTACCTAATTCAACTAATTTTGCCCCGATGGTTACTCCGGCCAATTCTAAAATATTCGGACAATAGTTTTTCATCACTTTTTCTAAATATTTTTCATGTTGTAATCTTAATTGATGTAAACCATCAATTTGGTGAGCTAGTAATAAAATTTCATCCAAGTGTAATTTAGTTAGTTCTGCTCCCATGCCTTCTTTCACTTTCAGTTCTTTGAGCAACTCGTCTTTCTTCTTAGTTAACACCAATTCTACAAACTTTTCATGGGACTCGATCTTTGCCGATAGCTCAGGCAAGTATAAACTGTACCATTCGCGTAGCCGTTTCACTAACTGATTATGCACTTGATCTAACTCTTTTATATTAGCAATAGCTTGAATGATAAATCCGTCTTCAGAGACAGAAGCTTTTATTCCTTGTTTGGTTAATTGCACGTTTCTTTGATAAAAATCAGAAAAATACTTTGGCCGAGAAAAGGTTTCTAAAACCGGGCTGACTTTTTCTAAGGGTAGGGGTTGTAAGTCCGGATATTTCTTCTTCAGTTTACTTTCCGTAGCGGTTCGATTTTCATAATCAGAAAGAGAGCTGAATTTAACTTCTTCTAGTACTTTTAGGTTCTGATCTAAGACTAATCCGCTGAGAAAATGGGCAAACCAGTATTTCATGTCTAGATTATAAAAACGTAAGCTATTTAAATCTTATCTTAAAAAGCAAAAATAATGTTAAATCATCTGCACGAATCTGGGAAGAGATGTTTATACTGCCGGAAGGAGTTAGATTTGTCGCAATGGAATTCCCAATGGGATAATCTGCACCAACAGGAGCATCATTACAAAGCAGTTAAATGTGAATGTGGTAAGAAGAATTGGATCAAAGTAGACTTTCTCGGTTCTGGACATGATGAGATACTGCAGAGAAAGCTTTCTCCTCTGGAATCGATGGTTAGAAAAGTAAGAGAAAAATGAGAAGTATAGTTTAGATTAGATAAATCTTTATTAATTACACGTTTGTTCTAATTTAAACATGACTGACTCTACCTTAAGTCTTCTAACTTTGGAAGAAAGCATCCGCTTAGCTATGAAAGTTGATTGTTGGAGATTTCTATGTGGAAGAGCGGTAAGTATCAGTTCGCATTCAAATTACACCGGAACTTTAGAAAGACTTACCTTCGAAATAGAAAAGATTGAAGAGGATAGTAGCATTCCTGCTAAAGCCAAGCCACCACAATACACTCTTACTGTTCTTTATAGTCCAACCATTGCGAATATGCAAATTTCAGTAAAGGGAAGAGAAATAATATTAGCAGGATGTACTTATAATCCTCTCGAAAAAGGAGGAATATCTTTAGGAACTTTTAAGGATGGTCCGACACTTATACCTCTTTTTGAGCATTTAGAAACCCAGCGCAAAGCGAATAAAGTGGAAGGAAATGGTGAATTTTGGATTGGAAAGCTCACTAATGGTCGAGTAGAAGACGGACTACACTACGCTCGAAAGTTTTTATGATTCTCCACCGCTTAAAACCCAGACAAAACCTTTATAAATAACCCCCGGTCCTAAGCACATACTTAACCAAATCAATGTTTGTTTAAGAAACACCATCGAGTTATACTGGTTGTAATACAGCCAAATGATTGGATGAAGAGCCTGAAAAGGAAGACATCACCAGCAAGCTTGCTTCTGAGATGAAATCCGGTATAGGCACTTTAAATAAAAATTAGAAGTAACTGGATCAGTAAACTTCAAAATATAGATAAATGGGAGACTCACACCATCCGCGCCGAGGAAGTATGCAGTTCTGGCCTAGAAAGAGGACTACTCATTCTTTAGCTCGGATCCGTTCTTGGGTGAAAGAAAATAAGGTTAAACTGTTAGGATTTATTGCTTACAAGGCAGGAATGACCCATTTACAGGTTACGGATAATCGGGCCAAGTCCATTACCAAAGGCGAATCCATCTTTATGCCTGCTACTATTATAGAATGCCCGAACATGATTATTTATGGGGTCGCTTTTTACAAAAGAACGCCAAATGGCTTAATCAAAACTGCTTCAATTTTTGCTCCTAAATTGGACAAAGAGTTGGCTAAGCAGTTCCAACTGCCCAAAAAGATCGGTAAAACTATCGACGACATTAAAGAATGTGATGATTTAAGATTATTAGTTCACTCTAATCCAAAATTAGCTACGGTAGACAGTAAGAAGCCCAAATTATTAGAAGTAGCTTTAGGTGGAAATAAGGAAGAC
>JAZDQB010000009.1:0-55792 GCA_043797205.1 Candidatus Woesearchaeota archaeon
GTATAGCTAAAGCTATACAAAGTTGTTTACAGGAAAACAAGAGCCTAACGGCTTTTGTTTCTTGTTTTCTTTTTTGAGAAATACGTTAAACTATAAGTGATTTACGCCACCGGTCAGAGACCGGATGGAAAAAGAATTTTATTGTTTTTAATTGTTTTTATTAGCGCTTGTACACCAAATACCACTACCAATAAAGTCTCAGAAAATGTAGAAGTTACAAAATGGACAGATTATGTTGCTTCTGGTAAATCTTATGAATGTAATGTAACTATCACCCAAGGAGAGGTCCCTCTCGAGATGAAGATTTATCTTAAAGGAAAATATGTTCGTGAGGAAATGACAGTTGAAGGTTCGCCAATAAAAATTATTTTTAAAAATAACTTAATATATTCGCTCAATGAGATAAATATGGATTTAAGAGATGAATTTTTAAAAGATTGTGATTGGATCATTTATAGTACTGGTGAAACCACCACAAAAATTATGAGTGAACAGTTTTATGATATTTCCACTTTTGAAGAAATTGGAATGGCTAAATATATTTGTAAGGGTGCTAATTTTGGAAATGAAAAATTTGATATTTCCGGTAAGGTTTGTGATATTAGTGCAATGATTAGTAGCGGTGATGAATAAATTTTTTGGCACATCTAAACTAAAAGCGGAAACTACTTCTTCTCCATCCGCCACAGTTTGTAATAGCTCTCTCCGCGCTGCATCTCTTCTTCCAGAACCAACTTGAACTTGCTGGGAGTAGAAAGATCTAATCCTTTCCGTGTAATCAGCAATAAACCCCCGCCAGATTTCAAGAGCGGAGTAACCTGATAAAAGATTTCGTTCAATTTCTCTTCATCTTTAGTAGTAATCTGAACAATAATACGATCAAATTCTCCCGCTTCATACTTCAATTCTAACTCATCTAAAGCATAACGGCTTAGCTGTACTAAATCTCTAACCTTACCAATAGAAGCATTCTTCTTCGCGGCAATAATGTTTTGCATACTCTCATCAAAACCGTAGACGAGAGTAGGATCAACTTTCTCGTATTTCAATTCCACTTCTTTACATCCCATAAACTTGTACCAAGAGAAGTTTAAATTATAGTTCACAATTATTTTATTCGCAAGCAAGGCCGCTTCAATCGCTAAAGTACCATCTTTTACATACCCAATCAACAACTTTTCCCCCGCTTTAAAACCGGACTTACGCAAAAAATAATATCCCAAATCGCCTTTAAAAGAAGCCTGATTGGGAAAAACTCGATATCCGCGTGCATTCAACTCTTTTCCACATAAATCTAATCCTAAAAAGAACTCTTCTCCGGCTTTAACCACGATAATCTCCGCATCCGGCTTCTTAAGCTCAATTTTAGGAGTAAATTTAAGTTTCGCTTCTATAAACTTAAACAATTTTCCCATCACCTGGCGAGAGATCACCAAACGATTATCATTACCTTTCACTTGTTCTACTGTAATTTTCAAAGAAAGTTCAGCAGTAAAGAATTCTTTCCATTCTAAGGAAGATTTATCCAGATTAAATTTTTCCACTTCTTTCTGCTGATCAATCAGAAGAGCAATTCTTTTGAAAGACTGCCCGAAAGCCATCAATTTAAGCAGCTCTTCCTTTTTCTTTACTTCAAACAGAACTAATCCCGGAAAAATCTTCCCTTTTGCCCCTACTAACTCTTGTATTTCTTGCTGTGCTAAAGATTCTAAACCAGAATTAACGATAACAAAAGCTTTCATGTTAGATCAGAGGTTTCCGTTTCCTCTTTGTCACTATTCTCGTTATCCTTCTCGTTATGATCTTCCGAACCATTACCATTTCCGTTTTCTTCTTCCTTCACTACTTGCGCTGCCGCGACCAATTCGTCTCCTTCTTCCAAACGAATCACGCGCACTCCTTGTGTGGCTCTTCCCACTTCGGAGATATCGGAACATTTCATGCGAATAGCGATACCATTCTTGGACATCACCATTAACTCTTCACTTCCGTCCACCAGCATGACTACTTTTACTGGCCCGTTCTTATCGGTAATCTTGATATTCGTTACCCCTTTTCCTCCGCGATTGCACAAACGATACTCGGATACAGGAGTTCTTTTTCCGTACCCTTTTTCAGTTAAAGTTAAAATTTGCATTCCTTCATCGGCCGCCAGCATTCCCACTACCTCATCCGTTGCTTCTAAACGAATGCCGCGTACCCCCATGGCCGTCCGGCCCACCGCACGAATGTCTTCTTCTTTAAAGCGATTAGCTTGCCCTTCTTTAGTAGCCAAAATAATTTCGTTTTTGCCGTGAGTGTAACGTACTCCCACTAAACTATCTCCTTCATCTAGATTAATCGCTCTGATACCGCCACGACGGGGATTAGAGAAATCTTGTAAATCACACTTTTTAGCCGTTCCGTTTTTGGTAGACATAAATAGATACCCTTCGGTAAAGTTGCGTACGGGAACAATAGCAGTAATCTTTTCTCCTGCTCCCATTTCTAAGATGTTAGAAATATGTTTTCCTTTCGCTTGTCGACTTCCTTCCGGAACATTATACACTTTCAACCAATACACTTGGCCTTTATCAGTAAAAAATAAGAGATGATCGTGAGTAGAAGCGATGTAAACCTTTTCTACGAAATCTTCCTCTTTCATTCCCGTCGCTTTCACTCCTTTCCCGCCTCTCTTTTGAGTACGGTAAGTATCAATAGGTAACCTTTTAACATAACCAGAATTGGTCATGGTGACGATAACTTGTCCTTCTTCAATCAACTCTTCCATATCTACATATTCATCATCGTCACCACCAGCGACAATTTTTGATTTACGTTCGTCACGATAATTGCTTTTAATCTCTTCCAACTCTTCTTTAATCATACTCAACACTTTCTGTCCTGAATGTAAAATCTCCGTATACTCTGTAATTTTAAGGTTCAATTCCTGATGTTCTTCTCGGATTTTTTCCTGTTCTAAAGAAGCTAATTTTTGTAAACGCATCTCTAAAATTGCTTTAGCTTGTAAGTCAGTCAGCGTAAAGGTGTTCATCAAGAATTTATGCGCTTCTTCTACCGTTTTACTATTTTTAATTCCGGGAATTACTTGGTCGATGTTTTCTAAAGCAATCAGCAGCCCAATTAAAAGATGAACCTTTTTTTGCGCTTCATCCAATTCGAATTGAGTTCTTCGGGTAATGACTTCCTGACGATGCTGAATGTGATACTCTATTATTTCCTTCAATCCTAACCAGCGCGGTTGATTGTTAACTAAAGCTAATAAGGTAATGCCAAAAGAAACTTTCAGACGACTGAATTCATACAATTGGTTCAAGACCACATTTGGATCGGTATCTTTTTTAACATCAATTACAACTCTGATCCCTTCCTGATCAGATTCATCGTTAATGTTTCTAATTCCCGGAATCCTCTTGTCTTTCACCAGCTCGGCTATATGTTCAATCATTTCCGCTTTGTTTACCATGTACGGAATTTCTTTGACAATGATCTTATCACCTTCAATTTCACAGATAGCCTTGATAGTTACTTTACCCTTACCCTTAGCATAAGCATAATGTAAGGCCGGGCCGCAAATAACTTCTCCCCCGGTAGGGAAATCCGGGCCGGGAACGATTTGCATCAGTTCTTCGGTAGAAATGTCCGGATGATCAATCGTAGCAATAATTGCACTGCACACTTCTTTCAAGTTATGAGGAGGAACACTAGTAGCCATACCTACTGCAATGCCGGTAGAACCATTCACTAAAAGATTAGGCAGTTTGCTAGGTAATACTCGCGGTTCTTTCAAACTGCCGTCAAAATTATCGGTAAAGTCAACCGTGTTTTTGTCAATGTCTTTCAGCATTTCTTCCGCTAGCTTGTTTAATTTTGCTTCGGTATTGTGATTAATAAATCCGTTAGCAACAAAAGAATGACAATTGCTATCCACTTTAATTGAAAATACTTCTTTCAGTTCATTATTAGGAATAACTTTCGTTATTTGATCAAAGAAGAAGTTATTCTTTATTATCCAACCAATTAAGCATTTATCGTCAGAATTGACAAGAGGAATTAATTTAGGATAATTTTTCTTTAATGAATTATAACGATCAAAATTATTTCGAGAGATATAATCCGTAGGATACTTTAACCTTAAATAATCGTTTAAGAACGGAATGAAATCACTCTTGCTTAGGCGTTTGGAGTTTATAGAAGTAATAAAATTGAGTTTTTTATTTTTTCTTTCGGAAAAAAAACCAATTTTTTTATAAAAGGTATAAATATTTTCACAAGAGTTAATTAATAATTTCAAACAATCGTTTCTTTTATCTAAATAGGGAGAAGAAGAAATTATCCCAAAATTAAGCAAAACTGTTTTAATCTGGTTAATCAGTATTTTACTTTTAGAATTATAATTCAATTGGATAGATTTTCCCCCGTGCCTCTTATCTATCATCAAAGATACACTTCCATCTCCCTCAAACAAAGCTTTCAAGAAGTGTTGCTGGTCTTCTCGTTTAGATTGCAAGACTGAAAAAGGGATTACTTTTTTCTCAGAAGTTAACAAAGAAAGACCGATATTCCTTAAGAAAAGGACCGCTTTTTGTTCGTAAATGCTTAATTCGGTACATCCCCCCTTGATCTTACGTTCATAAAGCTGAACATTCTTAAATTGTGATTGAATGATAGATTTAACCTTATTATAAAATTCTGAATCTTTATTATTAAACAATATCTGCTTCTGATGATAACTACCTTCACTAACTAAGGCCCCTAATAAGAAAGCCAAATCAGGATTCATTTCAGTAGGTAAACTTACTTCATTCTTGAATCCATTTAATGGATGAAACTTCTGAAGATTCAACGATTTTGAAGGGAAGAGAGATCTCTCGCGATGGATTAAAGCAATATCGCCCTCTTGAATATCTGTTAAGAGTTTCCAAGAAACCATGGGCTTAAACTCTGAACCGAGTTTCCACACTAAAATCGGATGATTAAGAGTTCCTTCCAATTGATAACCTGATTTAGTAGAAATATTAATAGTGGAGTGCTTCCCAGAATTAAAAAATTTAGACGCTTTGTTTATATTCCCTTCATAAGAGAGTACGTTCAAATTAATTTTTCCTTCCTTCTTATTTGAAATCTCATGAATGGGAAGCAGGCCTTGGTCAGTTAGAATTAAAGTATCTCCTGTAACACAATATCGCATCGCGGCTGGACTATCCCCATCAACGCTACCAAAATTTCCCTGGCCTTTGATTAAAGGATACCTTAACGAGAAATCTTGCGCCATTCTGACCAAAGCATCATATACAGATAAATCTCCATGGGGATGATACTTACCCAAAACTTCTCCCACAATTCTAGCACATTTCTTGGATGGTTTGTTATGAAACATACCCATATCATGCATGGCATATAGAATTCGACGGTGGACCGGTTTTAAGCCGTCCCGAACATCAGGAAGAGCTCTGCCCACAATAACGGACATAGCATAATTTACATAGGCCTGTTTCATTTCTTCCTCAATTAAACGAGGAATAACCTTGTCATTCTGTACCGGAATTTCCTTATTTTCTTCTGCCATGTTTTATAGACGATAAATAGATAATAATTCTAGTGTTTCTGGATTTATAAACGTTGCGGTGAACAGAAGGACTTTTAAGAGATTTAGTTCTTACCGAAGGGTAGTAAATTATAGAAAAGCTTATAAACTAACAGCACTTTTAAACTTCAAAAGGGGGTTAAAATATGACTTTAAATTCCACAAAAATAAATCAGTTAGATCAATTATCATTACAAATCAGAACATTAGGTTCGTTAGAATTAATTTCAGACAGATTTATAGGATATTATCAAGCTGTTCTTCAACAGTTTTCTGAAGATCCGTTTGTTCCTACCTTAAGAAGAGCTTATGATCAAAAAACTGCTCCAATTGTACCTATTATATTACAAGGTCAAGGATTATTAGCCAGGCTGGCTGAAGCTATAGCCGAAAATTCTACTCCTTCCGCTGAATGCGCTAAGCTGGAGATGCTTTATCGACCGGGAACCTCATTATTTTACTTAGCAGAAAGTCTAGCTACTGAAAAACCCCTTGACTATAAAGTAGCTAAAAGGCAAGTCATTGATTCAAGATTACGCCAAGCAGATCAAAAGTATGATCTTTGGATGAAAATAACTATCGAAGAAGGCGATACTCCGGAAATAATCGCAGAAAAGGAAGAGCGCCGAGCTACCAGCACCGAAGACCGAGCTTATCAATTAAGATTGATTAGAGAACAGTTAGAAGCAATAGATGCTAGAAAACTAGTTTTAGATGAAGTTTTGAAAGCGTATGTTGATGCCAGCACCCAATATTCTTTAATTTTAGAAGAAAGTGAGTCCTCTCGGGAAGAATTTACACAAAGAATAACGGCTGCTTATGAAAGAAGCCTTAGGCATGATTCGTTAAATGAAATTATTAAAAGAAATAAAAATACTCCACCCCTTAATGAAATGAAAAATTGAAAATAGAAAATTAGACTAATCTATCTTTATCTTCTTTCTTCAGATTCCCCATGGCCTTTTGGATCTCGGACTTTCCTTCCCTTTCCTTTTGGTCTAAATCAATCAGACGCTCTACTTCGTCTGCTTCCTTTTCCACTTGTTCTGCCGCTTTCAACACCTCTGGCGGAACTCGATTTAAGAAAGCTTGTTTAGCTTCGGCTGAAGGCAAATCAAAATATTCAAAGAATTTTTTAGTCAATTTTAATTTAAAGCTGCGTCCGAACTTTTCTTTATCTACATAACCCTGGCTTTCCAATTGATGCATATGATCATAAGCTCCGGAACCGCGCAATTTAATCACATCAGATTGTAAGATAGGATATTTCCAAGCAATGACAGCTAGAGTAGCCATCATGGCCGAATCTAGTTCGGTCGAGCTAACTAAACTGCTTACTAAAGGCACATATTCATCTCGCACCGTTAATTTCCAACCGTTTTCTTTTTTAACAATCTGTAAAGAATGATCTCGTTGCGCATGGTCTTGCTGTAATCGAATGATTATTTTTTCCACTTGAGGTACTTCTAAAGAACAAAGAACCGCAATTCGTTCTGAACTAATCTCTTTTCCTACCGCGAACAACACTGCTTCCACTCTTTTCTCATCCGTTTCCATTTTCTCGTAGCAAGAAATATACTCCCTCTTTTAAATCTACCTTCTTCTCATCAATTAACTTATCTAAAAAATCTTCAATCTTCTCTTTATTTACTCCGGTCAGCTTGCTCAACTTTTCCGAAGTGAGATTGTTCTGGGCCAAGAGTACCAAAATATAATTTTTAAGTAACAGACTCATATTTCTTTGCAAATGTTCGTTTTCCATCTTGGTTTGTTTAGCCACCATATCCACATTATGCAACTTTCCTTGCAAGTCGCTCAAGAATTGTGAAATTTCCACATCACTTAAAGTCAGCTCCTCCGGTTCAATCAATTCAATCATGGAAGGCATATAATCAAAACAGAAAAGAGTTAGGTTCTTAATTTCAGTAGTTTCCACTTCTAATTCCGCAAAAATGGACCACATTTCCTGCTCTTCTTGTTTTTTAGTATCGGCTAATTCCTGACTAAGAACAGTATACCGCTTATCTTCCTTAAGTTGCTTAAGATATCCCTTAAAGGCTTCTTCTACATGTTCTTGAGGCTTACCTATTACTTCAAGAATAGCTCTAAAGACAATTTTGCTCATTTTTAAGCCAAGAACAAGGGTATTTTTAAGCCTTTCTGCATTCCAGTGTATTCTTCGAAAGGAAGACTATCATTATTTCCTTTCCCACTTCTCTTTCATTAAGATTATACACAGTAACCCCAATACGATTACTAAAATATAAGGAATCAATTTCTTGGCTTTCTCGTTACTGGATTCGTACACTAAAAATTGAGATTGATTAAGAATGGTTCTTTGGACACCTAAAGAAGAGCTTCCTATACTGCTTCCCCCTTTACTTAAGGTAGAAGTAGTGGTAGTTATACTTTTTTCTTCCTCTCCATTACCAACTGTAATATTAGCATCCACACTTTTAGCGGTAATCTGCCCATCTTTATGCACTCTTACTTTCAGTTTATACTCTCCTGGTGGCATCTCCCCATCTAAAGGCAAAGAAAAATCTACCACTTTTTCTTCATCAAAACCCAGAAAGAACTCTTGTAAATAATCTTCTCTTTCTTTGGTTTCAGCTTCACAGGAATAACAGCGGCTTCCGCGATAGACATAACCATAAGTCTGAAAGAAATGGTCCCATTCATCTCCTTTGAATTTTACTTTGAAATTTAAAATCTGTCCTGGAGACATTCCGGTTGGAAGATCTAATAGTTCGTAAGAGACATCTTCATTCCCCGAATCAGTGGTAGCAGTGTCCACGGAACCTTTTTCATTAGAATTGCTGGAGGTACTTTCCGTTTTTTCCTCATCGCAATCAGAAGAGCTTTCGGTGATAGTAACTTCCTGTTCTGCTCGTTGATCTAAACCTTCCAAAACCAAAATCGCCTCTTGAGCATCTTCTTCACAGCGCAAATCCATTAGCAAAGGTAAGGCTAATTTATAATTGGTATATTTAGAGTAGAGATTTACTTTAGTTACCTCACTAACTTGATCTCCATCGATTTCTACCCAGGCAGAAATAGCGTATTTATTCGTATTTCCTCTATGGATCTCCACTTCCGCTCGTAGTGCTTCTCCCCAATCTAATTCCGAGGGAGTAATCTTATTAATCAAAATAGAAGAAGCATTAACAGAAGTAGTATTGTCAGTACTATTAGTATTGTTCATTTTCTGCAGCGTTCCTTCATTAGTCACAATAAACATCTTTTGGGCATAATTGTTGCTAAGATTCTGGTCTTTGCAACTGGGATAAAGCTGAGCTTTAAGGTACAAAACGCGATCTTCTTCTTCAATGTTGGCCGTCCAGTGTTTAAGGTTTTTATAAGCAGAAGGATAAGTAGTATCAAGTTTATTTTTCACCACCTTACCAAAAATATCCTCAATCCAATATTCGATTTTAGTGAAAGGAAAAGTATCGTTGCTAACGGCAAAAGCATAACTAATAGATTCTCCTTGTTTATAGATTAGAGTATCGTCTAGGTTAATATTCAAGCCAACTTCGCAAGAAACAGCAGAGATATCTATTGCCGTAATATTAAAACAAACAGAATTGTCAGAAAAATTGCTTTCATTTACGGTAGAACTTATGATACTGCCACAGATAGTATAATTTCCGGCAGAAAGAGAAATAAATTCTCCAAAAGAACTACTGCAACCTATCTTTCTTTTAGTGAAATAATCTTTCTTAAAAAAATCTTTTCCGGTAATGTTATATTCTACGACAACATCATCATTAAGAGTACAGGGCTTCTTATTTTTAATGGTGATACGAAATAAATTATAAGGAATTCTAGTGTAAATCTCAATAGGAAAATCTGCTGCAGTGATAATAATATTCGGTAACGTAACATTAGTAGAATTAGTGTTATTAATTGGAATACTAACATTAATTTTATTCTTTTCACCGGGAGTGGCTAAACATTCCTGCCACGTGCTGTTGAATAAGCACAAAGTATTGTATTTCTTTCCACCTAAAGAAGTATTGTAAAATATGATGTTAACTTTTACACCAGATTCATTGATTAAAGATAGTTCCTCTCCATCATCACTTAATCCAAAATAAGAAGAATCAAAAAGTGTACCATTAAAAAAGGGATAATCTGATTGAAACAGACCAGCATCGTTAGCGATTACTGCAAACCTTTCCTTTTCTAAATAAGAGGTTCCATTTACTAAGTTAGTTAAGGGGTGGCTTCCACCGTTTTCTTGAAACCTCCACTTACTTAAGTTTACAGAATTATTTCCATCATTATAAACCTCTATCCACTCGTGGGCACTTCCAGCAGGAGGAGCATACATCACCTCACTAATAAGCACTTCTGCATAAACAAAACTCAAAGAAAGTAAGAATAACCCTAAAACGACCCATTTACACCCCATTTGATGTAGAAACCCCCCCTAGAATATATATTTTGTGTTTTCACTATTATGGAATACTAAACAAAGCTTTTAAACAAGTTTTAACTTACAGTAATCACAATGGGATTAGGATGGTTATTTGGAAAAAAGAAAGTTTTACCGAAAGTACCCTTACCAGAGGGTTTACCCTTTAATGAAAAGACTTTTCAGTTCTCTAAAAGATTAAGTGGAAATGCTGTTATTGGACCGGAAGACTTACATGCTGCTGCTGGCTTTAACCAGTCTTTCAACTTACCGGAAAATGCTCCTCGAGCTTTAAGGCCCGGTTCAACCCCTGCTCCGGCAGATACGGGAATGAGTCCTGAACCAGTATTTATCAAAGTAGATGCTTATCAAAGAATTTTGGGAGAAATTGATGGAGTTAAATCTAACCTCACTAAATTGCAAGAAGCCAATCGTCACTTAGAAAGTTCAGAATATAATGAAGAGAACCACTTTGAACGCTTAAAAAAAGCGATGAAACAAGCTCACGATCAATTGCTTCAAGTTGATAAAACCATCTTCAAATATCAGGGTGAATAAAATGGAAAGAATGCCAGTTTTTGTTAAAGTAGACGAATATGACGAAGTACTTAATTTAGTTAAGCTTATTCGCAAGAAAATTGATGAATCTAAAGAAACTTTACTTAAGATTAACGAGTTAAAGAATGAAGAAGATCATCAATTAGAGATGTGGCAGAATAATTTAGCTGAAGTAGAGAAAAAAGTGGACTTCATTGAACACTCGCTCAACGAACCGGAACACTTCTAAAATGACCCACGCCAAGAATAATCCTAAACGTAAAGACGCTCGCGTAGAGAAAGATCCGAATTTTATGGTTCAGATTAACGAGCCGCGCATGTTAAGAAAGGATATTTTAGAATCGGTAAGAGAAGTGATCATTTTTATGCAGGGATACGAAAAATTCCGTAAGATTCAAGAAGAGAAAGTAACCCTTTTCACTCAATTGAAGACGGATGTGCGGGTATTAAACAGTTTAGTGGAAGATAAGTTACGTAAATACTTGCCTAAAGGGAAGTTAAAAGCAGTACAGTTAAACCAACAGCCGGCCAAACCGGCAGATTTTGCTTACCAACGAGATGAAGAGCCCCTAAGTTCAAGCACTTTAAGTTCTCCCGTTCCCTCGACCGGTAAAGTTTCTTCTTCTGAATTGGACGAATTGGAAAGCCAGCTGAAAGATATTGAAACACAGTTAAGAAATGTTGGCTAGAAATTTACTTTTATCACTTTATTTGTCTTTCATTTCTCAGAAGTTCCTAAGAAAAATTCAGTCAAAGTTAAAACTACTGCTTTTCCATCCTTATTTACCACTAAGACTTTCTTGCGTTCCAATCCTTCTAATACCCTAGACAAAGTAGTTCGCGGAAGGTGAGTTTCATGTCTTACTTTCGCTTGTGGAGAAGCATTATTCTGCCGGAGCAGAAAATCAACTACTAGTCTTTCTTTATCCGAAAGAGTAGGTAATATCGCTAAAGTATGAGAAGATAACTTTTTCTCTTTTATTGAAACTTCTAAAGAAGATTTTTTTTTACTTACTTCTTTCTTCTTGATTAAAGAAACAATCGTCCGTCCCAAGAGAAATATTCCCAATAGGATTACTAAAGAATAAATTAGATATACCCACCAAGAACTGTTTTGTACTAATTTTTGCTTCAAAGACACTTCTATAGCAGTTACTTCGCCTCTTTCTATTATCAGTTCTTGCTTAGCCGCATTTTTAGTGTCAGAAGCAATTAAGATGCAACTTCCCTTTGGAAGATTGGAAAAGGAGAAAAAACCGGTTTGATCCGCCTCTTCCAAATATGTTCCTCCGTTTCCAGAAAAACAATTAACGGACACTCTTGCTCCGCTAGCTAAGTTCCCTTCGGCATCAGTCACGCTTCCTTGAACGTGACCAACAGGAAGAACGAACACTTCTACCGTATCACTTCCCGTAACTATCACGCTTCTGCTTCCAATATAATCTAAGGCAGGAGTAGCAGAAGAATCTAGCATAATAGTCAAGGTATAATTTCCGTTAAGTAAATCCAAAGAATAACCAGAAGATAACAATTTGTCCGTTTTTATCTCGTTATTTACTTTTAAAGTAAGAATATAATCAGAAAAATCTACTTTTTCAGGAGAGTTAAAATTAAGAAGAAGATTAGAAGATTGCACTGAGCCCACTAGTAAAACTAGAAAAAACATCCCGCACCAAATCTTTCTCATAAATAGGGAGAAAGAAAAAGTCATTTATAAATGTATTTGTCGAGAGAAGCACTAAAATCATTAAATGTTAGTCGTAGTTTTGATAAGGACAGTACTTCCACAAAACGAAAAACATTTTATAGTAGTTCTATTTGTTAAATATTATAAAATATTTATGAAAATTATTCACGTCGATAAGAAAGGAAGTGTAAAAATAGAAGTGGAAAAGGAAGATAGTGCTAACATTAACGATAATTCTGGTCCTTCTCACAAAAAAAGTAATAAATTAGTTGCTAAAGAAGATCTACCACCAAAAAAAGTAGGCCTATTCAAGCGCATGCTGCAGACGAGAAATTTGTATATCACTAGCAAAATTGTGGACACCGGATTGAGTTTTGAACTCTCTTGGGGATCGATTAAAAGAAATTTTGAAGTTTTGTTTCCAGAGGAAGTCTGGAAAAATCTTCCCAAAGATTATAAGAGTATGATTTTGGAAAATACTGCTCATCTTTCTTCTTTAGAAATTGGGGTAATGCTTAACGCCAAAAAGATTTATTATAATACTCCTTTGCCATTGTTCAAATCTTTCTTTATAGAAGTTCTGTTAAAATGCTTATTATATAGCGGAGATTGTGATACCGGTAAGATTATTCGTTACATTACCCAATTAACTAATTTGGAAGCAAATTTTAAGGGATCTCCCACTCCTTTAGAAGTAAAATTCTTAGAAACTACCGAAGGAAGCATTAATACTCTTACTTTCGGTAAAGAAAGCTTGCTGAGTTTTGGATTATCGCAAGAATTAGGAATGAACCCCGTTCCGGTAACTATAATCGAACCAGATTGCGACGTAATTTATCGAGATCAACATATTCAAACTTTTCAGAACAAACACAAGTACGAGTTGATTAAGACATTTGAAAAAGAGTTTAATCTTCATGTTTATTGTATTGATAGTAATTTAAATGATATTCCTGATTACACTCTCTGGGATTTAGATTATACTGATTTGGGATGGTCCGCTCAACTTACCCAGTATATTTTCTTACTTTTACCTTTTAATTTCCAGTTTAAACAGAAATACACTGTTTATGGCAACGAATATTCCTGTGATTTTTACTATTATAACCAGGAAGGGTTCAAATGCCATCCAGTTTATGATCAAACTTCAGATTGGATGAGACAAGTTAATTCTATGCTGCAAACTATGACTGGCGGAGGGGTGCAAGCCATTTCATTAGTACAGCCTTTGCACGAAATTGCCGGAACTAAAGTATTATATCAAAGATACCCTCATTTAGCTAAATACCAGATGTCTTGTCACTGTAATAATGAGGGAGCAAAAGATCATCGCTGGTGCGGAGCTTGCTCTAAATGTGCCCGCTGTTTCATTTTTATGAAAGCTTTGGGGTTTGACCCGGAAATAGTGGAATTAAGAGAAATGCTCTCTCTTGCTCACAAACAACATTACTCCCTTTTCAATCAAGGTAAAGAAATGTGTGGATTTGACTCTGTTGGATTAGGGAGAGACGAACAACTATTTGCTTTTCATCTAGCTGCAAAGCGGGGAGTGCAAGGAGAATTGATAGATTTGTTTAAGAAAGAGTTTGGAGAGGAAGCTGAAAGAAGGGAAGAAGAGTTTAGAAACGAATTCTTTAAAGTGCAACGGCCAGCTAACATCCCAAACAATATTTGGAAAAAATTGAAGCCTATTTTTGAGGAGGAATTAAAGAAAAATTAAAATGGGTTCAATCGATGTTAACTCCAAGATTAATCTTCGAGGGATAGAATTAATTTTTTCTAATCCTTCAGTTAATCGACGGTTAGAAGTAGAATTTCCCGAAGGGGTGTGGGAAAATTTTCCAGATAAACTAAAAGAGATCTGGACTCACAATTTGGTTTATCTAGCTACCGTAGAACTTACACTCATGTTCAAAGCTAAAGAGATAAGGTATAATACTCCTTTTCCCTTACTAAAACCTTTCTTCGATGAATTATTTATGAAATCTTTTACTTATAGTGGAGATGTTGATTCAGAACAATCTTTCCGCTATCATCAGCAGTTATTGAATTTAAACTTCTCTTTTTCTGAAAATGCTCCGAGTTACCAAACTATCGCTCCAAAAGTTAAAGAAAGTTCAATTAATACTCTTACTTTTGGAAAAGAAAGCTTGTTGAGCTTGGGGCTAGCGCGAGAAATCGGATTAAATCCCACTCCAGTTACGGTAATAGATAACGATTTAGACGTGGAATTTAGAGGAGAGAAAATTAAAAGTTTTACTAATAAACATCTGTGGAATTTAATCCCGCAACTGGAGAAAGAGTTAAAGGTAAAAGTAAATACGGTGAAGAACGAACTGTGCAAACTACGCTGTAATGTAGAATGGGATTTAGATGATACGGATTTGGGAAGTGCTAATGTCATTACGGAATTCCTTTTTATGTGCCTGCCTTTCAGCTATTCCCACCATTCCAAGTATATTGTCTTTGGTAATGAAAATTCATGTAATAAGTATTATTATAGTAAGGAAGGAGTGAAGTGTTACGCCGTATACGACCAATCTCCCGATTGGATGAAACATATGAACGCCCTAACTAGCATCTTAACTCAAGGAAAAGTGCAAGTGGTTTCTTTGGTACAACCTTTGCATGAAATGGCGGTAGCCAAGGTCTTGTATCAAAGATATCCGCATCTGGCTCAATACCAAACTTCCTGTCATGCTGACGAATTAAGTGCAGAAGAAAATCGCTGGTGTCATGCTTGCGCTAAATGTGCCACTTGTTTCGCTTTCATGAAGGGATTGGGATTTAATCCGGAACAGGTAGGATTGAAAGATATGTTTAGATTAGAATATAAGCACTTATTTTCTTTGTTCAATACCCACAAAGATATTTCTCAAGGATATTATTCCATGCAATTAGCCCGAGATGAACAACTGTTCGCTTTTTATCTGGCTGCTAAACGTGGAGTGCAAGGAGAATTGATGGATTTGTTCCAGAAAGAGTTTGGGAAGGAAGCTGCTGCTCGGGAAGAAGAGTTAAAAGAAGAAATATTTAAACTACATGAGCCAGAGAATATACCTTTAGAGTTGTGGGAGAAGCTTAAGCCTATTTTTGAGGAAGAATTAAAGAAACAATAAGGTTAGTGCCTTCAGGTCAAAGCTACTTTCATTCTACTTCGAGCCAAGAAGGGGGTTGTCCCTTACGGGGAACCTTGGCATTAGAAGTTCTTTAATAAAAGCCTTGAAGGCACTAACTGATAAACCAGAAGAAACGTTTATAAAATACTCCCCGATTTAATTCTTTAACGCGGACGTGCCGGAGTGGTCAAACGGGATAGTTTATTCGGAAGATTCCGAGTAAGTCCAAACTCAAGGCAAGGGAAGAACGAGTGCTCATTTGAGTGCTATGAATTAACCCTCGTAAGTCATCTATTGGCTTAGTGCATACGCAGGTTCGATCCCTGCCGTCCGCATTTTATTTTTATATTAAAATAGTTAAATCAAAAACACTTACTCAAAATACTTCACAAAATTATTCTTATCATCCACTAAAATATTCTTCGGCTTGATAGGGGTTTCACTTTGAGCAAACCCCAGGATAATGATCTGTTCTCCTTTCTTAATTAAGTGGGCAGAAGCACCATTCATACAGATATTATGTTCATCGCTTCCTTCGATAGTATAAGTCCACAATCTTGCCCCGGAAGTGTTGCTTACCACTAACACTTGTTCTCCCGGCCACAGGTCAACTAATTTCATCAGTTTCTTAGGAAGAGTGATTGAGCCCATATATTCTAAATTAGCTTCAGTTACCCTAGCTTGATGAATCTTTGATTTCAGTAGTGTACGGAGCATAGTTTGATTAAATTTACCGGAACTATAATTAGTTTATGGTTTTGAGAGGTGAACCTTTTTAAACCCCAAAACAATCCTCCCTCTCATGCCCATCGAAATCTGCACTATCGGAGGATATTCTGAATCAGGAAAGAATTCTACTGCGATTAAAGTAGATGACGAAGTAGTTATCTTAGATATGGGCTTGCAGATGGAGAATTATATTCGCTATACGGAAGATGAAGATATCAGCGGAGTTACTTATGAAGAATTGCTTAAGGTTAAAGCTGTTCCGGATTACAATTTAATCAAAGATTGGAAAGATAAAGTCATCGCCATCATCCCCGGACATGGACATTTAGATCACATTGGAGCCGTGCCGTTTGCTTTCAAATTGTTTCCTAAAGCGACTATTGTTTGTTCTCCTTTCACGGCAGAAGTGTTGAAAAGTATCTTTGCCGATGAAGAAATTAAAGTACCCAACCCTTTGGTCAGCTTAAACTTAAATTCTTCTTACAAATTATCTAAAAATCTCAGTGTAGAACTAATTTACATGACTCATTCTATTCCACATACGGCCATGATTCTGCTGCACACACCTTACGGCACCGTAGTTTATGCCAATGATTACAAGTTCGATCGCCAGCCCACTTTAGGACAGAAGCCAAACTTCGAACGCTTGAAAGAGATCGGAGAAGAAGGAGCGAAAGTGTTGATCGTAGAATCATTATATGCTCATGAGCATAAGAAAACTCCTTCCGAATCGGTGGCCCAACAAATGCTTAAAGATGTAATGTTGGGAGTTAACGCAGAAGGTAAGGCCATGATAGTCACTACCTTCTCTTCGCATTTGGCACGACTAAAAAGCATTGTAGAAATGGGGAAGAAACTCAATCGTAAGATTGTATTTTTAGGAAGGTCTTTGGGACGTTATGTAGCCGCAGGACAGAATCTCAACATCATTGATTTTAAAGCCGATGTTAAATTAGTTCGCCATCGTGATAAATTAGAACAATTTTTTAGAAAAATGAACAAAGAAGGTAAGGAAAAATATCTGTTAGTGGTTACCGGACATCAAGGAGAGCCCAAGGCCATGCTTTCGCGCATGGCTCGAGAAGAACTGCCTTTCAAATTCGAAAGCGGAGATATTGTCATTTTCAGCTGTTCTGTTATTCCCGTAGAATTGAATCAAGATAATCGTGATATTTTAGAACGAGAATTAAAGAATAAAGGCGTACGTATCTTCCGCGACATTCATGTTTCCGGCCATGCCGCTCGAGAAGACCATCGCGACCTGATTGAATATATCAAACCCAAACATATCATTCCTTCCCACGCTGGACACGATAAAGCCTTACAGTTGGCAGAACTAGCAGTAGAGATGGGTTATGAAATGAACAAGAATGTCCATTTAATGGAAGACGGAAAGAGAATTACATTAAAATAATTAATAGTTTCTTAAACAATAATCTGCTACTTGGTTCAGTCGCCCATGCGCTCTTAACTCTCCAACGTAATCTTTGCGAGATACTAATTTAATTCCATCCACCTCCCGCGCTAATTCTTCTAATCTCCCACCTAAAGAAAAAAGTGAATGAGCTCTAACATTACTATTATTTGAACTCCCATCCTTTCCTTTTATATTAACCCCGGCATCTTGGGTTATAACTAATAGATGATTCAACGGAAAATAAGGTAAGGAGTCCACGGAACGAGAAAACATTTTTCTTCCGTAACGATCCAGTAAGATAACTTCGCTCCGTTTTTCCAAATAAGCATACACTTTTTCTGCTTTTTTTTGATCGGAAAGTTCGTCCATGGCGTTTTCTGCTGCAGCCCTCCAAGGAGAAGGTATAGAATAGATGGAATAATTCCTTTCTTTTTTTGCACTTAATTCTTTCTTCATCTGTGAATTATCACCCTTTAGTGATTTTTAAGGTTTTCCTTTTCTGAAAGCTATGTTTCCAGCACAACAAATCTTATAAAGGTATTTCTCCCTTAAATCTCATTCGAGGGGGTAACTTACCATGAAAGTCGTTTTAGCTGAACCACGTTATTTTAAAGAGAGCATTGCCATTATTTCTGAATTAGTCAGTGAAGCCAAATTTAAAGTTAATAAAAATGGATTAGAATTGGTAGCTATGGATGCCGCTAATGTCGCTATGGTCATTTTCAAGATGCTGAGTACTTGCTTTACTGCTTATGAAGTTAAGGAAGAGGAAGAATGGGCTATCAATCTTAACAATTTAAAGCAAATCTTGCGTAGAACTAAAGGAGATGATATATTAACTTTAGAAACTACGGAAGACAACCGTTTGAAAATTATTATGAAAAGTAATACCCTCCGTTCTTTCACTTTGCCCACTTTAGAGATTGAAAGTAAAGAACAAAAAGTTCCTGAATTGAGTTTTCCTATTTCCGTAGAAATGAATTCTTCCCTACTTTCCGATTCCGTAGATGATGTTTCTGTCGTGGCAGAATCCGTTACCTTGTTGGGAGAGAAGAACCAGCTTTCGGTCAAGGCCGAGGGAGATTTGTCTAAGGCTTTTATTGAAATCAAGCCCGATGAAAGTGTGGTAATTAAGACCGATATTGATGACAAGTTTAAAGCTAAATACTCTTTAGAATACTTGAAGAAAATGATTGCTGGGGGCAAGTTAGCGGATAGGGTTACGCTACGCTTCAATACTGATTATCCCTTAAAGATTGAGTATAAAATTATTGACAGATTGGCTTTAAGTTTTATCTTAGCTCCCAGAGTGGATAATGATTAAAGATGAGCGAAGCTGAAAAGCCAGTTACCTGGAAAGCTTACGCTTTAGTAGGAGTTATGGCTGCGAGTTTGGGTACGGCAGCGTGGTACTTTCTTTCTTATTCTTCCCCAACGTCATCAACTCGTCCAGAAAATCAAGCAGAAATTAGCCGGCAGAAAGGAATTCAATCTTTAGTGTGTGATCCCGGCAACCTGCAGCATTTCAATCCTGAAGAATGTGAAGTAAGTAAGGGATTGGAAGCAGGGTTGTATTGGAAATAAATTATTTTAAATAATCCGGATTAACTAAACCTATTTTTATGTGCCAAGCCAACCTTTCCTCAGGAATCCTTACTTTATCTTTAACCAAAGCAACTAACTCTAAAGGTAGGTTATATCCAATACACAGATAACACCTTGAACAATCAAATTCTCCACCGGCGGAATGATTGTCTTTTTCCCCCACACATTCATCTCCACTTATTCCGCAGCGATAAGAAAAAGTGTTCTGGTTTCCATGTTCCTCCGCAAGGATCAAATCTAAATCCAAGTGGTCGCAGACTTCATTAAAACCAGAATATCCCCACAACCCTTCAAAAGCTTTCTTCCAAGTGCCGTCCTTTTTCGTTTGGAGTAAAATTTCACGATATTGATATAATTTTTCTTTCCATACTTCAGCTAAAGCAGCTTTAAGCGGCCGATAAAGCGTGTTGTCCCATTCAAAAGGCTCATCTTTTCCTACGTGCAAAATTTCTTCAAATTCCTTCTTTTTTTCTCTTAATTCTTTTCTGGATTCAACCCTCCCTTTGGAAGAAAGGGGATAATTTCTTATCTCTTCCAAATAGGGGGTCAATTCTTTTTTTCTTTCTTCTAACTGTTTCGCTTCCTTTCTTTTTATTAAGCGATAAAAATTCAAGTCAGCCAATTTTTCCAGCTCTGTTATTTTAACTCGGCGCATTTCTTCCAAGGGGTACATCTCCTGCTCTTTTTTATCGTGTTCCATGCTTAAGTCTTCATATCTAGAAGGTGGAAGAGATTCGGTTTCTTCAAAGAGCCGACCATTAAGAGCATTAATCCGAGTATGTTTTCTATAGATAGTTTGGTCTAACTTTTGAATCTCTTTGATTTTGGCCGTTACTCTCTCGCTTTCCAATTCCAGAAGCTCTTCTAAAGTCCATTTCCGTTCTCCAATTCCATGTTCAATCTGGGGAGAATGAAGCATAAAGTCGTCAGAATCCATTTTATTCACTGCTATTTTTCTTCTCCTTCGATTAAAATAGAAACTTGTTCTTTGCTAAGAAATCCGTATCCTGATATTAGTTTATTCTGGTTATAACGAACATATTCTCCAACAGCATGAAAATTGCGGATGAAATCCGTTAGTATTTTATTCGTTAATCTAAATTCAAGTGGCGTTGTTGGTTCTTTCTCTCCTCCTGGCATTATTCTATAGCCCGGATAGCCGGCGACCTTACTTACAAAGCGGGCAGAATATCTTTTTTTAATTTCTTGGTGTTCTTCCCATCGCTTAGACGGAGCATCATGGTAACCGTAACAAGAGTTACATTCCGGAGGATCAAAGAAAATAGCATCTTCCTTAGTAAATGTGATTCCGTTCTTAACAGAGAAGAGATAAAACGGATTACCATCGCTGTTTGGGGAATATTCGTCATAAGGGAATTTAGTAATTAATAAGATACCGCTATGTCCGAAAGCCTGTTCCGGACGAATAGTTTTACCCTCCTGCCAATCTTGAATGATGATTTCTCCGGTTATTTCTTGTAAAGACTGAAGTTGGCTGGTTCTGATGGCTATCCCTCGCTCTCTTTCTCTGGATTCAGCTAATTGTTCTAAGTTGTCCAGTTCAGCCCTCTCGGTCGGGTCTAAGTATCTTAATAATCTGGATTGGCGGCAGATCATCTTAGTTCCCTCAATAATATTATACTATAAGAACATCCAGGTTTAGTGATTAGATTATGATCCCTTTCCGTGGTAAGACAATAATCCGGACATTCTATTTTACCAGCAGGAATCGCAGAAAAATGAGTAGGGATTGATATTTCTCCCGTTCTCATCATTTTACTTACTGCTTCTAATGATTTAAAGTGATCTCCCAGTCTCTCCAACAGATTAACCACTCCTAAGAATATTGGTTCTTCACCATAAGAATTAGTGATATAATTATCTACTCCATATCCCCCATAAATCCAAGGAACATAACCTAAATGTCGATATTCTCCTTTTCTAATCGCATCGTCCTCGGCTTGGTCCATCCAGTGAATCTCTTCGCCTTCAAAGAGAGGAAACAATTTTTCTTCAGAAATATATGGGTCTCTTTCTCCAAATTTTTCTCCCTCGAAACGCATCCCAATCAAAGGAATTTTCGGAACAAACCACAAACAATCCCTCCTTGATAACATTCCATTTAAAGTAGATCTTTCCAATTCCTTGTATGCTTCAAGACATTTGTGATGAATGGGATTATCTTCTTTCATTTTCATTCTCCCCTCTCGACTATGCTTATAGCACGTATGCTTCTCAGTTTCCTTTCTAGTTCATTAGCTCGATTTACTTGTTTAAGATAAGGCTCAATGACTGAACCCAAGCCGATTATTTCTGGAAAAGACTCATACCATTCCCTATCACATTCTCCAACAAATCTAACTCTATGAAGATAATTATATTGAACAGAAAATTCTATGTTTGGTGCCCAAGTCTTGTTTTGATCATCTATTGTTTTGATAGCATTATCAATTGTGTGACTCCAAATAGTGTAACTAAAATTATATTCTTTTCCGTCATCTTCGCAATGATTACTTTCCCCAACCGGTACGAAAAGATTAATCTTTTTGAAACCGTCAAGAGATAAAGTAGCACAACCAAAACCGCAGTAACGTGAATTCTGTGGATCTCTTACCCCGATAAAGAACGCATAAGGTCTCTTAGAAAGATCTCCCACTTCTGTTATTCTTCCTTTTCGGGTAAGTTCAGCTAAAGTCTCTGCATATCCCTTTACTATTTCCTCCAAGTGTTCAAAATCTTTTCTTTTCATTTCTCTCCAAAACATCCAGAAAACCAATTGAATGCGTTTATTACAAAGCCAAAGCATTTAAACTTTTGTTGTCGTTTCAACAGCAACAATTATAAATAATCAAAGAATTGAACCCATCATGAAGTTGGAAATCTTAGAAGAAGTCGGATTGAGCCAAACCGAAGCTAAAGTATATCTCGCTTTATTAGAAATCGGATCGGGATTGGCGGGAGATATAACTAAGAAGGCCGACATCAATCGAACTAACGTTTATGATGCTTTAGAACGTCTAATCAAGAAAGGATTAGTTACTTACGTTATCTCCGCTAATCGCAAGATCTTCGAGCCAGTAGCACCAGAGCGATTAAAAGAATTGCTACAAGAGAAGGAAGAAAGAATCTCTTCCATCTTACCGGATCTTAACATTTTATTCAAAGAATCAAAACACCAAGAAGAAGCCATGCTTTTCAAGGGCAAGAAAGGAGTTAAATCGGCATACGAAGCCATTCTGAAAGAAAAGAGAGAAGTATTTGTTTACGGAGCAGAAAGCCGCTTTGCGGATATGTTCCCCGCTTATCAAAAAGAATGGAACGAAAGGAGAGCCAAATTAAAACTTCACTTAAACATCATTTTCAACGAAAAAGTAAGAGAAAGAAAAATAAAGGAAAACTTAAAATTATGCAAAATGCGCTTTCTTCCTCAGAGCTACGAATTTCCTTCCACCATCCTCTTCTCCGGAAACGTAGCCTTAACCATCGTCTGGACCGAAACTCCTTTCGCTTTCCTGATCAGAAGCAAAGAAGCGGTCAAAAGCAACCTGAATTTCTTTGATATCTTATGGAAGGTGGCTAAGGACTAACGCTCATAAGCTTCATCATGATGTCCAAAAGCGATAAGAGTCACAATTTTAGAATTTTCATCAATCTCAAACTTTAGAACAAAACTTTTAAGAAGGTGAACTCTTCGTTCTCCCGCCAAATCATAGCGTAATGGTTTATAGTGTTGGGGATTTTCTAAAATCTCATTTACCTTATTGGTCAAAGCATGTCGTAAGACCGGATTCTTCTTGCAAGCTTTATCAATACTTTCCTGGCAAGAGGGCTTGATATCTAAGTTGTAAGCCATTTTCAATGCTTAAATATGTCGTCCACGGATTTCAACCGGATAGATTTTTCTTTCCTAGCTTGCTCTATCCTTTTCTTAAACTCTTCTTTCAACGGCAGTTCATCTACCGGATGCCAATCGGTTCGTTCGCAGAATTCCCACTCTTCTTCAGAAATCTCTTCTCTTTTCAGGTATTTTTCTAAGATTAACTTTTTCAAGGTTTCTTCCCGGGCAATCTCACTCCAATTGATCCAAGAGACAGATTTTAACTGTTCGCGAAAGTCTTCGCTGATAGGTAAGGTTAGGGTGGCCATCTTACAATTTCCCCCGCGCTCTTAATTCTTCAAACTTTTGAAATTCCTTCAAGCGGACTTCAAAGCGCTTCTTGAGATATTCCGGCCAGTTAACCTCCGGAAATCGGTCTAATTCTTTCTTGAGTTTGTCCGGGATGGACACGGTAAAAGTTGCCATTTTAATCACCATATTTAATGTTTACACTAGAATTGGTGTGTACATATTTAAGCTTTTCGGAAGATTTTTGATAAAATAACCTTTCCTCCATAATTCTTATAAATATACTATAATATATAGGTAAAGTATGGAAAATAAATATGTTGGATTGATGATTATCGGAGTAGCGCTAGTGTTCTTCCTAGTAGTTATGTCTTTCAATAACGCATTGGAACAAATTGTCAATACTACCTGTACTCATGGTCCAACCTGTCCGATGTACACTACTTTAAGCACCCAGAAGATTATCGGTTACAGTTTGATTGGATTGCTAGTTCTAGTGGGTTTATTAGTCACTTTCTTTATCAGAGAGAAGAAACTTCCTGCTGAGACTAAGAAAGTCTTAACCGAAGAAGAGAAGAAGCACAAATTACAACATTTAGATGATGAAGAAAAGAGAGTAATGGAACTATTAATCAACAATCAAGGTTCGATGTACCAGAGCGACGTACTTAAAGAAACCCAATTAAGTAAGGTTAAAGTAACCAGAATTCTAGATAAGTTAGAAGGAAAGCAACTTCTCGAGCGAAAGAGAAGAGGGATGACCAACATAGTGATTTTGAAGTAGATTTAAATTATAATCTCGGTTTTGCAGATAAACCAAAGTAACTAAAATTAGTTTCTTTCTTTTTTTGTTTTGTTTTTGGTTTCATGTTTCGATGTAACTTACTATGACAATTTGGACATACTAGCAAGATATTACTACTTCGATTATCTGAATGGTTTCCATTTTTATGATGCATATGTGGTTTTAATCCTTTAAGTAAACACTTACATTTTTGACATTTTGAACCACTATCCGCAAATTTGTTAGTTCTAAGACTAGTTTTAAGGGGTTTTCTTTTGGAACTACTTTTTTCACCAAATGGAGAAAAATTTAACGGCTTAACTTTAAATTGCAATGGATTCATGGAAATTAATTCACCCCTTAAGTTAATAAATAGATAGCAAGTGAAATATATTTAAATATCTTTCTACCACAAACTAATTAAAATAGCTTCTGAAACTAGTTTCAGCAGTAGTTTATAAAGCTGTTTCACTTCTTAAGCTCAATGGTGAAACAAAATGACTAAAATCAACCTTAAAATTAATGGAATGCATTGTAAAAGCTGTGAGATGCTTATTACCGACGCCTTAGAAGAAGCTGGAGCAAAAGCCCAAGTAGACAGTAAGAAAGGCACCGCAACCATTGAATTCGATGAAAAGAAGCTTACTGAAAGTAAAATCAAACAAATCATCCAAAAAGAAGGATTTAAGGTGAATTAATATGGTAAAAGAAACTATTAAAATCAAAGGAATGGTGTGCGAGAGCTGTGAAAAAATCATTAAGAAGCAAATTTCCAGCTTACACGGGATACATTCCATTTCTGTAAGTTATACTAGCGGAACAGTAGAAGTTGAATATGATTCTGACAAAGTAAATTTAAATCAAATCAAGAACAAGATTGAAGAGAAGGGATATTCTTGCAATTCGGATAACAAGACTTCTTCCAAAACTTCTTGGTGGCCTTGGTTCTTAGCCGGAGCAGCAATCCTTTTAATCGGGTTCTTTGGCATGCAGTTATACTATCAATTTTCTATTCCTTCCTTATCCGGAAATATGGGTTATGGTTTACTCTTCTTAGTAGGATTACTTACTGGATTTCATTGTGTAGCTATGTGTGGTGGTTTTGTCTTATCGTACACTACTAAAGGAGCCAAAGAAGGAAAGAAACCTCTACAGTTGCACGCTTCCTATGCTATTGGAAAAACTATCTCATATACAATCATAGGAGCTATCTTTGGTCTTCTAGGTAGTATTATTGCTTTCACTCCAATCATGCGCGGCTGGGCCGGAATCCTGGCCGGAATCTTCCTGCTACTCTTTGGATTAAAGATGCTCGGATTAAGTTGGTTTAGGAAATTCCAAATTCGCTGGCCTAAATCCATGAATAAATGGTTGGGAGAAGAATCTAAAATTCATCAACAGAGTCCTTTAATTATTGGTTTATTAAACGGCTTGATGATTGCTTGTGGTCCATTACAAGCAGTATATATTATGGCGGCGGGAACCGGAAGCATGCTCGAAGGAGCAAAGATGCTGTTCATCTTTGGTTTAGGCACACTACCAATAATGTTAGGATTTGGATATCTTACTAGTATTATCAGTTCCAAAGCGACTATGAAAATCTTGAAAGCTTCCGGAGTATTAGTGATGATTTTAGGAGTTATCATGTTGAATAGGGGATTAGCACTTACCGGTTCAGGATACGATTTTGATTCCTTAACTTCAGGAGTTAACACCTTAAGCAGCAATAATAACCCCTCTACCATTATCGCACCATCTTCCAATTCTGGATTGGTTATAAAAGATGGCTATCAAGAAATTAGAATGAAGGTAGATAATTCCGGTTTCTCTCCTAACAAATTTGTGTTGAAGAAAGGTGTACCGGTAAAGTGGATTATCAACGGAGCACAATTGAACGGTTGTAATAACAAAATTCAAGTGCCAGCATACAATTTAAACTTTGAAGTTAAATCAGGAGAACAAACTATTGAATTTACTCCAGATAAAGTTGGAACAATTTCTTGGAGTTGTTGGATGGGTATGCTTAGAGGAGCGTTTGTTGTAGTAGAAAATACCGACGCAAACACTGTAGCTCAGGCTTCTAACCAAGTACAAGTACCTAAAGGAGCAAGTTGTGGAGCAGGTGGTGGTGGATGTGGCTGCGGGATGAGATAAAAAATAGGAATAATTTTTCAATAGTAAATAATGGTTCAAATTATTTATTTACGATAAAATTAATAACTACTAAAAAATACCTTACTTAAAATAAAATGGAAAAAACTACTTTAAAAATACAAGGAATGCATTGTGCCAGCTGTGCCACTATTATTAACAAAGTCCTAACTAAAGTTCCGGGAGTGAAATTTGCTAATGTCAACTTCTCTACAGAAAAAGCAGCAATAGATTATGATTCTAAAATTGTAAATGAACAAGAATTGATTGCTGCGATAAAGAACAAAGGCTATACGGCTTACATTGCTAAAGATACTAACCCCCAGGAAGAGGAGAAAAAACGTAAAGCAGAGCTATTTAAATTAAGAAACAAAGTTATCTTCAGTTTTATTTTTGCCATCCCTGCTTTAGTGATTAGTATGTTCTTGATGGATCTTCCATTTAGAGAATATGTTGTTTGGATCTTAGCCACGCCAGTACAATTTTACATTGGAGCTACTTTCTATAAAGGAGCTTGGGCTGCTTTAAAGAATAAAACTTCCAACATGGACACCTTGATTGCCCTGGGCACCAGTGCCGCTTATTTTTACTCTGTTTATGTGGTTTTGTTCGTTCCGAAAGGAGAACAATATTTTGAAGCCGCAGCAGTGTTAATTTCTTTAGTGGTCTTAGGGAAATATTTAGAGGCAGTAGCTAAAGGAAAAACATCTGAAGCCATTACAAAATTAATGAAGTTGGGAGCAAAAACCGCTACAGTTATTCGTAATAGAAAAGAAATTAAGATTCCAATTGAAGAAGTACAAGCAGGAGAAATAATTTTAGTTAAACCAGGAGAAAAAGTTCCCGTAGATGGAATTATTGTAGATGGTTACTCTGCTTTGGATGAAAGTATGATTACGGGAGAAAGTATTCCGGTGGAAAAGAAAAAAGGAGATGCTGTAATCGGTTCTACTTTAAACAAACACGGTAGTTTCACGTTCAAAGCAACTAAAGTTGGAGCAGAAACTACTTTGTCCAGAATTATTAAATTAATTGAAGAAGCGCAAACTAAAAAAGCACCGATTCAGAGATTTGCGGATAATGTTTCGGCTTATTTTGTGCCAGTAGTTATTGGAATCTCTTTACTCACATTTATAACTTGGTACTGGATCGCTGGAGCTGCCTTTAGTTTTGCTTTGGTTACTGCAGTGGCGGTTCTTGTTATTGCCTGCCCCTGTGCTCTAGGATTAGCTACCCCTACCGCCATCATGGTTGGAACGGGTAAGGGAGCGAAAGAAGGTATTTTAATCAAAGGTGGAGAAGCTTTAGAAACCGCCCATAAATTAAATGCTATTGTGTTTGATAAGACTGGAACAATCACTAAAGGCCAACCGGCCGTAACAGATATCCTTCCAAACAAAATCTCAGAAAGACAATTCTTAGAAATCGCGGGAAGTATCGAGAATAAATCTGAACATCCTCTAGCTGAAGCAATCGTCAATAAAGCTAAGAAGGAAAAAACATCTTTCAAAAAGATAACTAACTTCAAAGCCGTTCCAGGAAAAGGAATCACCGCTAAAATAGGAACTAAAAATTATTCTTTAGGTAACTCTAAATTGATTAGCGTCGATTCTATTTGGAAAAATAGAATCCAAGACTTGGAAGAACAAGGGAAAACCGTCATGGTTCTAGCAGAAGGAAAGAAAGTCTTGGGAGCTATTGCTGTAGCCGATGAAATCAAAGAAGATTCTCCTGAAGCAATCAGAAGACTAAAAAAATTAGGATTAAGAGTATACATGATTACGGGAGATAATCAAAGAACGGCACAAGCTATCGCTAAGAAAGTAGGAATAGAACATTTTTTTGCCGAAGTACTTCCAGAACATAAAGCTAGCCACGTTAAAGAATTACAGAAGAAAGGAAAGGTAGCGATGGTAGGAGACGGAATCAATGATGCTCCGGCTTTGGCACAAGCGGATATTGGCATTGCTATGGGTTCAGGAACAGATGTAGCGATGGAATCTGGTAGTATTGTACTGATGCGCAATAGCTTGTTAGATATTCCCAAGGCCATTAAATTAAGCAAGATAACCATGAGCAAAATTAAACAGAACATGTTCTGGGCTTTGTTTTACAACGTCCTGGGGATTCCAGTAGCGGCAGGAGTATTGTATCCGTTTACGGGTTGGTTACTTAGTCCCATGATTGCCGGAGGAGCCATGGCTTTAAGTTCAGTAAGTGTAGTTACGAGCAGTTTATTGCTAAAAAGAAAGAAGTTGTAATATGCTCTTAGAACAACATAAATTTTTATAAATTAGGTTTAATTGAACTATTTATGCCTCTTGACTTTTTCATCCCTGAAAGATATCGTGGAAGAACTTTAACTATTCCTGTTCCGCCAGACCAGCCGAAACATGACGTTAAGATTATAATTCCTAAGGAAGCATCTTATTTAGATATTAACCCATTAGAAGAAGAAGATGAATTTTTAGGTTGTCAAGACCTATCCAATCATCAACAATTAAATTATTACTCTGCGGATCAGAAATACTTTTCTAGTCAAGAATTTCAGGGAGAAATTGTTACTGAGCATTTAATGAGCCAATTGGAAAAGTTTTTGATGAAACAATATTAAGCAGAAGAGATATTCTTACAATATAACCACAAACTTTTTATAATCCCTTTTATTATATCGACGTATGAATATCTATTGGGAAGGATTATTGTGGTACTTAATTGCAATCGACTGTTTGGTTTACAATATTATGAGCTGGAGTCAAGGTAAGTGGCACCAGAAACAAACCCATTGGTTCACGGATTATTTTCCCTATCAGAGAGGATGGGGCATAATCTATCTTTTCTTAGTATTATGGATTGGTTTCTTGTTGTATCGAATGCAGTTGTTAGTATTGTGGTAACAGTTAAATTAAAACCTTAACCTGCAATAAACATAATCTTCGCCAGTATTACACCAGTTTGCGTGGGTGGATATTACTTCTGCCCCTTCACTTTTAATTATATGTAAAGAAGCATTAGGCCTGAAATGACCTTCTAATGTCGCATACCCTTTTGTTTTGGCAGTATTAACCAAATCTTGAAAGAGAACTTTGCCAAAATCTCTCCCTTGAAATTTTGGGACAATAATAAGATTATACAAATATAATGTTCTCGGTTCGGGAATAACTCCTCTAAGATCAAGGGAGGTAATATCTCTTTCAGAAGAACAAAAACTGAGGATATTTCCAAGATATTCTGAATCCTGAAAAGCCATTTTTGCAATAGGTCTATCCCCCCTTAAAATTTGGAGCAATTGGTCTTGATTTAATCTAATTGTTTCAGGAAAAAGCAGTTCAGATTTTAGAATATTAGGAAGATGCCGTTCATAGTTCTCGAGGGTAAGGTTTTCTAGCTCCATTTAAGCTTAAAAGAGAGGATTAATATTTAAACCTTTCGGGTTTGTTATTACCGCATAGTAGATAACTATTTTTGGGCGTTTTTCAGTAGAACATTATAAAAATTCATATCAAAAAATCTCACTGGTTCTCTCAATCCAAGTTCTTTACAAGCAACAAGATAGTCCAAAATCAACTTTTTATGGTCTTTGATAGTACTCAAGTAAGCATAAGTCTCCTTAAAAATAAGCGGATCTAAAGCTTCTAGTTTAGCTACTTTAAAATTGGACAGAAAATTATTCAAATCAGTAAATTTTATTTCCACCAAACCATTGACATAAACCTTAAGATAAGGATGGGCTTTTCTCTTTTTTTTCAGTTTACTCAATCCAATAAAGTAACACATCAAGTAACCCAAATAATATTCTCCGGTTTCTCCGGTAGGATGAAATCTTTTCTCCAGAAAAGCTTCTGCCTCCTCTCTAGATTCCATTTGAGAAGCAGCAATCAGCATTGCTTTCAATTTTTCAATATGTTTTAAGTCAAACGGAACAGAAGTACGATTCTGCCAATCTCTAAACACGGCCGTTCCTTCTGTTTGTAACCCGCATAAAATCTCGTATATTTCGTAAAAGGATGCTTTTAATTTTCCTTGAACAATTTTTTTAGAAAATTTATTTTGCTGCTTTTCCTGTTTTTGGTAAAGCTCCCTTATTACTGCAGTTTGATGTTCTAACTCATGATCAATAGACTTCAACCAAAAAGCAGCATCAAAATGTTTGGTGTATAACCACGGTAAGTAAACTCTGCTTAGCAACGCAGTACCATTAAAGGTTAATGAAACCAAATAACGAGAAGAACTTTCCCAATCTAATCCTCCCAAGCACCCATCTACTTTCTTATCATAAACAGTTAGGTTGATGGTTAACTTCTCTTGTGGAATTACGTTTGGATTCCTTTCTAAGATAATCAGGATCAGTTTAGATATCTGTTTTCCCACAAACTCTTGGTATTCATTAAAATCAATCTTGGGATTAATTCCCGCCTTAATCGCTTTATAGATATCACTACGAAAGAATACTTCGTAATCGCGTAACATACGAACATAAGAACGAATTTTCTTAGGTGCATCTTTGTGGCTGCGCCAAACCATCGTATTGAATTTATGAAAGATATCTACATCCAGTTTAAACAATTCAGAAGTATAATCAGTAAAGAAAACTTTTACTGTAACTTTTTTCCCGTTCAGTTCGTGTGTGAACTCCATCTCTAGTCAACATCAAAATAATCAAACTAATAAATGTTTCTCAAACAACAAAAATATAGAAAAAAGCAAAGCTTATCCCGCAATATACCAAGCCGTATCTTCTAAATCCTCAAGGTTACCCTGGACAAACTGATAACTCAATAAGTCCTTGTAACACTTGTGAATGTTCATTCCGCGTCCTCGCCGCCTTCTGCTCCACTGCTGGGGACGGCACTTTTGGAAATTACCAAAACATCTCCAATCGCTTTAACCAACTGGTGAGGAACAATTACTCCTTTAGCACTACCTAGAACTTTGCTCAAGAAAGAATTCTTAGTTGCTTTAACTTTCCAGCCAAAGACTCGGTTTGCTTGTAGAATACACTCTTCCACATCACCAAAATAGTCACCGCCATCGGTAAACACTCTAAGATCGTAGACCTCAGAAATCCTTTTCATTTTTAACATGATGAATCACCTCTAATATTATTACATTCACAAATTTTCCGTAGATTTAAATACTTTTCTGTTATAGAGAATGGATATGAGCGTACATATTATCGGCACTTCCCATATCGCCCAACAGAGTATTAATGAGATAAAAAAGGCCTTTTCTGAGCTTAAACCGGAGATAGTAGGGGTAGAATTGGACCAAGAACGAGCTAAAGTGCTGTTAAGCGGAATCAAAACCAAGGTAAGTTTAATGGATATAGCTCAAATCGGAGTAAAAGGCTATCTTTTCGCTAAAATTGGTCAAATTGTCCAGCAAAAACTGGGCCAAAGTATTGGAGTAAGTCCGGGAACGGAGATGAAAACCGCTTTAGAACTGGCCAAGAAGGAAGGAGTTAAAATCGCTTTGATTGACCAGCCCATTAAGGTCACTTTACGTAACTTCTCTAAAGAATTGACTTGGAAAGAGAAATTTCGATTTGTAGGAGATTTGATTAGCGGATTACTCTTTCCAAAAAGAACTTTGAAAAAATCTGGACTGGAAAATTTAGATTTAAACAAAGTTCCAGAAAAAAAGATGATTGAAATAATGATTAAACAGCTTAAAGATCGCTATCCTTCTATTTACAAAACCTTGGTAGGAGACCGCAATAGGTATATGGTCCGGCAGATTGTAAAACTCTTACGCGAAAATCCGCAGCAGAAGATTTTAGTGGTAGTAGGAGCAGGACACAAAGAGGGCATGGAAGAATTGTTGTTGAAGGTGGATGTTCTGTAATTACATATTCTTAATCGATTGTAAATCTTTAATTCTTTTCTCCGCGGTTATGGCTGTAGAGAAGAAATGCCAAAATAATTTTTGGAACCAACCAACCCATTCCGCATCAGAGATGGAATAGAACAAAAAAGTATTGGAAGAAGATTTTTTTAAGAAGTATTTCTGTTTTATCCTCACCAAACTATTATCCACGACAAAAGCACGTAAGGGCTGCTGGCAATGTCTAATTTCAATCATTTCTTTACCATACTTAAAATTTATTTCCGCAATCTTCTGGATATTATCTTTAGAATTCAAATCGATATTAGTCAATATCTTAATCGGAACTTTTTTTTGAATTAACTGTTCAAATCCCTCTAAAAGGGGACGCTCTCCCTGTTTAGCTTGGGCCCAAGACAGATCACCAGAAAAAATCAACACTTGTTGTTGGGCAGAAGAAATGGTTTTAATCAAGTCCTGTTTGACATTAAGATTGTTTTCCTGCTCTTCGATAAAACAAGTGCGTTTTTCTTCATCGATATATTGATAAATATCAAAAGGATTGAAATCTTCTTTGTTTCGTGCGTGAATAATCTTATGGAAAAGCATTTCTTGTAAAGTAGATTGGCTATTATCAGAAGCGTTCCAGTAAACAATCTTTAACGCTCCTCGAGTACCTTCACGAAAAGTACGTAAGGCTAAAGTTCCCTGTTCTTGAGCGATTTTTTTAAGATAAGATTCAGTAGTATGCCAATTTTTGCCAATAAGTTGAGAAATCTCTTGCACCGTACGTGGTTTCTGTGCCACCAGATCGTTAATTTTGTGAATAATCTCCTTATTTAGCATAATTTAGAAAAGTACAACACTCTTATAATATTTTCTAACGTAAAAAAGATATTTTTTGCAACACCTTGTCAAAAGAAGAGGTGATTAAAATGACTGAACCAACAGTACAAAAGAAATATCGTGCCGAATATAGAATAAACGCTTATTATTGTGAATGCATGACTTGGCTTCCGGATCCAGAAACGCATCATCGTCGATTAGATTTTGAGGCTATCGATGATTTTGCGGCAATTGACACCGCCATAGAAAAACAAAATGAAGTTGGTAAAAATTTTTTGCATCCAACAGTTACTTTGGAAAGAGTAGTCCAATTTCAAGAAAGAGAAGTTAAATGCTTAAAAGAATATTTGAAAGCGAGGAAGCAATTGTATAGGTAAGCTTTATAAATTACCCCCTCTTAGTGAGTATTGGTAGGGGTGGTAGATAGCAGAGGGTAGCAATGCCCAGGAAAGTCCGTCCACTAACTTATTGCAAGAGCAACGTGATGATGGCTCTCAGAGAGAGAAGGGGAAAGCCCTTGGCTCTGGCTCCAGCAACGACACGTCCATAACTTAGGATGAAAATGGCGAAGTTTTCAGCGATGAAAATGAGTTAATCCGTTGACGTTGGTTATGGGAACGATGAAACGGCGAATCCCCATCGGTGCAAGTTCCGTTGTGAACGCTTAGTAGAATGCTATCAAATGATCATCGACATCACTGGTTGATGTTTTGGGTCAATACAAAAGACGGCTTATTCCCCCCTACCAAACCTTTTTTACTCCGTAAAAAATGTTTGATCGAAAAACGAGATTAAGTGTGAATGGATGTTCTGGAGAAGAAAAATGTGGGAAAGTACGTTATTAGTGGAAAGATATGAACTTCATCGAGAAGTTATGGAAAGCATTATGATTGATGCAAAATATCAAGTATTTTCTGCTGTAATAAAAGGTTCTGATTTACCTTACGATTCATCTAAAAATAGATTAAGACATTCTTTCAGAGAGTTTGATTCTCCCGAAGGATTAAAAGCAATTTTAGAACGATTCCCAGAAATTTTCGCTGCTTTCCTTAACATTGAAAGTTTTTCAAGTTCTACCAAAGACGCAGATAGGGGCAATTTATTTAACGAATATTTTCCCAGAATTGTTGTTCCAACGCTTACAAAAATAGTATTAACTTCCGCACTCCCAGAACAAGAAGTAAGAGAAAGATACGCTTTAGCATTTGGAAATGTAAGAACTAGTTATTTACGTAAACCCTTTAGTGGAACCGAATTGTTGGCTTCCCTGAAATAAATCCTAAAGGGGCAGATGCACCTGTTTGTGCTGCTCTAAGATCTTGATATACTTGTAATCTCTAATTGCTCTGGGAAATTGTTTCTTTATTCCGTCCATCAATTTAAAGAAATCAGAAAAATCTTGCACTTCTACATCAAACTCTAAATCTACATTATCACTAATTGGCCTGACCACCGACACTACTCCTGGGCTGACCTTACAATAAGCCAAAATCTCCTTCATCACTGTAGTATCTTCCAATTCTAAATTAACTTTATATGCTTCGTACCCTAATTTATTGAAATCCAATTCCGCCCGATAACCCAGGATCACTCCTTTCTTCTCCAATTGGCGCAGGCGATAGATGATGGCCATGCTTCCCAAGCCAATCTTTTTGGCTAATTCGTTAACGGGAGCACGAGCATGCTCTAACATCTCTTTCAATAAGATCTGGTCTTTCTCATCAACCCCCACTCCTGCTTCACTTCCACCTCGTTCCCAAAACAAACGTTCATCTCCTTTTTCCGGAAGAAGATAGTTGCGAGGGTAAGTAAACTCCCGCGTCACCAAATTATTATTGTAAGATTTAATGATGTCTCTAAACTTATCTGTAAATTTATACCATTCTTCGTTAAATTCATCCAAACTTTTAACGTATAAAGTAAAAATGATATCCCAATCCCCGCTAGTTCGGGCGACTAAACCGGTTTTCTTGTTCTTTATCAAAAATTGCATCAACTCTTGTTCTTTTTGTAAATCTTTTTCATACAAATCTAAATAAACCCGAAAAAGCATATAACCTAATTTCGAATAATCTATCAAAGTGATATATCTTTTAATTAATCCCTCTTTCTCTAAACGATGAATCTGATAATTAACAATGTTCTTACTCAAACGTGCCTTTTTAGCTAGTTGAGAATTGCTTTCGCGGGCATCACAATCCAATAATTTAAGGATCTTCTTATCTTTAACTGTTAATTTTGGGAGTTCCATAATCCAGATAAATCTTAATAAGTTTATAAATTTTCTTATTTTGTGATAAAATACTATCTAAAATTAAATTATAAGGGAAAGAATTATTTCTGATAAAATCTATTTTTCCCAAAAACTATATAAATAGTTCCCATTTATAGAAGTTTATGGCTGACGATAAAATAAGAATGCCCTCCGGACAGGGAGGATTAGTACGCTATTTTGACGAATATAAATCCAAAATAGAATTCGCTCCGGGCGTAATTATTATCATGTGTCTGGTGGTCATGGCCATTGTAATCTTACTGCACTATTTTGGCGGTTCATTCTTAGGTTAAAATGTTTCCTGGCGTTAATCCTCGGCAAATGCAGCAAATGATGAAGAAGATGGGTATTCAGCAGTCCGAAATTAATGCTACTAAAGTTATCATTGAATGCGAAGATAAGGAAATCGTGATCGAAAAGCCTCAAGTAACTAAAGTCAACATGATGGGACAAGAGACCTTTCAAATTGTGGGAGAAATCCAAGAAAGAAAGCGTTCTTCCATTTCGACTGTTCCGGAGATTTCTGAAGAAGATATTAAAACTGTAATGGAACAAGCTCGGGTAGACAAAGTTACGGCCAAGAAAGCCATTGAAGAAGCCGAAGGAGATCTAGCCGAAGCCATTCTGAATTTGAATAAAGAAAATTAAAATCAGGAACGTTTTTATAGATTAATTTTCTTTTATAATAAAATGTCTTCAGATTATCACCTTGCTTGGAATAATGCTATCCAACAACAACGTATTGCCGCTCATTTGCTGGAAGTTACTTTTCCTCTTTCTAAAGATCCAAAACTATTGCTGGGAGTAATTTACAATCTCTGCGGAGCGTTGGAATATGCCTTAGATGCTCTCCTTCTTTCGGAAGGAATTACGGCAGGAGAAGGTTTTCAAAGCAAACTTACTGCGTTAAAGATAAAATCTAGCCAAGGAAGCAAAATCACGTTAGAAGACATCAAGTTCATGCGCTGGCTGCAAGAGATTAAAGTCAAGCATAAACAATCTCCCATGGAGTTCCAAAGGGGTAAAAATTTAATAATTTGTAGTGAAGAATATCACCTACAAATCCTTTCCGTTCCAGAAATAAAAAAGTATCTTAAACAGAGCGAAGAACTGTTGCAACGTTTAAATAGCGTTATTAACCGAAAGTAATAAAAACAAGTCTATATTCCATATACTTTCACACTGCCCGTAACCATGGATGAATACCTTTTAGAAGCGCGCGAAGAATTAAAACGCTTAGAGCATATTATTTACGTCAGTTTAAAATACACCAGAACCACCGATGTAATTATTAACGCTTTAACCCGTTTAGTCAGCGTTTTTGATCTGATTATTGAAGCGTATCTCGAAAAGGCTAAAGAAGAAGGAAAAATTACTACCCTTCCCAAAAGCCCGGCCCTTCGCGGGACCATATTAGGAAAGTTATATGAGGGAGACTCAGAACTGCAAAAGTATATGGAATTTTATTCTTTTTTGAAAATTATTTTAAAATCATCTTATAACAAACGCGAAGAGTATCGCCGTCACGTTACCGTAATTGTAGAGTTAAACGAGTGCACGGCGTTTGTAGATATCGATTGTCTAATCAACTATGAAAGATTTGTACGCAACTTCTTAAAGTACGCTTACTGTCAAGTAGAAGGAAGAAAGGACGAGGATTAATTCCCCTTCTTCAACCTTCTTTTTGAGAAATAAATATAAAGATAAGGCTTGTAGTAAAAGGTATGAACACTATCTTACCAAAAGAATACAAAACCCAGTTGGATTTTGTCCAAACTGAAAAAGCGATTAAGTTAGTTAAAGACACTTTTGAAAGAACACTGGCTAAAAGATTGCATCTGTTACGGGTCTCTGCTCCCCGCTTTCTTAAGGTAGGAAAAGGATTACAGGATGATTTAGCTGGAACACAAACCCCGGTAAGCTTCAAAACCAAATTTGTTCTTGAAACGGTAGAAGTAGTGCACAGCCTAGCCAAATGGAAACGTTATACTCTTTGGAAACAAGAATTTAAACCAGGAACAGGATTGTACACCGACATGGACGCTATCCGCAAGGATGAAGAAGTCGATGAAATTCATAGCATTTACGTAGACCAGTGGGACTGGGAAAGAGTGATCACTAAAAAAGACCGTTCTCTAAATTTTTTGAAGGAAATCGTTACTAAAATTTATGCCAGCATCTTAGAAACAGAAAAGAAGGTAGAAAAAGAATTCCCAGCATTGAAAAGTACTCTTCCTAAGAAAATTCATTTCATTCATAGTGAAGAATTAGAACAACTGTTTCCAAAATTGACTTCAACAGAAAGAGAAAAAGAGGTTGCTAAAAAGTACGGAGCAGTATTCTTGATCGGAATCGGACATCCCTTAAAATCGGGAAAGCCGCACGATTTACGCGCTGCTGATTACGATGATTGGAGTACCGAAACAGAAAAAGGAAGAAGGGGATTAAACGGAGATATCTTAGTGTGGGATACAGTAAGAAAAGAGGTTTTAGAACTGAGCTCTATGGGTATTCGTGTTAATGCTAAATCCCTAGATCATCAACTTAAACATATGGGATTAAGCGAACGAAGAACTTGGGAATTCCATAAAGCGGTGTTGGAAGATAAAATGTGTTTAAGTATTGGGGGCGGTATCGGACAATCCCGCCTGTGTATGCTTTTATTACAAAAAGCGCATATCGGAGAGGTTCAATCTAGTGTCTGGCCTCTGGAAGTAGAAAAAGAATTTGCTGCTAAAAAAATTCCTTTACTTTAAATGTATTTGATAGTTTAGCTATTCGAGCACGAAAAGATTAAATACTAATTTCTTCTTTTCCTCCTTATGACCCGATTTATCGCTTTAGTTTCTGGAAAAGGAGGGGTAGGCAAAACCACTACCACCTTAAATTTAGGGCATGCCTTGCATAAGATGGGACGTTCTACTATCCTGTTGGATGCTAACTTGGCCACTCCTAACTTGGGATTGCAGTTAGGACTACTGAATCCAAAGGGTACCTTAAATAAATTTTTGTGCAAAGAAAAAGGTATCGGGATGCAAGATATTATGTATAAACATGAAAGTGGAATCACTTTAATTCCCTCTTCTCTCAATTTTATGGACTTCCAAAAAACCAATCCCCAGAAATTAACCGAGATATTCGAACATTTAGATAACATGAGCGAATTTGTATTGGTGGATGCTCCCAGCGGTTTAGGATACGATTTAAATCAAATTCTTAAGAATACTGATGAGGTCTTAATAGTAGCCCAACCCACACTAAGCTCGGTGATGGACGCCTTAAAAACGATTCAACTAGCTCAGGCTCATAATAATACGATTGGCGGAATAATTTTAAATATGACTCATTTCCGTGGCTGGAGTGAGATGAAGAAAGAAGAGATGGAAAACATCTTAGGGTTTCCAATTTTGGCTAATATAAAATATGATAAAAAGTTTCGTAAGGCTCTATTAGAACAAACTCCAGTACATTATCTCTTTCCTCGTTCTAATATTGCTAAAGAGTATCGTAAGGTGGCTAGGCACCTCTGTTTGATGCCGGAAGCGGAGAGAGAAGCATGAATACAGAACGGCTGCTGAAGAAAGGCTGGCCGGAAGCGGAAGTGCGCCGGGTGGAGGCGGCTTTTAAAAGTTCAGAGAATAAGAATCGGGTTTTTTCTCGGGTAGTCTTCTGGACTATGATAATAGTAATAATCATCGCCAACTTGATCATTTCCTTGGTTTTGATTCCTTTCTTGGTTTTCTTAAATAGCTGGGCACTTTATTCAGTAACGGCTCTGTTAGGAGTAATGATTGGATTTGTATACAACTTTTTGATCACTAGCGTTAAGCATCTAAAATGGCACCATCATCTTTTAAGCGGAATAATTTTACCACTGATTGCTTTGGCCAATATGGTTCTGGTAGTTTTAGTCTCTAATCGTTATGTTGAAAAATCTCTCCTCACTCAGGATAATAATCCTTGGATCATTGGAATTGTTTTTGTGGTAGCGTTTATTCTTCCGGCGGTAGTCAGCTGGATAGTTAGGAAATAAATTTTAGCCACCAATCCCAATCAAAACTACCCCCACGATAATCCCAACTAACCCCATATACTTCCACTTATTCATCTTCTCTCCCAAGAACTTTACTCCCAGAATAGTGGTCCAAAGATAAGTAGTAGAAACAATGGGGTATAATACACTAAGATGCTCCTGGCGCAAAGCGATGATGTAAAACACAGTAGAAAGTACGTACAACAAAACTCCGCTCCAGAAATACTTTGTAAATAACATCTCTCTTAAGCGATATTTGGTAGTTCCTTTCTTCAAGATTAATGCTCCGACAGCTCCAACTACTGTTCCAATCAATACTAAAACAATAGAAAGCAGATTAACCATGTTCCACCTCAGCATGTTTAGAGCTTCCCCATCCTAACACGCTTACGGAAATCATGATCAAAATAACGCCGGACCATTTCCAAACATTCATACTATCTGTGGGGAAGAGTAAAGGAGAAAGCAAACTTACCCAGACATAACCGGTAGCAATAATCGGATAGACTAAACTAAGATCTCCTTTTTTGAAAGCCAACAGCATTAACAACCCCCCTAAGGCATAAACAATAAATCCCAATACGAAAGGAATATTTAGAATAGTCCAAAAATCACTTAAATTAATTCTTTCAATTCCAAATTTCCACAAGATCTGTCCAGTAGAAGTAAATAGAGTGCACAAAATAGTAATCAAAACTGCTTTTTGAGTATTATTCCACATCATCCCACCAAAAACTCACTCTTCTTTTTTCAACAAAATCTCGGCTACGGCAGCATAAGCCGGTCGAGCTACCAGCACCCCAAAGGATATTCCGACAATAGTGGTGAAAGCAAATCCTTTCAACATTCCCGCTCCGGCAAACCATAATGGTATCATCGAAGCTACGGCAGTTAGATAAGCTCCCATAATGATATACAGAGCATTCTTGATCCGGATTTTCCAATCGATTGCTGTTACTTCTCCCCGTACGGTTTCATCGGTAATAACCACTAAATGATCCACTGCTGTACCAATAACTATCAAGATACCGGCAATAGCCGCTAAATCTAAATTCCAGCCTACCAAGGACGCAAAGCCTAATACTAAGGTAATTTCGGAAATAATAGTTAAAACCAAAGGAATTACAATGCGCGGTTTTCTATATCTAATCGTAACTACGATACTAACTACAATGATAGCTAACAATCCTACAAAAAGAATGTTATTTAAGAATTCCTTACCTAAGGAAGGAGAAATAGTATCCATCTTTACAATATCTAATTTTACTGGCAAGCTTCCGGTAATAATAATAGTTTGTAAACGTTTCATATTCTGTAAAGTGGTCGCCATAGCTTGCTGTTGGTTAAGCCCAGAACCAGAACCAGAAATTTGAATGTCAGTCGTCGCTCTTCCTTTCAATTCTGCCCCAATCTTTAAACGGTCCACTTCTTTATCATCTAAAAATAAAACAATATCATCACTCAAATAATTTTCCCCACTCTGCTCTCCACTAACTACAGATAGCTTGTTAGTTAAAGCAGCTTGACGTTCTGCCGCTTCCTGACTCAAGCTAATGCTAAAAAAGAAACTGCAAGCGTATCCTCCTTGCACCGCAAAGCAGCCCTTATTAGGATCTATTCCAGAACACTGCGCACTTCTACAAACATAAGTAATATCTTTCTTTCCGCCAAAGAAAACCGTCTCATTTCCTATCTTCGCTTCAAACTTTCCTTGCTTGCTTAATAAGTCTCTAACTTCATCTTCAGTTACTCCGGCAATTTCAATCAGAATATATTCTTCACCAGCTAAATCAGAAGCAGTTCTAACGGTAACATCGCTTAAACCGTAAACATTTAATCTTTCCTTCAAAGTATCCACAGTAGTAGAAAGATCTTCCGTGCTTACCGCTTCGGCAGGTTTGAGTAAAACTCTAGTTCCCCCTTCTAATTCTAACCCTTTACGCAAATTGCTAGTAGGAGCATCATAAACTTTCAATCCTAAATCAATATTCCCTTCTGAAGCCAATTCCTTAGTAACTAAAGTATAAGATTTCTTATTAGTTTCAATTCTAACACTTCGATTTAAATCTAACTTATTTATAGAAGAAGAATAATCCGAGGTAGAAATTATCTTTTCCCCATTAACAGAAATGATCTTTTCTTTAGCCAGAGGAGTAAGCTTAGAGGCCGGACTTTGCATCCCCGCTTCAGAAGCAGAAGAGTTAGTAGAAACACTTCGAATAGCTACTCCCTCGTCCCAAAAATGGGGAACGATTCCACCATTAATAGAAAAGTAAGCAAAAACTACAAAGATTAATAATAAAACCACTCTCCAATTGGTGAATATTTTTTTCCAGTGAATCATTTTATTCCATTTAATTTTGTTTTGAATGATGACGCTCTTTCCTTTCTAAATACCATCTTAAAATATACACATTTTGAATCCAAGTCATAACCATATCAGCAAACATTCCGATTAAGACAATTAACATGATTTGACGGATAGTCTCACTTTGCACAAAGATAAAAGCTACAAATACTACACAAATTGTAGTGGTAGTCATGGTCATCCCCGTACTGATAGAACTATAAATTCTTTCCATCACTGTTCCTTCTTTACGATGCAATACTCTGCTGGTAAGCAAAATATCTGTATCAATAGAATAACCTATTAACATCAAAAAAGCGGCTACTCCGGCGGTGCTTAATTTCATTCCGGTTAGGTTGAATACGGCCATAGTTACTACGATATCAGAAAAAGCGCATACAATCACTGCTAAACTGGGAATCCAGATTCTGAAATATAATATAACTACGATTCCCATAAGTAAGAACGATATTAATAAAGCAATACCGGCTTGCTTAAAGAAGCTCGCTCCCAAGGCTGCTCCCATTACTTCCACCCCATAACTGGTAGTTTTAAGATCTATTTTTTCCCCGATAGCCTGAACAAAACTTTCGATTAGGTCCTTATCTTGAATATCTGAATCTATCGCTAGTCCCGATACTTTTCCCGCCGTAGTTAAAGTTCTAACGCTAATATCATCTTGAGGAAACTTCTCTTTCAGAAAAGATTCTAATCCCAAAACATCAATATCTGCGGTATTAATAGTAACAGTAGAACCGCCTTTCAAGCTTACTCCGCGATGGAGAAAATCTCCCGTAGTATAAGCCTGCATTCCTATTTGAAGAAAAGCTAAAATAAGTAAAGTTAAGGGAATAAGTTCTAACCACTTATACTTGGTCTCATAAATGTGCTTAACTTTATCTTTAAAGGACATGCTTTGTGCTTAAATCAGAAGATTATATATAAAGATTGTGGAGATGAAAAAAGAAAGAACAGAACCATATTTATTTTAAAGTACAACAATCCATTCCTACTTTCTCCAAACATGCCTTTACAAATCCCAGATACATTGGATTTGGTTTCAAAGGATTGGATGTAAAACAAGGATGCGCTTGAGTAGCCATAAAAAACGGATGTTTCTCTCGTGGCAATTCCAAGATTTGCATAATCTCTCTACCCGGTGCTCTTCCCGAGAAGACTAACCCATTTGCTTCCAATTGCGGAATATAAGCCGGATTACATTCCCAGCGATGCCGGAATCTCTCATGTGCTACAGCCGAGCCATATAATTCATAAGCCAAACTATTTTCTTTCACTTCAATATCATAACCCCCTAAACGCATATTTCCTCCCAGTTCCGCAATGCGCTGCTGTTCGGGAAGTAAATCAATCACGGGGTGGGGAGTATTCTGGTCTACTTCGCTAGAATTAGCCCCCGCCAAACCGCATACATTTCTAGCAAATTCAATCGTCGCCATTTGAAATCCATAACATAAACCCAAATAAGGAACCTTCTGTTCGCGAGCATACCGAATACAAGTAATTTTTCCTTCTGCTCCGCGTGAACCAAAAGCTCCGGGAACCAATATACCTTGCACTTCGGCCAATTCTTTCGCCGCTTTCTCTTCGCTTAAAAAAGTAGTATCAATCCACTTAAGATTGACTTTTGTTCCGAGATGTGTTCCAGCATGCTCTAAAGCTTTGATGATCGAAGCGTAAGAATCTCTCAAAGCCGTATATTTACCCGTAATACCTATCGTAATCTCTTTTTCCATGCCTAAAATTCTATAAACATAAGATTCCCATTCATTTTTGGCTGCTTCATTTTCTTTAACTCGATCTTTTAATTCCAGAACTTCAATGGTTTGCTCATCCAACTTATATTTGCGCAACATGGTAGGAATCAAATAAATACTATCCGCATCATGCACACTTACTACCCGAGACACCGGAACGCTGGAAAAAATGCTGATTTTCTCACGCACTTTTTCAATCACTTCATGTTCACAGCGGCAAGCCACAATATCTGGTTGAATGCCTAAAGCCATCAATTCTTTCAATCCTAATTGTGCTGCTTTAGATTTTTGTTCTCCCAAGAATCCCGGCTCAATGATATAAGTTAAAGCGACATTGCATACATTTTCTCTTCCTTCTTCGTGCGCTAATTCGCGCATGGCTTCAATAAAATACATATTTTCAATATCTCCTACTGTGCCACCCACTTCCACAAAGACGATGTCTGCTCCCGAAGTTACTGCTAAATTTCGCACAAAATTTTTTACTTCTCCGGTCACGTGCGGAATGAATTGCACATCTCTTCCCAAATAACTTCCCTTACGTTCCTGGCTTAAGATGCGCGTAAACAATTTTCCTCCGGTAAGATAATTATTCTTGGTTAAAGGTATTCCTAAATAACGTTCATATGTTCCCAAATCCATATCGCTTTCCGTGCCGTCATCTAAAACGAACACTTCTCCGTGGCGAAAAGGATTCAAAGTACCGGCATCCGCATTCAAATAACCATCAAACTTCATAATCGACACTTTCAACCCCTTAATCTGCAAGAGTTTAGCTAAAGAAGAAGCAAAAATACCTTTACCCAAGCCCGACATGACCGTTCCATAAACGATCACGTACTTGGTTTTACCAATAAGATATCCTTCTGGTAAGGGATTGTAATATTCGTGCTCTTCCGATTTTTTAGATGCTCCGGTAAGAATAGAATTCATAAGATCACCCGAGTTTATTTTTGTATTATTCGAACAGGTTTAATAACTTTTTCACCTGACTGAGTGGGGGTGAAAAAACCATTAAAGTGTATCCCAATTAAGCTAATACTACCATACAGTTGTTGTAAACATTTATTAAAGTAGCTCTCTTTAAGCACAAATATGGGTTTATTAGGAGACAATAAATTTAAAAAATTAATAGATGAAGTAGAGAACATTCTGCCCCAGGATGAAATTCTTCGTAAAGAATATCGGCGCGGGGTTAAAGAAAGTATGGAATTTGTAAAAATGGAACGTTGGAAAACCGGTCGTATTATTCACGCGTTAAAAGGTGGTGTAGTAATATACATGAATCCTTCAAATATTCCCGCTAGACAATGTTACCTCTTAGGGGCAGCAATAGGTTATTTGGGTGAAATTTTTATGGGTCAGGGATGTGATGATAGACTGGAAGATCATTATCTTATAATTAATGATACTATAAAAGAAGATCGCATTATCAGTTTAATTATACATCCAGGACAACGTGAAAATAGCTTCTTACCTGCTTTAAAAGATTTTAAAAAAGCTTTGATGAATTTTGACCCTAAAGACCCTAAAAGGGGTAAAAAAATTTTGATTTTAATACAAGCGTGGATTAAGTCGACCGTTTTTAAACGTATTAAAAAGGTTAAAAGCAGCATTGTTTTCATTTCTCAAGAACAAGTGGCTAGTACTATAGCCGAAATTAACGCCGCATTTTAATCTTAACATCAGTTTACTTCCCCCACAACCTTTATAAACTTCTATTCTTTCATTAAAGACGTGGAATTCATCCAGCTAAAAGAGGTCGGTAAAGCGTTCAATAAGGTTAAAGTATTGCAAGGAGTAAACATCGTTATTGAACAAGGGGACGTTTTCGGTATTATCGGTCAGTCTGGCAGCGGAAAAACTACTTTATTGAATATGATTTCAGGCTTCTTGAACCCCAGCGAAGGAGAAGTAATCTACTTCTCTCGCGTGGACCACACTCCCAAGAATTTGAACCAAAATTTCTCTAAAATCAAGAAACATATCGGTTTTACTCCCCAACATACTTCTTTCTATCCGAAATTGACTGTACACGAAAACTTGCTCCATTTTGGAAAGATGTACGGTAGTGATTCCAAAACTCTAGAAACTAATGCTCAAGGTTTACTTGAATTTACTGGACTAAAAAATCATCAGCACAAGCTAGCTGAACAACTATCTGGCGGAATGAAAAAAAGGTTAGATATTTCTTGCAGCTTGATGCACAAGCCCAAATTGCTAATTTTGGATGAGCCCACGGCCGATTTAGATCCGATTACCCAAGAAGAGATTATCGATTTAATCAAAGAAGTGAACAAACAAGGAGTAACCGTGGTCATCGCTTCTCATCACTTAGAAAGTTTGGAACGTATTTGTAACAAACTGGCTATTGTGCATAATGGTAAAGTTTGTGGCTACGGGCAGATGGAAGAAGTACTTCAACCGTACATGAAAGAAAATTTTGTTTTTAATCTGCGAGTGGGTAAAGACAAAGAACGGTTGATTACTCTTATTAAGAGATTGCCAGACACCAAAATTATCGATCAAGGGCATCAATTATCTATCAGCGCGGATAATGCTGAAAGAGCCATGATTGCTTTAATGCGTATCATTAAAGAAGAACATCTTTATTTGCACGATTTAGATTTACATAAACCTTCCTTGAAAGAAGTATTAACTAAAATTGCCCAGCAGGAACCACTATGAATGCCTTATGGTTATTAACTAAGAAAAATTTAAGATTGTTGATTCGGGCTAAAGGATCAGCTTTAATCGTAGTTTTCGCACCTTTACTAATTATTTTAATTTTAGGTCTTTCTTTTAACAACGCTTCTAAATATGGATTAAACATTGGAGTTTATTCTCCTAGTTTTAACGAGGACACCAATTCTTTCATCGACAAACTGCAAGAACAGGAATTCAAGATTATCAAATATAATTTAACCAGCGATTGTGTCAATGATGTCAAACAAGGATTCTTGCACACTTGTATCGCCTTACCCGAATCTTTTAAAATTGAAGGAAACTCCGCTAAAGAATTGACTTTCTATATTGACCCCAGTAAAATCAACTTAGTATGGATGATTCAACAAACTTTGGAAAGTAAACTGCATTTGAAAGCGCAGGAAGTTTCTCAAGGCATTGCTCAAGACATGATTAGCAAGATTAGTGATACCAATACTAAAGTTAGTACAGAAAAAGGTAAAGTGCAGACAGTTAAAGAAAAAGATTCCGCTGCCGCAAGCAATACCAACACCGCCAAATCTAATTTAAATAAATTAGATTTAAGCGTTCCCACTACCTCTTATGATTTAGAAGCGGTTAATCGCTTTAAAACTACCTTAACGACTAGTCTGAGTACTAGTACTTCTAAAATAAATGGAGCAAAGACGACCATAAACAATGCTAATCTCAGCAGTTCCGACCGTTCCACTATTCTTGCCGCTTTAACTCAAGCCGGTACCGGAGTAAGCAATGCTTCTGCCTTGCTGACAGCTACTTCCGGTAATGGCACTTTTGCGGAAGTATACTCTATCATCGATAACCTGAAGATAGACTTAGAATTAACTAATAGTAAATTAAATCTGGCCGCGCAACAAGTATCTTCTAGCACTAAAGAATTAGAAACGGTTAGCTCTTCTCTAACCGAAGGAATAAAGATTTTAGAAGGAATTCAAACCACTTTAGAAGAAATTAATAACAACTTAAATTCACAAAAAGTTACTGACGCTAGCGTTGCTGCTAATCCTTTCGTAGCCAAGATTGAAAAGATTAGTCCAGATAACACTTATCTTAATTATATGTTTCCTGCCTTAATTATATTAGTGATTATGTTCAGCTCTTTATTATTAGGAACAACTTTAGTAATGATGGAAAAGAACAGTCCCGCTTTTACCCGAAATTTCTTCCTGCCAATTAAGAAAGTTACTTTTGTACTTTCCACTTATATTACTACTTTAATCTTAATTTTGATACAAGTGATTATTATTTTGGGAATATCATTGATCTTCCTAAATAATATTTATACTTCATTATTACCCCTGGCTTTAATCTTGTTCCTAACCGCTTCCGTCTTCACTTTTTTAGGGATGGTCATTGGTTACTTATTTAGCTCGGAAGAAACAGCTATTCTGGCTTCTATTTCTCTAGGCAGCTTGCTCCTGTTCGTTTCGGGAGTAGTTTTACCTTTAGAGAGTATTTCTCCGGCCTTAAGAGACATCACTTCTTTTAACCCTTTTGTGTTAGCAGAAAAGCTCGTACGAGAAGTAATCATTTTTAACGCCCCACTTACTTCTATGGGGGTGGATATGGGATTAATTTTCTGCTATACACTGGCATTATTCTTAATAATTTTAATTATAGAATCCCTGATGCACCAGCAGATTGTTAATAAATTCTTCCATCACCACCATCATGCTCAGCGAGAAAAGGATAAGAAGGATAAGAGCGAAGTATGAAGGTCATTATCATTACTGGAACCCCCGGAACGGGTAAATCTACTTTGGCTCGCAAGTTAGCTAAAGAGAAAGGATATTTTCGTTTGGATTTGCATTCACATTATAAAGAAATTTCTTTACGTTACGATCGCCCTAGCAAAAGTTATGTCGTTAACGAAAAGAAGTTCTTAGAATTAGTGCAGAAAGAAATTAAGAAACATGTTAAAGAGAAGGGAATGGTGATTGATACGCATATTTCTCATTATCTACCAAAAAAAATAGTAGATTTGTGTATTGTAGTTACTTGTTCCAGTTTAAAAGAGTTAGAAAGAAGGTTGAAGAAAAGAAAGTATTCTAAAGCTAAGATCCGTGAGAATCTTGATTGTGAAATCTTTCAAGTATGTCTGGCCGAAGCGCTGGAAAGAGGACATAAGGTAAATCTAATTGATAGTTGTAAGAGATAAATGTTCTACCAGAGTTGAAGAATAAATATATAAACTCTAAAATAATCATTCTATAATAGAGGTGATATTTATGTGTAAAAATGTTGGAAGATGGGACAGCTTTGCTCGCATCTTGGTGGGGGTAATAATTCTAGTGATTGGTGCCCTATATCAAAGTTGGTGGGGAGCTTTGGGTCTGATACCTTTGCTGACGGGATTATTCATGTATTGCCCAGTATACGCTTTGTTTAAATGGAATACTGGTGCAAGTTGCGAATGCTGCTGTGAAGCTCCTAAAGCTAAGCCGACAGTTAAGAAGAAGAAAAAGAAGTAATTTATTTTTTTGTTTTTTATTATAATTTTCTAACGGCTATTTCTAAGTCGGACTTAAGTATGTAATCCGTTGATGGTCTTTGTTCTATTTGTCTTAATTCTGCTGCCCTTCTTTGATAAACATCAATCATAGCTTCTATTTTTACTAGATCATTGGGAGGCATCCGATCTAATGGCACACCAACGCCTTTGGAATATTCCAGAGCATGCTGTTCCAATAATGCAGCAATTCTACCTAACTTCTTCAAGTCTTCTTCAGTTAATATTGTTCCTTTCATAATCTTTTAGAACCAGGGCTGACTTAAAAACATTCCCCATAATTTTATAAATCAGGAATAAAATAACTCTTACTATGTCCAGCTTGACTTCAGAACAGAAACTGCACTTGAAACACCTGATTAAGGAGCTTAAAGTACAGAAAGCGCTGCACACCGAATTTGTTTCCGTTTATATCCCTAAAGATTACGATTTAGTTAAGATTATGAACCACCTGGCTGAAGAGCAAGGAACTGCATCTAACATCAAATCAGCCGTTACTAGAAAGAACGTGCAAATGGCTCTGGAAAAGATGATTCAACACCTGCGCCTGTTCAAGAATACTCCACCCAATGGTTTGGCCGTATTTACCGGAAATGTAGCCGCTACGGAAGGGAAAGAAGACTTACGCGTCTGGAGTATCGAACCTCCCGTTCCATTAAATGTGCGTATCTATCGCTGCGACAAAAATTTTGTGACGGACATTCTAGAAGAGATGCTCGCTGATAAAGAAGTTTATGGTTTAGTGGTTTTAGACCATCGCGATGCTACTATTGCCTTATTACGAGGAAAAACTATTATTCCTCTACTGAAAACCCATTCCGAAGTTCCAGGAAAAATGCGTGCGGGGGGTCAATCTGCTCCGCGTTTCGCCCGTGCCCGAGAATTGGCCAACAAGGGACATTACAAGAAAATTGCGGATTATATGAAAGAGCAATTCCTGCCTTTAGGAAACAATCTTCAGGGAATCATCATCGGTGGCCCTGGCGTCACCGTAAACGATTTTATGAACCACGATTATCTGACTGGAGACATCAAAAAGAAGATTATTGGCACTAAAGACCTTTCTTATACCGACGAATACGGATTACAGGAACTGCTGGACAAATCTACTGACCTGTTAGAAAAAGAAGAGGTGGCCCGAGAGATGAAAATTATGGAACGCTTCTTCAAGCAATTGCTAGACAATCCAGGTAAGGTAACTTATGGAGAAAAAAGAAACCTTGCACGCTTTAGATTTGAATGCGGTAGATATATTATTATTATCGGAGAGTATCGAAGAAGAAAAGATTTTAGAATGGGAAGAGAAAGCCCAGAAAGGAAACTCAGAAGTGCGCATTATTTCTGTTGAAACTCGAGAAGGAGTGCAATTACGCGAAATGGGCGGAGTAGCGGCTATTTTAAGATATGAGATTGGGTAAAAAATAAAAATGAATTTAATCCAACAATCATATTCCCGTTTATTCCCTGAACAAGAACTTTCTTATGAAACAGAATTAAACTACAATCTGCGCCTTTCTGATTTCAATGCTAATATTCGTTTCAACCGCCAGAAAATCGCTATCAATCTAAACTTACAATGGAAAGATATCGATGACGAGATTAAGATTGGTCTGATTCAGTCTTTGTTGTTAAGAATCTTAAAAAAGAAAGCGAATTCTCCCAATATTGAATTATACAACAGTTTTGTCCGAAACATTCCTATTCTTACCCCAAAAACCCAGAACGATGCGCAGTTGGAAGCTTCTTTCCAACGCGTGAATCAGCAGTTCTTTGAAAATAAGTTGGAACAACCAAATTTAACCTGGGGCACCAATTCCAGACGAAAATTAGCCTCTTACAACTTTCATGATGATACCATTACTATGTCCACCTTGTTTCAAAGCGCTTCAGGAAATATTTTAGATTATATTATGTATCATGAGATGCTACATAAATGGCAGAAATTTCAGCACAAAAACGGTCGGAGTGCTTTTCATACCCGAGAATTCCGTGCAGCAGAACGACAGTATCCCCAGCAAGAAGAGATTGAACGACAAATCAGCCAGATTATTCGTAGCAGAAGTGATAAAAGTACAAAATTCTCTTTATGGAACCTATTTAAGTAGATTTCATCAAAAAGTTTATTAAAAACAAAAGTTTTCTTAATGTTATGAAAGAAGAACGATTAGAAGATATGGTAGCATTATCTAAGGAAGTAGCTCCGATTTCTTTTGGAAGAATGGCTTTGGATTATGTTAAGACTGTGGCTGTTCCCCTGCTAGTTATCGCTACTGGATTAAGTTTAATGTATTTTGCTGATGCGAAAGATATTATTGATGCTCATACGCGCTGTCTTATGGATCCGGATTATACTACCGTTACTATTATAGATGGTGATAAGCTAACTTGCCCGGAGATAAATCGAGAGTACGATTTTCGATTTAAATAAACCCTTCTTTTAGCATCGACTTTCGCTAATACCGCTTATTTTTCGATATGTTTTTAAATAAATCTCCCTTTTTCTCCTTTATGACTGAAGAGAAATTTCTTTCTTATAATGCTATGGACAAGCTCATGCGCAAGGCCGGAGCGATTCGAGTTTCGGATGAAGCTAAAGAAGCTTTAGCGGAAGTGTTGGAAAAGAAAGCCCTAGATCTGGCTGCCGTAGCGAAAAGAATGGCCGAACACGCCGGAAGAAGGACCATTACTAAAAAAGATATCGAATTAGCTTTAAATCAACAGTAACGTTTATAATTAAACCCTACAGCAACAACAAAAGGTGGTTTTTATGTATGAAAAGAAATTAGTTAGTGTCGGTGAGTTGAAGAGAGGTGATACGATTATTATCGATGATGCTCCCTGTAAAATTACGGAGACTTCGGTATCTCGCCCGGGAAAGCACGGGCATGCTAAAGTGAATATGATGGCAGTGGGGATCTTAGATGGTAAGAAAAGAAATCTGGTCATGCCCGGCCACGATCGAGTAGAAGCGCCCATCATCGAAAAGAAAAACGCTCAAATTTTATCCATCCTCGGCCCAGAAAAGGCTAATGTGATGGATTCCGTCACTTATGAAACCTTTGAAATGGACATTCCGGAAGAATTAAAAGGTCAAGTAAAAGAAGGGATGGAAGTATTATATTGGGAAATCATGGGTATAAAAGTGATGAAACAAATTAAAAATGCATAATTAGGAGATAAATAATATGGTCAAATTCGAAGAAGCAGCAGTAAGAAAGTTAAGAAATATTTTTGTGTGTCGTAGTTGTAAATCTAAAATCAGAGCACCTAGTTTAAAGGTAGCTCAAAAGAAGATTAAATGTCGCAAGTGCAACTCTAAGCATCTACGTCCAAAACGTAAGAAGTAAACTTTAATTAGTAAAAAAGAGGTTAAATGATAGATCAAATAGTTTCATTTATGGTGGAATATAAGTTTATCTTTCTTTTTTATTTGGCTTTAATCGTTTTTTTAGTGATTAAAAGAAAAAGTTTAACTTTCCAAGCCAAAGTTATTATTTTATATCGCACCAAGTTCGGATTGAAACTTATTGAAAAGGTTTCTACTAAATTTAAAGAGTGGATTATTCTTTTAGGTTATATCGGCATCGGAGCTGCTTACGTGGGCTTGATTTTCATTTCTTACATTTTAATTAAGAACCTATATGATCTGATTTTTGTGCCGCAAACCATTTCGGGAGTCTCTTTAGTGCTTCCCGGTATCAACGTGCCCGGAATGGGCATTCTGCCTTTTTGGCACTGGCTGATCGCTATTTTTGTGATTGCTTTAGTGCATGAATTTTCGCACGGAATCGTGGCCCGAGTGCACGGAATTAAAGTACAAAATACTGGTTTAGTCTTTTTGGGACCGATCATTGGTGCTTTTGTCGAGCCAGATGAAAAGAAGATGGCTAAGGAAACGGATGTCAAACAGTATTCCGTTTTAGCTGCTGGCCCTTTTTCCAATATCCTCTTAGCCTTAGTAGCCTTAATCTTATTGACGTGGGTTTTTACCCCCTTACAAACTGCCATGACTGAACCCATTGGATTTACTTTTGACGCTTATTATAATGAAAGTTACCCTTTCGCTCAAGCCGGTATAAAACCGGGAACTTTAATCACTGGAATTAACGGAAATGCTTTAACCGACTTTACTCCGTTCAGCGAGGAGTTGGGTTGTCTTAAACCAGGAGATAAACTCACTGTAAATACTGCTGCTAACAACTACACCCTTGCTCTAGCTACCAACCCTCAAGACGAAAAGAAAGGCTTCTTGGGAATAGTACAAATTCATAACGAATTCAAAACTAAAGAAGTTTACGCTTTGGGTTGGGGAAAAGCTGCTTATTCCATAGTAGATTGGCTGGGTACCTTTTGTCGCTGGTTATTCTTGTTAAGTTTAGGAATTGGATTGTTTAATTTACTGCCCTTGCCGATTGTGGACGGAGGAAGAATGATGCAAGTATCGCTATGGAAAATCAAAGGAAAAGAGAAAGGTAATAAGTGGTATGGCAAAATTAGTTTATTCTTTTTGTTATTGCTGATTGTAAGTTTGATTTATCCCGTAGTAAGTGGATGGTTTGGAGTTTAGAAGAGAAAGCTTTTTAATCTTCTTCAATAAGTCCATTTTATGATTATTGATGCTCATACGCACATAGATTTATTTTCTGATGAATTTATTTCTCCTGAACAAAGAGTGAATAATTTGAAAGAGTTTATGAAAGAAGCAGGAATAGATCAATCGCTTATTTTTTGTTTAACTCCTTCACTTCCAAAGGTTTTAACTCAAGATCAGATATTAAATTTAATTTCTGGAGAAAAAAACCTGTTTATAGTAGGAACCATCAGCATCATTAAACACACTAAGAAAGACCTACTTCGATTAGAAGAAGGATTAAAACAAAAGAAAATTGTAGCAATTAAACTTTATACTGGTTATGAAGCCTTCTATCCCACTGATAAAAGATGCGAACCGGTTTACGCTCTTGGTGAAAAGTACGATGTACCGGTAATTTTCCATACTGGAGATACTTACCAATCAAAAGTTCCCATAAAATATGCCCATCCCCTGAATATCGATGAATTAGCCCTCAAAAGACCAAACTTGAAGATTATTTTAGCTCACTGTGGCAACCCTTGGATTGAAGATGCAATTTTAGTGATGGGAAGAAATAAAAATGTGTATGGTGATATTTCTGGCTGGACCTGGGGCAGTTTCCATTCTCGGGAAGGTAAATTCCTCCGTTCCACCTTTGAACGAATTTTAGGGTGGTGCGGACCAGACAAGATTTTATTTGGAACAGATTGGCCTTGTAATCATCCTTCCATGTATTCTTCTATCCATAAAGAATATGTTCAATTTGTAAAGAGTTTTAAATTAAGTAAAGAAGAAGAAGAAAAAATATTTTATCAGAATGCGCAAAGGTTATTTAAGATATAAAAATGTGTTTAAGTTTATTTTTTACCTCTTCTTTCCAAATACTCTTTAACTCTTGGCTCCCCTTTAGGTTCAGCTTGTGGACCTAAAGCATAAATAATCTTCTCTACCGTACTGCCCCAGGAAAAATCTCCCGTTTCCTGCTTAATTTCTTTCACTTCCATCTCTTTAGTTTTCACTCCCTGCCGCAAATGATAATAAATGCTTCTTTGCACTACTTTTGGGAAAATAGCTAAATATATTTTAGAGATTTGATAACCATACCCTTCATGTAAATAATAAAGAATTTCAATAATGTTCTGTCGGATGGGACTTTTCAAGGGCCGGCCTCTAACCATAACTTATTTTATTAGTTCTCTAACTTATTAAGTTTTCTCCGGAAATCTTAAATAATCCACCTTCTTTAATACCTTAACGGGGGTGGAAAACATGAAATCGTTTGTACTTATATCTATAAAAGACGGAAAAGAAAGAGAAATGCTAGATGTTCTAAGAGAATTTCGAGAAGTGGAAGATGCCCATATTCTGTTTGGGGAATGGGATATTATTGCCAAAATTAATACTTCCGGAGCAGAAGAATTAGGCACCTTTATCATGGACAAAATTCGCTCCCGCGGCGAAGTCGGATTGACTAGCAGCCTGATTGTAGCAGGGAAATGATTAATTTTTAGAAACGCTACTGTCATAAGGTCGAGCCTTTTCGACATCTACATTGGCGCAGACAGAGGGATGGCTCCTACGGAGACGTCTGCTCTCCATGAATACAACAAAAGGTGAGAAGACAGTAGCGTAAATCAAGGAAATGATTAAATACTTCTAACTTTTCTTTTTTATTTATGTCTAAACCGCAATTTAATAAGGAACAGCAGCAACAGATTGGATTAGAACGGATTAAGAAGCTATTTCAAGAAGCAGAAGCGATGTTTCCGGAGAATAAGGTTCTGGCTAATCGTTATGTCGAGATTGCCCGCAACATTTCCATGAAAGTAAAGGTGAGGATGCCCCGAGAACTGAAACGAAGATTCTGTAAATATTGCCATGCTTATCTTGTTTCTGGAGTAAATTCCAGAATACGGACGCGGGAAGGCAAAGTAATCATCTCCTGTCTAGAATGCAAAAGGTTTATGCGGATACCGGTAAAATAACTACTCTTTCGGATATATAATCCTCCACCATAAAGCTTATTTACCACTACGAATAAAATAATTAAAATGTCTCATCAGTTCAAAGATTATATTTTAAGAGAAACGTTTCATGCACATCAGGTAGAGAATTCTTCCGCCGGTTATATTCATTATGTTCACCAAGTTGCTTCTAAGGAAGATTTACATGGGCTTCTTCCAACTAAAAAAAGTAGTGATAATTACACTAACATTGTTATAATTCAAAAAACGGCCCGAATTGTTTTGGGAGAAGTGGAAATGCAACTTTTAGATTTAGAGCGACAATTGGAACCAAAAGAACACCACCCCCGAGCATTAGGTCGCCCTTTTGTGGGCATTAGGACTCTGGGAGATACTCCCGACCTTAGCGGACTGGTCGGATTCTTTGAAGGTAAGGAAAGATATACTGCTTTAGCCATAATTTATCCTCCTTTGGAAGAAATGGCAAACAACGGCAAAGTCCTTCCCGATGCTATTGGCAAGCGTTTTGATCAAATTTATCGAATATTAATAGCCTGAGCCAGAAATCTCCGCACTTTAGTGCGTGAGATGAATGGCTCCGTAGTTCTTATCAATTCTAAAAAAATAAAATGCGTGGCGAACGAAAATTTTTGCGCCACGCACTAATTCCATCAAATTAGCGTGAGCTTTCTTCGCCGGAGACAAAATGGCACTTGAAATCAAATATTATGCACACAAGG
>JAZDQB010000010.1:0-22529 GCA_043797205.1 Candidatus Woesearchaeota archaeon
GAAGTAGGAATACGGCTGCCGGATATGCGATTTCAGGGAGGCGCAGGGTTTAATCAACTGCTCTCGCCCAAAAGAAAAGACTGGGCACGAATGATAATAACCTTACGCCAGCTTTTCATTAATGGTCTTCAAGTTATAAAGAATAATCTGCTGCAAAACCTGACTCAGCCGATGATCATCTCTTTTCTTAGCCCCTTTGGTTGAAAATACATATTCTTCTAACAGCCCCAAGGGGATGTCAAAAATCGGGATTTCATTCATTTGTAAGAAATGGAAAGTGATAAGTCTCGTAGTTCTACTATTGCCATCAAAAAATGGATGAATATGCTGAAACTCATTATGAAGATAAGCAGTAAAATCAAAAATATCTTTTAATGAAAGCTTCCTCATTTTTCCAAATTCATGATATTTTTCAATAAGATGGTCCAGCAAGGGCCCAATATCTCTTGGAGCTGCCACTCTAAAATTCTTATTTCCCCTAATCGTAACTATTTCGTCTCTGATCCTGCCCGCCCATTGAGGCTTATGCTGCAAAGCAAGAAAGTGATAATTCAATATACTTTCTTTAGTCAATGGAAGTTCATCTTTCACATTTTGCAGCATCTGCAGAAATGCTTTTTGATAATTCTGAACTTCATGAACAGACTCTACACTCAAGTTCTCAGGAACAATCTGGTCGCGCAGCAGCTTGGTCGTTTGAGCTAAAGTTATGGGGTTGCCCTCAATACTGAGGCTGTGGTGAATGAATCTGATTTGAAACGTTTCCAAGATTTCCTGATATTTTCGCATATTTTTGGCTCTTAGCTTCTTGAATTTTAAGAGCTCTTTTTGGATTTCCTTGGAATACTCGTCTTGCTGCTTCTGGGCAACTAATGGGCGGTATCCATAATAAACCACTAAATCCCCTAAGAAAGAGTTATGGGGTACCATGGCTTTAAACGGTTTTCTGGAAAGAATGATTAAAAAGCCGTTATTTTCTAACGTTGATGAAATCTGACTAAAAGTTCTCGGATGAAGGTCGAGATCATTGGCAGTAAAAGATCTTCTGAGAAAGGCTTTACTTAGATATTTAGCCACAGTTTTATTAAATAAATCATTATAATTTATGCCGTTTTGCAGACAATACCTCATCATCTCAAACAGATGCTGATTTTTTGGGTTCATAACCTTTTCATAACCGTATTTATTTTTATTTATCAGCTTCGTTTCTACCAGCGTTTCTAAAATCTTCCTAATCTTATCATATTCTGATTTCTTCTGCTTTAGGCTTTGGACAATATCTATAATCTTTCGCGAACCTCCTCGAGCATACAAATCCATGAAGACATCATATTTTGTGACCATACTTAACTATCAAAGCTTACTCATTAATAAATCTTTCTATTTAGCATTAAAATTCCGTGATTATAGGAAATAACGTGCTATTTGTAATCTCGATGCCTAATATCTTTATTATTTAACACTAAATTTCCGTTATTAACGGAAAAAGTATGCTAAATGTAAAGATTAAATGATTATAACACCGTATTGCACCTGAAGTAAGAATACGGCTGCCGGGAATCGAACCCGGTCATTCAGCTTTTTCTGTGAGATATTCTTCTTCCCTTGGGAAGCTAACATCATACCACTAGATCACAGCCGTATGAACCTAAAAATAAATGTTGCTTTATTTAAAGGTTATTAATCTCTATGTTCTACTAACATAATCTTTATTAAACCTTTCTTAATGAGATTAAAATCATGGAACGTTTAGCTTTTGATCTTGATGGAACTCTGTATGATACTTTTTCTATCTCTTTTCAAGCGGAGAATATCATTCTACAGCAGTATGGCTACCGGAAAATCTCGGAGCCTGAGCTGAGAGAGGCTTTTCAGTCGAAAGATTTCAAAAAATATTATCGTCGCTTGGGTGTGGCGGAAGAGCATTTAGATACTATTATCAATGATTTTTATCCCATATTTAATAGTTTGGGCTTGCCTGAATTAATTCCTGCGGCCAGAAACGTTTTGGAAAAATCCGAGGAAGTTTTTGGTCTTAAAAATCTTTATTTTGTCACCAATGCTACTCCCGAAAATTTTCAAGCCCGCTTTCAAAGAGATGGCTTGGAAAAATATTTGCCGCAAGTGCGGAATACCCTTCAGGGTAAAGCTGAACTGTTATTTGCTCTGGCAACTCCGCAGGAAGCAAAATTAACTTACGTCGGAGATTTAGTTTGCGATGGAGAGGAATGTTTAGCCGCGAGAGAAAGAGGCGCAGATAATCTTTACTTTTACGGCTTGACTCATGAATATGCTTTTAGCCCGGCGGAAGCTATGCAAGATTTTGTAAAACAACATCAAGATTTTGCTCAAGCCGTGAGCAGTTTGGAAGAATTAAGTAAAAATTATCTCCATTCACTATGCCCGAACTGCACCAATAGATCAAATCCTTTGACGTTAGGTACATCACAAGCGCCGTAACAGCTTCCCGCCCAGAAAGTCAACTTTACCAAAGGAAATTTCTGATGAACTTCTTCTTGAATCTCTTTGGCCTTCGGTTTTAGCCCATCCGGTAATTGAATCAGAACAGTCTTGGCTTTACTTGTTTTAATGGCAGAAAACAACTTCTCTAATTCTAAGTTTAAGGTTAATTTATTCATGACCACCACCTTTTATTTTTTGAGATAATTCTTCTATTTCAGTTAATATCTCTTTCTCTTTTCTTTGCGTTGATTCGTCAATAAAAATATCTAGTCGGCCAGAATGAAGATGACTGACCCATCCCTCTAGCAGGGATAGATATTCGCGTTCGATAAAGATAGCGTCCTGAGCTGGGGCTATTCCGACGTATCCGTTACCGGCAACGTAAGCCTCGTTCCTCACGGCAATAGGAGCCAAGACTCTTCTAGCCTGAGAGAATTCCATTAACTTAAAATGTCCTTCCAAATCGAGGATTAAAGCATTATTTTGCTGGTCATCACCTTCGGCTATAACTTGAGTGAGTTCTTCTCGAGAAGGAAGTAATGGGGCGGTTAAGCGATATACTTTTTGGAGAAGGAAAGCGTTTCTTCCTCCAAAAACGTTAACTTCATCCTGGTTTATGGAATATTCTTCTCCATCAATATTAACCTTCTTTTGTTTAAAATAAGGCCGAAGATGTTCTAGCTTAGGAAAGAGTTGGTCCGTGTCGGATAGGGTTAAGAAGCTTTGTTGAAAGTAATTCCCGGAACAACGCCAGCTTTGATCTTGTTGTAATCTATATAGTTTATCAAAGTTCACATTTAATTCTAATAAAAATTTCATTTTGATAAAAAAATGAAGTTAGAATATAAATATTGTCCTAAAAATGATTATTCTTCCGGTTCTTCTTCTGAATCAGAATCTCTGCGGACTACTTTAACTGCATCCATCTTAACCGTGAGGGGAATGGGAACAGCTGCTTCTAATAATTCTACAACTATTTCTTCCCGCTGCTTATTGATTCTCATTACCTTAGCATTCTCGCGTTTGAATGGTCCAGCAATGATTTCGACAATATCATTCTTGCGGATGTTCATCTCTACTTTAACTTGCTCTAACATGTGCTCGATCTCTGCGTAAGGAATTACTTTGGGCAGAATGCCGCGAGCGTAAGGAACTCCCTGCAAAGCGGCTTCTGCTTCTTCTTGAGAAGGTGATTCGATGAAGATATACCCGCGCATACCATGCGGTCTGATTATGGCAAAGACGCCCAAAGCTGGATTTTTATGCAGTTTAGAAATTAGAAAGTCTACTACTTGATCTTCTCTATTTGCTGCCGTTCTTAATCCAAAAATCTTTGATTCAGTCATTTTGATTAAAGTAATAATTCTTTGAGTAGGAAGATCAGGAAGCCAATGGCGCCGATAAGGGCTGTACCTAAGGCCGTAATCTTTAAAGTATTCTTGTATTCTTCTTTGCTGGGCTTCTTGGTAACGTGAAGCACGCGGATGCATTCTCGAATGAATCTTTTTACTCTATTAGGTGGTTGTATCTCTAGCTCCTCTTCCATAAGGTTAAAAACAGGAGTTTTATTTATAAAGCTTTCTTTTGGGAATGAGAAACAGCTTTAATCACTTCATAAATTCAATTCCTAACTCTTCTTCCATTACCTGCTTTTTCTTTACGGCATACTTGTTGCTTTCTCCAAAAATTTGTTCAGATTTTACTCCGGTAATGATGAGCATAGTACGCACGGTTTTGTCCAGATCTTTGTAAATTTGCGCTCCCCAAATGATTTTAGCACTGGGAGATAGACGCTGATTGACTGTTTCTACAATCTGTCTCGATTCATCTAAAGTCAGATCTTCTCCTCCAGAAATGTTGATTAAAGCGGCAGTAGCAGTAGAAATATCTACATCAATAAGGGGGTTATCCAAAGCTTTCTGTACCGATTCTATGGCTCGATTTTTATCGTTATCGGATTCTCCCATCCCAATCAGAGCTACTCCCCCTTCGCTCATAATGGTCTTAATGTCGGCAAAATCGAGATTGACTAAACCGGCTTTAGTGACTAATTCAGCGATACCTTTCACGGCGTTGGTTAAAATTTCATCCGCTACTTTAAAGGCAGTTTGTAGAGGCAAGTGCGGTGCTAATTCCAACAATTTTTCGTTGGGGATGACAATCAAGGTGTTGATACTCTGTTCCAATTTTTCTAAACCAATCATAGCATTTTCAAAGCGATGCGAACCTTCCATGGTAAATGGTAAAGTAACCACTCCGACGCTAAGCATACCCATCTTTCGGGATAGTTCGGCAATAAAAGGAGCGCTGCCCGTTCCGGTTCCTCCCCCTAAACCACAAGTAATAAAAACCATATCTGAATCTTCTAATAATTTTTTCAGATCATGTTCGCTTTCTTTAGCGGCTTGTTCTCCGATCTTAGGATTGGAACCGGCACCAATACCATGAGTCAATTCTTTTCCGATCAGTAATTTTTTATCAGAACGAGTGTACAATAAATCTTGTGCATCAGTATTGATGGCAATAGTTTCAATACCTTTGATTCCTACTTCAGAAATTCTGTTAATAGTATTGTTTCCTGCTCCCCCACAACCCACTACTTTGATGCGGGTTTTTTGTGCGGCTAAAATTCTTTCCAGCTCTTCATCCACTTCTATGGTGGGCCGAGGACCAGATTTACTTGGAGCGTATTTATTATCAATGTAAGTATCCATGGAAGATCAACCCTCATCTCTTTTTTAACGGGAGAATAGAATAGAACTAGCTTTATAAAGATTATTACAGCAGTAAAATAATGCTTAGGATATAGAGAATGGAATGTGTATTTTGGAAGTATTCGTTGCATTTATAGTATCATCGGATTATCTTGGCGATATCTGGCATGCGCAGCAATAATCTGTTTTTTCCATCCTTCTTGGTATCGAGATCTTTTCCATAATTGGTACTGTTCTTTGAGGTGTTTTACGGTGGTCACTTCTTCAGGAGTAATCTTACCAAATAATTCCTTACAATCCCAAACCGAATCCGTCCAAGTACATCTTTCACGTTCTTCTGGGGAAGCGTCACAGCAATTACAAAGGTAATCTAATCCTAAAACAATCTTGATATGTGTAGCATCGGTAAGAGACTCAAAAAGTTCTCTTAACTGTTGAGATTGGTGAGGGGTATAACTCTGCCCTCCTTCTTCAATTAAAGCAAAATATTCTCTTTCTCTGAAACGAGAATCAACTAAAGTTCGGGCGAAATCAAACAAATGATGGGTTCTAATTTCAAGCATTTCTTTTATTAAAGAAGATTAATTTATATTTTTATTTGTGTTTTTCTGCTACTTCCATCTTTCCGAACTTAATTTCTTCCAATCCGGTCAGTTCAGCCAGCTTCTTGCCAATGGCGGCAGTAATCTGTTCGGGCAGAGCTAAAGGAATTTTCACTTCTGCTTTTCTTTCTATTACTTCTACTTTAATCTGTTTTTCGGGAATCTGCATGGAAGAGTTCAGGAAAGAAACAATCTGCTCTTTATGGTCAGTAATCTTTTTGATGATATGCACACGATACTCCACTTCTTTTCCGGACAAAGGGTGATTGAAATTAACGATAACTCTTCCTCCGGAAACGCTGCTTACTGTACCGCGTTGTCCGTCGACATCAATCTGTAATCCCGGAACGGGCTGCATCTCGTGCTCGCGAAAAGAGCTTAAAGGCATAATCTTAATGTTTTTGACCTCTCTTTTACCGAAAGCTTCTTCTGGTGTCAGTTTAACGGTGAAATGATGGCCGATTTCTTTGTCTACTAAACTAGAATCCAAACCGGGAAGAACTTGCTGCTCGCCCACACAAATAGTAGCCGGACCGAATTTCATCTTGTTGGTGAAGAAACCATGTTCTTTAGCTACTCTTTCTTCAGTAGTGTCGAAGATAGTGCCATCCAACAGACTACCAGTGTAATCTATTTCAATAAAATCGTGAAGTTTAACTTTTTCTGCTTCCATACTTCTAATTTATGTTGTGGATTTATAAAGGTTTTTGCCTAGAGTGAAAATTTGGCTTTTGATGCTTATCTCTAGGAGCACTATACACAAACCAATCATCCTTAGTAATAGGATGGAAATAATCTGCTTCTTCAATCAAAATCTTGGCGGTAGTTTCGGGTACGGCAGCAATTTCTACTCTTACTCCTTCTGATTTTAGATGTCGAACCAATTCTACATAATCCGAATCTCCGGAGAGAATAATGATCGTATCTACTTTAGTGGCTAATTGGGTAGCTTTAATAGATAAGGGGATATCGGCTGATTTGTGGCAGGCTACAACTGTACCATAATACTGCTCGTGCAGTCTATCGGCCAATTTGGAAGAGATATTTAATCCTTCTCGGAAATAGAAAAAGCGGTTTAATCCCCGGCCGTTGAGCAGCTTGGGAATCAGTTTATCAAAATTGAGCATAGTATTCTCGTTTTTAGATTGGTCATGGATGCTTCTTTCAATGTTATTGCCGTCGCACAGGATGGCTACCGACTGGTTGATTAAAATCGACATTTTATTTCACCTTCTTTTGTTTTTTAATAAAATTAATTATTTTTCGAGTTACTTCTTCAGCGGATATTTCCGTAGAATCAATTAATAAATCAAACTGGGAGAGATCTCTATGGTCAAAACCATAATACTTTTTATAACGTCGAGCATCCCTTTCTTCTCGATAGATAATACTTTTCTTTGTTTCTGTTAGGGAATTTATTTTTCCCTCATTTCTATCTGCGTTAGCATCTTTATCTTGCAAATCTTTCCATACTCTCCGCGCTCCTTCTTCATCTGATACTTGGATATAAATTTTTAATGATTCAGGTAAGAAGTGAAATTGGACTCTTCCTTCTACAATCACACTTTTCCCTTTTTTATCTAATTCTTGGGCTTGTTTGGCGGCTTGTTTGTCCACTTCTTGATCTGCTTCTTTAAAATGGGTTTGGGCGTAAGCATTGAATTCCTCTAAGGTCATTCCTTTCTTTTTAGCTAAGTCCCGACGAATTCCACCCACATAAATTCTTTCCCAGCTTAATTTTTTTACTAGAAGTTTTGCTACGGTACTTTTTCCCGAACCGGGATTGCCGGAAATGGTTATAATCATAAGAAGAGAGGAAAATTTTGGGATTTAAATAACTATCTTACTTAGTTGTTAAGTGGATCCAATTATCTCACTTTCTCATACTCACTGTCTTTCAAATCGCCCAAATAGTTCTTGACCCATTGGCCCAGCCAGAAGAAAGTGGCTTTAGCCAAGCCCCATTGTTGAAATCTGCGCATAGAAGTGGTGATGTTCGTATCCAAGCAGGTGAACTCTTTTCCAGTGCTTCTTTTCAGTTTGATAATTAATTTACGGTGCTCTTTAACCTTTAAGCTGGCATCATAACCGTCCACTTTGTCAAAATCTTCTTTCCGGCAGATTAGAGCTCCGCTGCATCCTTGGTATAAATTAGTAGTATTATAAAAATTCTTGAATCCCATGGCCAACCGGTATTTCAGTTGAGGAACATCCGGCTGAACTTTAGTAGTAGCTACAGCATGCTTTTCTTGGAAACCTTCTTTAATTTGACTGAAAGTATTGTCGGAAATTAAGGAATCAGCATCCAGGAAGAATAAAATATCCCCTTCTGCTTTTTGTGCTCCAATATTTCTGGCTTTGCTCACATGTCCTTCTTTAAAGGAAATAATTTTAGTGCTTTGATTGGCAACTTTTTTGGCTAGAGTTTCGGTATTATCGCTGCAACCGTTGCAGACCACAATAGTTTCCACTTCTGGATCGTTTTGCTCCTGAATCCGCTGCAGCGTCTTTTCGATATACTTCTCTTCATTACACGCTGGGATAACCATCGATATCTTAACCATAAATACAAAATTCAGCCTATTCTTTTAATAGTTTTCTGTTGTTTGGGAGCGATATTGCCTGCAGTAAGGAAATCTTTAAATAAACCCTTTTTTCTGAATAATGAACATGGATGAAGAGAAGATATCTGCTGAAAGAGAAGCTTTACGAGATTATCTTACAAGAAATAACTCTTCATTAGATTCTGTCGTTGCGGAAATTGGAGCCGGTCCGCTGGAACAAATGCTCTTGAAGCTGGAATTAATGGAAATCTTTATTCAAGAGGCAATCGCTGCCGCTAGAGTTAAGAAAATGGATAGCGTTTGTTATTTTTTAGGTGCGGGTGCTAAAAGGGTAAAAGATGAAGTTTATGGAATAATGATTGAAGCTGGAGGAGGAATGATTGCTGTTTTAGGAAGGGAGAAGACTCCTACTGAAATAAAATTGACAGATTATATCTCTCATAAATATGACGGCGGACAGAAGCAGTGCGAATTTATTCTTTCGATGTAAGTTAAAGAAATCTTATACTTTCTCCGCCCGTCCCTTTCTCACAATCAAGTCCGCCACTTCCGGGAAGATCTCAATCTCATCGCCCACGTCAAAAGGGCCATATACTTTCATGTCTTTCCAGACGAAACTGGGAAGAGGGTGGGTAAATTTGATTTTGGTCTTTTTAACTTCTAGAGTTAAAATTTCTACTTTGGGCTCTTCTGTTTTAATTGGCGGTTCTTTCTTAATTTCTGGCTCTTTAAGTGGAGTTTCTTCTAAATAAGAACTAATTTTAATGTTGGGAGAGAAAGCGCCGCTGATGTTGGGCAGTTCTCCCTTAAACAAGTTCACTAAGATTCCGCGACGGAAATTATCTAATTCTCTTAAGATACGCAAGTAAAATTCTTTTTCCTCGTTAAGCATGGAACTGGTATCAATGATATCTGAGCCGGTTCTGCTGCGATTTAAGGCAATATCAATAATCTTTTTCTCTCTCTTCTCATAAATCTCTTTAAGAATGCGATGAATGCTTCTTAATTCATATTCCAGCTTATCCCGCTCTCCAGAGGCAAAAATATCTTTATCTTGGGCTCTTTTCTCTAAGAAAGAGATTTTTTCTTTTAAATATTCTACCACATCAATATAAAAAGTACCCTCTAACTTCTGCAGATCTTCCTTCTTTTTTTCATTCCTCAGGATATCGTACAGCGTTTCCAGAGTAATCTTGATGTTTTCCATTGATTATGTTGGAAAAAATGTCGCTTATTTGGCCCTTTTCTCCCTATCTAACCCCCACTACCTCCAGAACTCTTCTACTTTTAAAGCTTATCTTTACTGCAGTGGATAGGTTAACCCGTTAAACGGTCGGTAATGTCCTGAGAAGAATCTTTGCTTTTGAAGGCAGTATGGCGCATTTGCAACTCAAAATATAGTGCACCTATTCCAGTAACAGCTGCTGCAGCATAATTCCTACCTAAAATCTCTGGGGAGGCATCAAAAATAGTACTATTATATGCGAGAGCTCCTGTAGCTAGACCCACTAAAGTATTTCGAGCATATTGATTTAATGGACCTCTTTTTACAGCAGAAAAAAGAACTCCAAAGACAAAAGCTCCATTTAAAATATTGTTCAAGGGATGAGCAGGATTATGATCTTTCAGGGCGTAAGTTACTCCAATAGTTAATCCCAAATCCCAATATTTATTCACCTTTTCTGCTAATAAATCAACATGATATTTAGCTGAAATTACCGCTAGATCTTTAGCAGCGATGAGATATTCTTTGATGGAAGTCATAGTTTTACCTTGAAATGGGCTATTTTTTAAAAAGTAATCCCTTTTCTTTTTATTCCAATTCAAAAAATTTTCCTTATTCTTTTTAAGTAATGGTCATTTTCAGTAGTCTCATGACTTTACTCTGGCTACCGGAAACTGCCGCAGTTACTGAAGGAGAACTTGTTAAATTGGCTTCGCAGGCAGAAGCAATGAGATCACGTACTGCTCCGAAAGGATTTGTTCTTAGAGAAGATCCTTCAGCCGGAAAATCGGGTCCATTTAATTTAGAAAATGCTCTGGTTCAGGCAGTTTTATGTACTTTAGCTAGAGGAGAAGGAGTACATGATTTGTCGAGTAGACATTACTCCGTTCTTTCGGACTTTATTCGCGATCCAAGACAAGCTTTAAGTTCTTCTTCGTTTGAAGAAAAGTTGAGAGTAGTAGCAAGATTAGTAGAATCTTGTAATCATCGTTTATTAGCCGGAGCTTATATTAAAAAGGAAGGAGCGGTTTTTGATCCTGATTCCGGTAATATCGTTAAATATGAAACTTCCCCTTATTATTACATTAAGAGGAAGCATGCTTTTGAAGTATTGTTTAACACCCAACTACCGCAAACTAAAGTCCTGTTCGAGTCTATTTATGGTCGAAGGGAATTTAATTTCTTAAAGCAAAAACATCAGGAACAGAACCTGTTTGAAAGTGGCCCGCTAGATTTAGTTGTCCCTTTACATCAGGGATGGCATATTCCGCTTATCGGAATAAAAGAAGTATATTATCAAGAGAGTGATGTTGGAACCAGATTACACTCCGGCGGAGTTGAAGAGAGAATAATCCCTACAGAATGGAAGTTTAGAGAGGATTATTTGTGCCCTAAAAGAAAAGGTGAGTGGGTTGGTGGAGATTCTCTTCCAGAATTTTTAACTCAGTTTCCTCATTTTTAGGATTATCTTCCCAAAATAAAACCATAAAAAATAAAACAATTTATCGTCAACAAAACTTACAATCCCGCTTCTCTTTTTAGCGTGGCAGCCTTGTCAACTTTCTCCCATGGAAAATAAGATGCCTTTTTTACTCAAAAGTTTTATATATCCGATTATTCCCCTCTAATTTATGGTTAAATCAAAGGAACTACAGAAAATTGCTAAGATTGTTGTACCCTTATTAAAAAAGAGCGGGGTATCCCGAGCGGGAATATTTGGGTCTTATGCTCGAGGGGAAGCTAGAAGAAGAAGTGATATTGACATCTTAATCCAACCGGCAAAGAAGATGGGATTCAGGTTTGCGGGATTAGAATTGAAATTGTCTAAAAGATTGAATAAGAAAGTGGATTTGGTAAGCTATAATGGCTTAAGCCCATATTTAAGGGAGAAAATTCTTAATGAAGAGGTAAGGATACTGTGAATGGCAAAGATGATTCTGTTTATGTAAATCATATATTGGATAGCATTGGTGCGATAGAAGAGTTCTCTAGGAATCTTACCAAAGAAGAGTTGGCTTCCAATCGGCTTAAACGAAGCGCAATTATTAGAGAGATAGAAGTGATTGGAGAAGCGGTTAGGAATACTTCATCTGCTTTTCAGAAGAAATATCCGGAAGTCGGATGGAAAGATATTATTGGAACCAGAGATAAGATGATTCATCATTATTTCGGAGTTGATTTAAACATTGTGTGGAATATAATCAAGGTTGACTTGCCGGTGTTAAAGAAGCAGGTGAGCGGAATCTTAAGAGATATAAAAAAATAAGCAAGTATACACAATTCTAGCGAAATAGAGGTTGTGTGGTAGGTCTTTTCACGTTCTTACAGGTAATCTATTTCGTAAACGAAACCTTTATATAATTCCACTATATTGGAATGATTGTTCCACAAAATAGGAAAATGATAAATAAAGAATATCTGATACTTGAACCATTCACCAGAGAACCATGGAAAGCTTTAACTTTCAAAGAAGTAAAGAAGCTATCTAGTAATAATTCTGATAATTACGTCCACACTACATTAAAACGTTTAGTTAAAGAAGAAGTCTTAAGAGAGCAGAAAGTAGGAAACAATATTATTTATTCTTTATGTAAAAATATCTTTGCACTAAATACTCTTGGTTTTATAGTAGAATTTAAAGCAAATAAGGCAAAGTATTTGCCGCATAAAAACATCCAAAAACTCTTGGACAAGATTAAGACTTCCTATTATACTTTTATTATTACGGGGAGTTATGCCAAAAACAAACAAAAAGAAACTTCTGATGTGGATGTGGTTATCATTTGTGATAACAAACAACCACCAAATGTTGTTCTATCTCAGATAAAACTAGAATCAGAACTAATGGTGCCTGAATTTCATCCTTATGTCTTTACTCAAGCAGAATTTTACGAAATGCTTATCAATAAAGAAGAGAATTATGGTAAAGAAATAGCTCGAAATAACCTTATTATTACGGGAGGGAAGGAATATTATGCTATTTTACTAGAGGGGATAGAACATGGATTCCACGGCTAAAATCTATTTGCAAAGATCATTAAACGAAATCAGCATAGCTAAATTGCTTCTTACCGTTTCTGGCGATAACAAGAAGAAACAAGAATTTCAGATTGATGAAGAGATGACCTTCTATAGTGGAGCTATCTCTCATGCCTATTATTCCATCTTCTACGCGGCAAAGGCTACTTTACTAACCAGAGGCATTAAAACCGAAATGCCCGACGTTCACAAGAAGACTTATGAAATATTCAAAGCAGAATTTGTTGATTCGGGTATTTTAGATATTGAATTGTTGAAGATTTACGAAAAGATGATTGTCCGAGCAGATGAGTTATTGCAGATCTTCAAAGATGAAAAATGGAAAAGAGGACATTTCACTTACCAAACTATTCCTCAAGCCAACAAAGAACCGGCTGAACAATCAGTGCAGAATGCTTCTGCTTTCTTGAAGAACATTAAGATGATACTGGAGAAGTAATAAATTAAATAATAAAAAATAAAAATTCTTATCGACGTTGATCTTACAATCCAGCCTCTTTTTTCAACGTTTCAGCTTTATCCACTCTCTCCCAAGTGAAATCGGGATCGTCTCGACCAAAGTGGCCATAAGAAGCAGTCTTCTGATAAATTGGTCGACGTAGATTCAGGCTTTCAATAATTCCTTTCGGAGTCATTTTAAAATGCTTTTTTATTAATTCTGAGATTTTCTCTTCAGCTACCTTGGCTGTGCCGAAAGTGTCCACTAATACTGAAACCGGTTCAGCTACCCCAATAGCGTAAGCCAATTGTACTTCACATTTTTCTGCTAAACCAGCAGCAACGATATTCTTAGCTACATAACGGCACATGTAAGCGGCAGAACGGTCCACTTTGGAAGGATCCTTCCCGGAGAAAGCTCCTCCTCCGTGCCTTCCCATCCCTCCATAAGTGTCGACGATGATTTTTCTTCCCGTAACTCCCGCATCTCCGACCGGTCCTCCGATAACAAACCTACCCGTGGGGTTGACAAAATATTTAGTATTTTCGTCAATCCATTCATGGCAGATAGGTTTGATAATTTTTTCAATGACATCTCTTCTAATGGTTTCTAAATCTACATCAGGATGATGTTGAGTGGAAATAACAATAGCGTCAGCTCTTTTTGGTTTTCCATTAACGTATTCTATCGTTACTTGAGATTTTCCGTCCGGACGTAAGTACCAAATTTCTCCTCTTTTTCTAGCGGAAGCTAAACGCATAGTTAACTTATGGGCTAACATGATGGGCAAAGGCATTAATTCCGGAGTTTCGTTGCTAGCGTAACCAAACATTAATCCCTGATCTCCTGCGCCTTGTTCTTTATACAATCCTTCTCCTTCGGTAACCCCTTGAGAAATATCTGAAGATTGTTCGGAAATGGCTACTAACACTCCACAGGTGCTCCCTTCAAAACCAAACTCTGGTTTATCATACCCAATTTTTAAAATTGTTTCTCTAACTACTTTTTGAATATCAACGTAAGTTTTGGTGGTAACTTCTCCTGCTACTACCACAAAACCGGTCTTGGTCAGGCATTCAATTGCCACTCTTGAATTGGGATCGTCTTTAATCATAGCGTCTAAAATACCATCACTGATCTGATCGCACATTTTGTCCGGGTGCCCTTCAGTTACACATTCAGATGTAAATAAGTAATTTTTTTGTTCCATATTTATAACCTCATTATTTTAATTAATTCTTGAAGGGAATATATATAAACCCTCTTGAAAGAAATATTCCTATAAGAATATTTTTAGAAATATTTATTAACTAGTTAGTAATTATACCTTTTATGTTTCCTCCCTTGTCTGAAATTAAGCGGCAGAGAAAACTGCTGGATCTGAACCAGAAGCAGCTCGCTGATAAAGCCGAAGTTTCCCAAAGTTTGATTGCTAAGATTGAATCAGGAAAAGTTGAGCCTACTTATAATAATGCGGTAAGAATCTTTCAATCCTTAAACGAGCTAAAAGAAAAAGAAGAATTGAAAGCCAAAGATCTCTGGCATACCAAAGTATTTTTTGCTCAAATGAATGATAGTGTTCATACTATTGCCAAATTGATGAAAGAGAAAGGAGTATCGCAATTGCCAGTGCTGTATAAAGAGAAAGTGTGCGGTTTGATTACTGAATCCATTATCCTAAAAAGATTTTCTGAAAATCCTACCGGAATGACTTCAATCAAAGTAGGAGATTTGATGGAAGAAGCTCCGCCCATCGTTTCTAAGGAAACTGGATTGAAGATGCTGCTGGAACTGCTCAAAACCAGCTCGATCTTACTGGTAGCAGAGAAAGGAGAGATTAAAGGAATCATCTCTAAGGCAGACTTGTTGGGAAGAATCTAAAGTTTTATAAAACCGCTTCTACAGGATATAGATATGGCCCAATTAAAGTTTGCTACTTTGGCTTTTGAACTAAAAAAGGATGATTTAATTGTAAAGCTGTTAAATATTTTTATAACTAAAATTCCTTTAGCCGAACTGAAAGAGATCGGAGCATTCAAATTAAAAGATGCCCACACTTTAGAATTCAGCGAAAAGAATCAGAAGCGGGCAGAATTAAAGTTTTCTTCTATTCTAGCTAAGTATATTGATGAATTAATTAATTCTATCAACGGAAATAAAGCTGTTTATATCCATCAAAATTCTGGCATTCCTTTAATGGGAAGTGTAGAGTTTGGTATCGTTTACAGAAATACTTCTCTGATTGAAATCAAACCAATTACTTCTTGTAATCTTACTTGCATTTATTGTTCGGTAGGAGAAGGAAAGAGCTCCAATAAAGTTGATTTTGTAATGGAAAAGGATTATTTGGTAGGAGAATTGCAGAAACTGCTGGATTTCGTGCAAGAACCGGTAGAAGTGCATATTGGGGTGCAGGGCGAGCCATTTTTGTATGCTGATTTGCTGCCGTTGATTAAAGATTTGAACAGTAATAAACAAATTACGATAGTTTCCATGGATACTAATTTTACTTTAGTTACTAAAAGTCAGATTGATGAACTGGCTAAATGCCAGAAATTACGTTTGAATATCTCTTTGGACACTTTAAACCCAGAATTAGCTAATAAGATGGCTGGCGCAGCTTATAATTTAAAGTATGTGGTGGAAATGATTTGTTATGCTGCTTCTAAAAAGATGCAGATCCTGATTGCTCCAGTACTGGTTCCGGGATATAATGACCAGGATATGCTGGATATTGTTCTGTTTGTGAAAGAGTTGGGATTGAAAGTGCGAGAGAAACATCCACTTATCGGAATTCAAAATTTCTTGAATTATAAAACGGGCAGAAATCCTACTAAGGCGTTAGAATGGAAGGAGTTCTATCAGATGATTTCTGATCTGGAGAAGAAAAGCGGGATGAAATTAAGACTGTCTCATGAAGATTTCGGGATTAGGAAGACCAAAGAATTATCTAAGCCGTTTGAGTTAGATGAAATAGTAAGTGCAGAAGTTAAATGTCCGGACAGATTTCCTCACACTATAATTGCTGTAGCTAAGAATCGTTGTATCTCTGTTCCAGAGTGTTTGTTTAAGGCCGGGAAGAAGATTAAAGTGAAGATTACAAGAGACAAGCATAATGTGTTTGCGGGAAAGCTGATAAGATAAATCTACCTTGCTTGATATCTTTCAAACAAAGGATGAAGCACATTAGCCAAGGCTCGATAGAGTAAGTCCGTTTTGTGTAAGCGTTCTCCTTCACCTAATCCTTTTTCGCGTACGAAACTAGTTAGGTCATTCTGATTGTCTAATACTCCCACCGGAATTGATAATCCGGAAGAGGTTCGTACATATCCTGCCCGTTCCGCTTGGCTCATCATCCATTCTAGATCGTCACAGCCGTAATCATTAAGCATAACTTTAGTAGGAACACGATGAGATAAAATTCCGTGAGGATCTTTTGGATCATAACGTTCATCATTCTTTCGACGAGATTCTTCTGGAGTTACTTTAATGTATAAAATAACGGCTTTTTCTAATATTCCTCGACTTAGATTTTTTAAAGTGTTGTAATAACCATGCCTTAAAGGAAAACCCTCTTCTGCCGCTCCTCCTCGAGAGCATTCGATCATCATCGTGGACGTTTCATGTAAATGGGGCGTTCTTAACAGCAACTTATCGTACTGGGAGTTTAAGTTTTGGTCTAAATCATCCCAAGTAGTTGCCTTTAAGAATCCACCATCCTCATAAGTTTGTCTGCGAGTATCACGACGGCTTCTTCCGTTCGCTTCTCGTTCATCATCAATCTCAAAATAAGAAGCTACTCGAGGATAATCATCAATGCCCACAAACTTTCCAAAGTGTAAGTTGGTGCGTTCTCGGGGTGTTAATCCTTTCAAGAAAGTCATTACTTCTGATTTTCCGCTAGCGGGCAGGGCCCAAATTAAGATATTTTCAAAGTGGTTAGTCATACTTGAGTAATTAGGGAGAAGATTATTTAATTATTTATATCCCTGAGAATATATCTATTTAATCTAAAATTAGAATAATAAAATTACTTAAGGTTTATATCTTTCCATGGTCCTGGGGAAAGGGATGGCATCCTTAATATTATCCAAGCCGCAGATCCAAGAGACCACTCGTTCTACTCCTAATCCAAAGCCACCATGAGGAACAGAACCATAACGTCGAGTATCCAGATAGAATTCATACTGTTTAGGATCTTCTCCCTGTTCAATCAATCTTTCTTTAATCTTTTCAATATCGTGCTCTCTTTGACTGCCACCGATAATTTCTCCGTAGCCTTCCGGAGCAATAAAGTCGCATCCCTGCACTACTTCTGGTTTTCCGGGCTCTTCAATCATATAGAAAGCCTTGACTTGTTTAGGATAATGAGTACAGATAATGGGGGTGTCATAAAGTTTAGATAAATTATCTTCTTCAATTGTACGTAAATCTTTTCCCCATTCAATCTCTTGCTTATATTTTTGTTTAAGTATCTTCAAGGCTTCATCATAAGTCATTCTTACAAATGGTTTCTTTACTGTTGGCTCAAGTTTTTTAGGATCTCGACCGAGGATTTCTAATTCGGCTTGATTTTTTTCTAAAACTGCTTTGACCATATGTTTGATCAATTTCTCTCCATAATCTTGGATATCTTTGAAAGTGCTCCAAGCCATTTCCATTTCTGCATGCCAGTATTCGGTTAAATGACGAGAGGTTTTACTTTTCTCGGCACGGAAACTGGGAGAGATAGTATAAATTTTTTCTAGTGCAAAAATAGCGGGTTCAGCATACAACTGCCAAGTTTGAGCCAAGAAGACATCTTTCTTACCAAAATAATCTACTCGAAATAAAGTTGATCCTCCTTCACATTGTACTGCCTGGAAGATGGGAGAATGAAACTCATAAAATCCTTCTCCTTTGAAAAACTCATCGATAGCTCCGAATATGGTAGAACGAATCTTCAAGATAGCGGTCATCTTCCGGCTTCTTAAGTACAGATGTCGGTTATCTGCTAAGAATTCTACTGATTGATCCTTGGCGATGGGAAAGTTTTCACTCTTGCCGATCAACTTGTACTCTTTTACCTGAATCTCATATCCGCTAGGAGCTCTTTTATCTTCATGAATATCTCCCATGATTTCTAAAGAAGCTTCCAGCTGTAAGTGATCAATTTCATCCCAAGAATTTTCAAAATTAGTTCGCTCAAAAACACATTGAATAATGTTGGAAGAATCGCGCAGTACTACAAACTTTAGTTTATTGCTACCGCGTTCTCGATGTACCCAACCATGCACGGCTACTGAACCTTTGCCTTGGTTGATGGCTTCTTGTATGGATATGAATTTATGCTTCATAAGGGGAAGTGGATAGGAATAACTATAAAAACCTTTTGAGAGGAAACCTATAAAAATAAACTTCGTTTCTTTCTTCTTGGACTCGTCGCCTAGCCTGGATAGGGCACAAGCCTCCTAAGCTTGGTCTCGGGGGTTCAAACGTCACAATTGACTGAAAGTCCCCTCGGGTCCGCTTCTTTCTTCTCTACACTGTCCTTTTAATCAATTTGTTTAGCATCTTCGAAATCTCCGTCACATTTATTGTTGTAGCCGCATCCCCGTAGGGGTCAAGTCCCCCTGCGGCTCTCAAAGAGATAATAGAATAGATTTCAACCTTATGATGCTAAACAAATCAGTTTACTTCACTTCACAGCGATAATTGTAAGCAGTATTGGCATGTGCTCCAATATAAGTTACTCTGGTATCAGAATTGTCCTTCGGTCCAACTTTTTCACAGGCTACTTTACTTTGTACCGACCGTTCATCCACATAAGTATAAACATTAACGCATTTCTGTCCTTCCCCAGTTCCAGTGTTTTCGAAAGTGAGATCGCAATAGACGGCTATACCATATTGCTGACATCCATACTGCCCCTGGCTGGTGCAGACCCATTCTGAACTGTGTGCAAGATGCACGATAATGTTCGGGAATTCCACTTCATTAGTGTTAATTCCCACAAATCCGGGCGTTTTTAAGTTCTTATTCTTCCATTCGTCTTCTACCTTAGTGATGGTCCGGTCTTTTTCATGTTCATTATACTCTTTTAATCCATAATTATATGCTTCTTCAAAAGAAGAAGTGAGCATAGTTGTTTCTATGGGATTGATATATTTGCTATCATAATAAGCCGCATACATATGTCCGGGGTGAGTAATCAAAGCCGTTTTGATTCCTACTGATTCCAATAATCCCACGTACATAGTAGCTAAATCATCACAATCTCCTTTCTTCCTTTGTAATACTTCAGCAGGATATTGGCGGTATTCCATGGTAGGATCAGAGATGTAATCAATATTCTGTCCGCGAAGGAAATCCCAAATTTGTCGAGCTGCATTTTGAACTCCCTGATCATCAAGAGTAGAGAAAGTGCCAGCAGCAGAGACGGCCATTCTTACTACTCCGTCTATGGGAGTAACAAACTGAGAAAAAGAAGAGTAAGTACCCCAATTACTTCTTCCTACAATGGTCAGGGGGATACTTTCGGTGGAAGTATATCTTTTTCCGTGTTCGTCTTCGAAACTAGCGACTACACTAATTAGCACACTGGTATCATCCATAATGTTCAGCATATTTTCGGTGGGGGTAGGATACCATTCGTAATCCTTACTTTTACCCGATTCAATATCCCCAATGTTTTCTTTTTGTTCTTCAGTGTATTGTCCGATTTTAAGCGCTAATTTTACGTCTTTGGCTAAGTTCGTTCCACTATTAAATATTTTTAATGATAATAAAGGATGCTTTTTACCATTATCGTCAATTAACTCTCGGTTGGAATAGAGTGAACTGGCAGAAACTCCTGCCAGAAGAGAATTGGCGGTTAAACCCAGTTCAGGAATTTGAAATACACATTCATTTTTTTGTTTACTACAGGAATATCCCGCTTCACAGCCACAATCTAAACAACAATTGTTCTTATTTTCTCCTTTGACATCGCAGAAGCCATCTCCACATTTCATAACATAACAGCCGTTACTTTTACTATTGTTCCTTTCTACTCCACATACTTCATTGATTTCACAAACACAATCCTGAGAATTTTTGCAATTCTCTCCTACTTGTGGTTGGCAAGTCTGGTCTACACAACTATCGGAATCACAATCTTTACATCCACTATTACATTCTTTTCCAGAGCAGTAAAGATCTCCACAGAAGGAAAACACTCCCGTCAACCATAAAATAATAAAGAGTAATACGAGCAAAGCGCCTAAGGAAATCAGAAAGTATTTAAGAAAATATTTTTCAAAAAATCCAGCGTACTTTAATATTTTTTTTGATTCCGCTTCGACTGACTTTTCTATCTTGGCTTCTTTTGTTTTTAATGCTCTTAAGTTCAAATTGTTTGTTTTCGACTTTTCCGGGCTCAAGCTATACACCTCTTATTAAGAGTAAAGATAATTTTTTAGTATATATACTTTACTCCCTTATTGGTCATCTTTGGAAAACCACTCGCCTGGCCAATAATTTTCTTTGAAGTAATCTCCATAAAAAGATATTTAAACCTCAAAATATTGCTTAATGTTATGAAAAAGAGGTTGATCATTACTTTAGGGGTATTTCTGCTCTGTTTTGTCTGTCTGGTGGGAGCTTGCCCAGAAGGACAAATGACTAATTTTGACGGAAGTTGCATCCCCGATCCAAATTATAATGCCGGGCCGGTAAAGGCACCTAGTACGAGTACTCCAACTTCTACTCCTACAACTACAACAACAACTACTACTTCCACTTCCGGAACTTATGAAGAATTAAGGAAGCAATGGGATGATAACCAATGTCGCTGGGGCGGAACTAGTAAGTTTAGTGAAGCTCAATGTGACCAGTTGCAGAAAGCGATGGATGAAGCAGAACCGTTATCTACTTCTGATGTAGAAGGATATGATGAATATGGCGTACACAAACCGAATATCCAAGATTGTTCTTATGAAGCAACAGATCAATATACCACTAAAGGAGCTTGCGCCTTGCTCAATCAAGGTAATCAATTAGATTACCAAATTACGAGAGAAGTACAACAAACACGAAAGAATTATGATAATCTTTATTTCCAAGTTCTAAAATTACAAGAAGATTATAATACCGATAAGTCTACTAGATGGGTAGGATATGAACCGTATCAACAACAAATCCAAACAGAATTTAATAATTGTTTGGACGGAACTTCGCATAATGATGTGTGTTACAATACTTGGAAGTCTAAAAGTGATAAAGAAAAGCTTGATTATTATACTGCTGATATAAAAGCAGCTCAAGAAACGTTGCAAAAAATAAAAGATTTTAAAAAACAAGAAAGCCAGAAAGAAAGTGAAACTGCACCAAAGAGTGGAACCGGATCAACTCCGCTTGAAAAACAGTTGGACCAGCAACTAACTCCCGATGCAGATGATTCTGCCCAGTTAATGGAATCAGTAGTACAAGCATCACATCGTCAGCATGATGAAGAAGTTGCCGCAATTAAGAAACATTATGAAGTGGATTTTCCCGCCCGTTATTTTATTGATCCTATGGAGACAGATGCCCAAAATAAGTTTGAAGAAACCAGACCTTTGGGTTTGGATGTAGTTAATGCTAAAAACGATTATCAAGAGGCTCTGAAGAAAGGAGCTTCTTCAGAAGATGTAGCCAAACTTAAAAGTGATTATGATCAAAAGATACAGAAGTTGCAAGGTAAATTGGATGATGTTTTAGATGCAGATAGCAGCAATCCTGATGCCCTGTGGCAGTTAGGAACATTATCTAAGTGGCAAGGCGATAATAAAAAAGCTTATGAGAGTTATAGAGAATCTTTATCAGCCGAAAGGAACAGGAACGTTTTTGCTTATCAGAAGCGTTTGGATTCTATTACCTGTCTTGAAGTTAGAATGCAGTTATTACAAGAGATGAATCCCCAGGAAAAAGTGATTAATATTCCTACCTTTGAAACCTCACCAATACTTAAAGGATTAAAAGATAATTTGAAAACATTAGTCCAACCGGTAACTGAAAAGATGAGAGGTGCGGCAGAAGAAATTGAAAAGATCTCCCGAGCTTTCTCTTACTTTGATAGACTGGCTACAGTAAAAAAAGATTTGAGTTTCTCTCCCCTCGGAGGTGAAGAGAATGAATGACAAAACTAAATCTTTTTGGTCTGGCGGGATTATTGGTGTATTAACCAGAAATCCGGAAGATAAAACGAAAAAGACATCCGGATTTGCTATTGCTTCTTTAGTTCTAGGTATTTTTTCAATCCTACTGGGATGGATTCCCTTTTTTGGCTGGATTTTGGTGGTACTGGCTATTGTATTTGGAATATTAGCGCTGGTTAATATTAACAAAGGCTTTAATTCGGGAAGAGGTCTAGCTATTGCCGGATTTATTTTAGGAGCAGTAGGATTTATTCTGGCCGTAATAGTACTGATTGGAACTATATCTTCTTTCCTGCACAGTTCTAGTTGCAATGATATGAATTGTTTT